>DASUIE010000226.1:0-34051 GCA_036273175.1 Allostellaceae bacterium
GCGCTCCCTGACCGAATTGCCGAAAAGCAAGGCTTGGTGCGCATCATCGACGAGTCCGGGGACGATTATCTCTATCCGAAGGTCTTTTTCCGCGCGATCACCTTGCCGCAGTCGGTCCGAAAGGCCGTCCTGGCGGCCTAAGCGAGGCCCCACGCACCGCCCCTCCCCGTTGACCCCTCAGCCCTTTCATGCGACCACCCGGCGCCTGAAAAAGAGCCGGAAATGACCGCCGATTCGAGCAAAAACGAGCGTTATAACGCCCGCGAGGCCGAGACTCGTTGGCAGAAGGCCTGGGACGCCCAGGGCATCTTCGCCACCAAGAACGACGACCCGCGTCCGAAATACTACGTCCTGGAGATGTTCCCGTATCCGTCGGGGCGCATCCACATGGGCCACGTCCGCAACTACACGATGGGCGACGTGGTCGCGCGCTTCAAACGCGCCATGGGCCACGCCGTGCTGCACCCGATGGGCTGGGACGCCTTCGGCCTGCCGGCCGAGAACGCGGCGATCGCCGGCGGCATCCATCCTGCGACGTGGACCGCCGAGAACATCGCGACGATGCGCGGTCAGCTCCAGCAGATGGGCTTTGCCTATGACTGGTCGCGCGAGATCGCGACCTGCCATCCGGAATACTACAAGCACGAACAGAAGATGTTTCTCGACTTCCTCGCGGCGGGCCTCGCCTACCGCAAGGAAAGCTGGGTCAATTGGGACCCGGTCGAGAACACCGTCCTCGCCAACGAGCAGGTGATCGACGGGCGCGGCTGGCGCTCGAACGCGCTTGTCGAGAAGCGGCTCCTGTCGCAATGGTTTCTGCGCATCACCGCCTATAGCGACGAGCTTCTCGCTGCCCTGCGGACGCTCGACCGGTGGCCCGAACGGGTGCGGCTGATGCAGGAGAACTGGATCGGCCGCTCCGAAGGCGCGCGGGTATTTTTCGCGGTCGGCGGCGGCGACCCGATCGAGGTCTTCACCACCCGGCCCGATACGCTGTACGGCGCCTCGTTCATCGCGCTGTCGCCGCACCACCCGCTCGCGGAGGAATTGGCCAAAAACGACGCCAAGCTCGCCGAATTTGTCGCCGAATGCGACCGCATGGGCACCAGCGAGGCGGCGATCGAGGCGGCCGAGAAATTCGGCTACCGGACGGCGGTCGAAGCCATCCACCCGCTCGACCCGAGCCGGCGCGTCCCGGTCTATGTCGCGAATTTCGTGCTGATGGAATACGGCACCGGCGCCCTGTTCGGCTGCCCGGCCCACGACCAGCGCGACCTCGACTTTGCCCGCAAATACGGCCTGCCGGTGATCCCGGTCGTGCTGCCGCCCGGCGCCGACCCGGCGAGCTTCGCGGTCGGCGACACGGCCTATGTCGACGATGGCACGGCGTTCAATTCCGGTTTCCTCAACGGGCTGTCCGTCGCCGACGCCAAGCGCGCGGTCGGCGAGCGGCTCGAAGCCACCGGCAAGGGCCAGCGCGCGATCGCCTATCGCCTGAGGGATTGGGGCGTCTCCCGCCAACGTTACTGGGGCTGCCCGATCCCGGTGATCCACTGTCCCGATTGCGGGATCGTGGCGGTTCCGGAGGAGGATTTGCCGGTCGAGCTGCCAAAGGATGTCAGCTTCGACAAGCCGGGCAACCCGCTCGACCACCATCCGACCTGGAAGCACGTTGCCTGCCCCTATTGCAACAGCCCGGCGCGGCGCGAGACCGACACCTTCGACACGTTTTTCGAATCGTCGTGGTATTTCCTGCGTTTCTGCTCGGCCCGGTCGCCGGTCGCGTTCGACCGCAAGGCGGCGGAATACTGGATGCCGGTCGACCAATATATCGGCGGGGTCGAGCATGCGGTGCTGCACCTGCTCTACTCCCGCTTCTTCACCCGCGCCTTGTCGCAATGCGGGTATTTGCAGCTCGACGAGCCGTTTGCCGGGTTGTTCACCCAGGGGATGGTGATCCACCAGACCTACCAGAATGCCGCCGGCGACTGGCTGTTCCCCGAGGAGGTCACCGAAGCGGGCGACAGGCTCGTCGACGAAAAGGGCGCGGCGGTCACCACCGGCCGGCTCGAAAAGATGAGCAAATCCAAGAAGAACGTCGTCGGCCTCGAACGCATCGTCGAGACTTATGGCGCCGATACGGCCCGGCTGTACCTGCTGTCCGACAGCCCGCCCGAGCGCGACCTCGAATGGACCGAGACCGGTATCGAGGGCATCTGGCGCTACGTCAACCGCGTGTGGCGGATGGCCTCCGAGCCGGCCGCCGCGCTCCCCGCCGCCAGCTCGCCGATGCCGAAAGACCTGTCGCCGGCCCTCACCGCGCTGCGCGGCGTGTTTCACAAAACCATTGCCGCCGTCACCGACGATCTCGACCGTTTCCGCTTCAACCGCGCCGTCGCGCGGATTCGCGAGATGACCAACGCGCTCGAGGATTTGCCGGCCGCCGATCCGGGCGCGGGCGCGGTGCTGCGCGAAGGGCTGGAGACGACCGCCCTGCTGCTCGGACCGATGATGCCGCATCTGGCCGAGGAGCTGTGGCAGGCGCTCGGTCACGGCGAATGGATCGCGGAAGCCAAATGGCCGGTCGCCGACCCCGAGCTGGCGCGGGACGACCAGGTCACGATCGCGGTCCAGGTCAACGGCAAGCTCCGCGCGACGCTCGACCTGCCGCGCGATTCCGAGAGCGGCGCGGTGCAGAAGGCGGCGCTCGGCCTGCCGCAAATCAGCCGCTTGCTCGACGGCAAGACACCGAAGAAGATCGTCGTCGTGCCCAACCGCATCGTCAATCTGGTGGCCTGAGGTGGTCCTGCGCCGCATCTTGATCGCGCTGGTGGCGACCGCGCCGGTATTCTGCGCCGGCTGCGACTGGACGCCGCTTTATGCCAGCCGCGAGACCGGCCCCGCCGACGCCGAGCTTCGCGCGATCAAGGTCGCCCCGATCAGCGAGCGGATCGGCCAGCGGCTCGAAATCGCCTTGCGCGACACGCTGAACCCGGCCGGCATCCCGACTCCGGTGCGGTACGAGCTGAAGACGACGCTCGCCGTGCAGCGCTCCGATCTCGGCATCCAGTCGCAGGGCTTGGCGACACGCGGGCAGGTCGATGTGACCGCGACCTATTCGCTGAGCGATATCGCCACGAAGGCCACGTTGCTCCGCAACACCATCCATGTCGCCGACTCGTTCGACATTCTCGCCAACGGCTACGCGACGGTGGTTACCGAGGAGGATGCGCGCGTCCGCACCGTCCAGGAATTGCGCGACGAGATCGCGGCGCGGCTGACGATGTTCATGCAGCGCCGCCACGCCGCTGGCGGCTGATGAAGCTGCCGCCCGCCCGGGTCGACGCGTTTCTGCGGCGCCCGGACCCGGAAATCCGCGCGATCCTGCTTTATGGCCCCGATGCGGGGCTCGTGCGCGAGCGCGCGGACCTGGTCGCGCGCACCGTCTGTCCCGATCTGCACGACCCGTTCCGCGTCGCCGAGCTTACCGGCGCGGCGGTCCTCGCCGACCCCGCCCGCCTCGTTGACGAGGCCGCCCAGATTTCGCTGATGGGCGGCGACCGGGTCATTCGGGTCCGCGACGCCAGCGACGCGCTGTCCGCGATCCTGGTGCGGTTTCTCGCCGACCGGCCAAGCGGCTCCCTGACCGTGCTCGAAGCCGGCGACCTGCCGGGCCGTTCCAGCCTGCGCCGCGCCTTCGACGACGCGCCGATTGCGGCCGCGATCGGGTGTTATCCCGATAGCGCCCGCGACCTCGCCGCGGTTATCCGGGAAAGCCTCGCCGCGCACCGGATCGGCGCCAGCCGCGACGCCGTCGACTTTCTGGTCGAGCATCTCGGCAACGACCGGCTGGTAACCCGGTCGGAACTCGAAAAGCTGTCTCTCTATGCCGGCGATGGCGGGCGGATCGAGCTCGACGATGCCCGTGCGGCAATCGCCGACGCCGCGGCGCTGGCGCTCGACGACGTGGTATTGGCCGCCGCCGAGGGCGACTTCGCCGATCTCGACCGCGCCCTCGCCCGCGTCTTTCAGGAGGGAGAGGCGCCGGTATCGGTCATCCGCGCGGCGCTTCGCCATCTGCAGCGCCTGCACGGGCTGGCGGCGCGCGTCGCCGGCGGCATTTCCGCCGAAGACGCGATCCGCGGCGCGCGCCCCCCGATCTTCTTCAAGCAGCATGACAGTTTTCGGCGCCAGCTCGGACGCTGGCGCGAGGCCCGCCTTCGACGCCAGCTCGACGCCCTCGCCGACGCCGAAGCGCAGATGAAGACAACCGGTCTCCCCGCCGAAACGATCTGCCGCGCCGCGCTGTTCGAAGTCGCCCGCGCGGGCGCGGCCTAACCCTTGCGCAATATCGAGACGACCCGGTCAAGCTGATCGAGACTGGCGTAGTGGACGCTCAGCGTGCCGCCGCGGGCACGCGCCGACAGCGACACCCTGAGGCCGAGATGAGCGCCGAGCTCGCGCTCGAGCACCACTGTGTCGGCGTCACGCTGGCGCGGCGTGCGCACCGGCGGCGTACCGCCGCGGCGACGCACCAGAAGCTCTGTCGCGCGGACGTTGAGACCGCGGCGAACGACCTCGGCGGCAAGCCCCGCCGGGTCGGCCGCGCCAAGCAGGGCACGCGCGTGGCCCATGGTGAGAGCCCCCTCCTCGAGCTGGCGGCGCACCGGTTCCGGCAAGGCCAGGAGACGGATCATGTTGGCGACATGGCTGCGGCTCTTGCCGACCGCCTCGGCGATGGCGCCCTGGTTGCGGCCGAAATCCCGCCCGAGCCGGCTATAGGCTTCCGCCTCGTCGAGCGGCGACAGATCCTCGCGCTGCAGGTTTTCGACCAGCGCAATCTCCAGCGCCTCCGAATCGGCGACCTCGCGCACCGTGACCGGCACCTCGTGCAGCCCGACGCGCTGCGCCGCGCGCCAGCGCCGCTCCCCGGCGACCAGCTCGTATTCGCTCCCTGCGTCGGGCGAAGGCCGGACCAGCAGCGGCTGGAGAATGCCCTTCTCCCGGATCGATTGGGCGAGCGCTTCCAGCTCGGCCTCGGTGAAATGGCGGCGGGGCTGAAACGGCGACGGACGGATCGCCTCGATCGGCGCCACCCGCGCCGTTGCCGCCCCGGCGCTCGGTACACTGCCGCCGGCCTCGCCAAACAGCGCGGCGAGCCCCCGGCCGAGCGGCGGCCGGCGCGCCCCGGCGCTCACCGGCGTCTCCGCCGCAGCATTTCCGCGGCCAGCCGCGCATAGGCCTGGGCGCCGGGGCACCGCCGGTCGTAGAGCATCACCGGCAATCCGTGCGACGGCGCCTCGGAGACACGGACATTGCGCGGGATCTCCGTGTCGTACACCCGGTCGCGAAAATGCCGGCGGACATCCGCGGCGACGGATTCGCTGAGATTGTTGCGGCGGTCGACCATCGTCAGCACGATTCCCTCCAGCACCAGGCGCGGATTGAGCCCGCGCTGTACCCGCTCGATCGTCCGCATCAGCTGCGCCACCCCTTCAAGCGCATAGAACTCGCATTGCAGCGGCACGAGAATCTCGCTCGCTCCCACTAGCGCGTTTATTGTCAATAGGTTGAGCGATGGCGGACAATCGATCAGCACATCCTCGAACCCCGAATCGCCGGCAAGCGCACCGGCCAGCAAGAATTCCCGGCGCTCGCGGGTCGCGAGGTCGAACTCGGCCCCGGCCAGCTCGGGCGACGACGGCACCACCGATAGCGACGGCACCGCCGTTTCGACGCAGGCAGCGGCGAACTCCGCCTCGCCGAGCAACAGCTCGTAGCTCGTGACCGCCCGCCCCTGGGGGCCGATCCCGAGGCCGGTGCTGGCGTTGCCTTGCGGATCGAGATCGAGCAGCGCGACCCGCCGGCCGCCAAGTGCCAGCGCGGTCGCCAGATTGACCGCCGTCGTGGTCTTGCCGACCCCGCCTTTCTGGTTGGCGACCGCGATGACGCGGGTGGCGTCACGCGCGCGCACGGCCGACCCCGTCGAGACAGACTATCGCTCCGCGCGGGTCGGCGAGGCTGCGGTGGAGCCCGACCGACATCGTCCATCCCCGGGCAGCCTCCGCGATTTCCGCGTCGGCCCGCTCGCCCTTGAGGAAGATGCAGCGCGTGTCCCGGCCGATAAACCGCTCCGCCAGCGTGAGAAGCCCGTCCAGCGGAGCGCACGCCCGGGCCGTCACCACGTCGTAAGACCGAGCCGGCACGGTCTCCGCCCGCGCGTGCCGCAGCGTCGCCGGCGCGGCCGTGATGCGGATTGCTTCCTGGAGAAAGGCGCATTTCCGTCCATCGGACTCGACTAGTTCGATGCCCGGAACCCCCAGCAAGGCCAGTACCAGCCCCGGAAATCCGGCCCCGCTGCCGATATCGAGCACGGATTGCACGCCGGCAGGAATATATAGGCGTATCTGCGCGGAATCCAGGAAATGCCGCCGCCACAGGTCGCCGAGCGTATTGCGGCCGACGAGGTTCACCCGAGAAGACCAGCGCCGCAGCAGCGCCGCGTAGGCTTCGAACCGCGGCAGTGTTTCACGTGAAACGGCCATTTGCGCGGCAAACCCCGCCGGGTCGAGCGCTGCCGTCATCGAGCCGGGACAGGTTGGCGCTTGACGTATTGCAGCAATGCCACCAGCGCCGCCGGGGTTACCCCGGAAATCCGCCCCGCCCCACCCAGCGTCGCCGGCCGCGCCGCCGCGAGCTTGCCGCGGACTTCCGCCGACAATCCCCCGATCGCGGCGTAGTCGAGCAACGGCGGCAACAGCAGCGCCTCGTCCCGCCGGACTGCCGCGATGTCGCGGGCCTGTCGGTCGAGATACCCGGCGTAGCGCGCGTCGATCTCGGCCTGCTCGGCGACGACAGCCGGCACCGCGGCAAGCTGCGGCCAAATCCGCGCGAGCCGCGCCACATCGACCCCCGGGAGCGCCAGCAACTCCGCCGCCGAACGCGCGACCCCGTCGGCGTTGACGGCGAGCCCGTGCCGGCGCGCCTCGCTCGGCGACAGGCGCAATTCCCGCAGCGATCGCCGCGCCGCTTCCAGCGCCGCGGTTTTCCGCGCGAATGCCCCGGCCCGCGCGCCTCCCACGGCGCCGAGCCGCATCCCCACCGGGGTCAGCCGCTGGTCGGCGTTGTCGGCGCGCAGGGTCAGCCGGTATTCGGCGCGCGACGTGAACATGCGGTAGGGTTCGACGGTGCCGCGCGTCACCAGATCGTCGACGAGAACGCCGATATACCCGTCCGCCCGGTCGAGTATCATCGGCTCGGCGCCGGACGCCGACAGCGCGGCATTGACCCCGGCGACAAGGCCCTGCGCCGCCGCCTCCTCGTATCCGGTGGTGCCGTTGATCTGGCCGGCGAGATAGAGACCCGGCACCCGCCGCGTTTCGAGGCTCGGAAGGAGTTCGCGCGGGTCGACGTAATCGTATTCGATCGCATAACCAGCCCGCCGCATCACAGCGCGCTCAAGCCCCGGGATGGTGGCGATCAGAGCCGCCTGGACATCTCGCGGCAGCGAGGTCGAGATGCCATTAGGGTAAACGGTATCGTCGTCCAGTCCCTCCGGTTCGAGAAAAATCTGATGGCTGGCGCGGTCCGGAAACCGCACCACCTTGTCTTCGATCGACGGACAGTAGCGCGGACCGATCCCGGTGATCTCGCCGCCATAAAGCGGCGAACTGCTTAGATTTTTCCGGATCGCCGCATGCGTCGCCGCCGTGGTCCCGGTAATGTGGCAAGGTATCTGCGGAGTGACGATCCGCTCCGTCAGGAAGGAGAATGGCACCGGCGGGTCGTCGCCCGGCTGGACGTCGAGCCCCGACCACTCGACCGTCGTGCCGTCGAGCCGAGGCGGCGTCCCGGTCTTGAGCCGTCCGAGCGCGAACCCGCAACGGCGAAGCGTTTCCGAAAGCCCGTAGGATGGGGCCTCGCCGACCCGGCCCGCCGCTATCTTCTCGGCGCCGATATGAATGAGCCCGGCGAGAAAGGTTCCCGTCGTCAGCACCACCCGGGCCGCTCGGAGGGCGCGGCCATCGGCGAGGATCAACCCCCGAATGGCCCCATCGCGGCCCAGCTCGAGGTCCTCCACCGCTCCCTCGACGATGTCGAGGCCGGGAGTTTCCGCGAGCAGTTCGGCCACCGCGGCCTTGTAGAGCTTGCGATCCGCCTGAGCGCGCGGTCCGCGCACCGCCGGGCCCTTGCTTCGGTTCAGCATCCGGAACTGGATGCCCGCGCGGTCGATCGCCCGCGCCATGATCCCGTCGAGCGCATCGATCTCGCGCACCAGATGGCCCTTGGCGAGCCCGCCGATAGCCGGATTGCATGACATTTCGCCGATCGTGGCCCGGGAGTGCGTCACCAGCGCGGTGCGGGCGCCGACCCGCGCCGCCGCCGACGCAGCCTCGCAACCGGCATGGCCGCCGCCGATGACGACGACGTCGTATTTTCCCGATCGCGAGCTCATGCGGGCAATCTACGGATCGGGGAGGGGCCTGTCGAGACGATGCGGTGTTTCACGTGAAACATCACTTGCCGAGGCAGAACTCCGCGAAGATCACGTCGAGCAGATCCTCGATATCGGCGCGACCGGTGATCCGCGCGATCGAGCGCCATGCCAGACGCAGGTCCTCCGCCTTAAGCTCCGGAAGCGGCGCATTCCCGGCGCGCATTAAGGCCTCCGCCGCGGCTTCCAGCGCCTCGCGGTGCCGGGCGCGGGTCAATACCGGCGCGGCCCCGTCGTAGCGCGCCGAAATCCGTTCGGCCACCGCGGAGACCAGGCGGGCGATCCCGTCACCGGTCAGGGCCGAAACGGCGATGGCGCCAGGGGGCACCCGCGAATCGGCGAGGTCCGTCTTGTTGGCGACGAGGATCGTATCGCCACCCGGCCATGCCGCCGCTCCCTCGGCAGCAATCGGCGCGGCCGCATCGAACACGTAGAGCCGCAAATCCGCCTTCTCGGCCCGGGCGAGGGCGCGGCGCACGCCCTCTCGCTCGATGGCTTCGCCGGTTTCGCGCAAACCCGCCGTGTCCGCCAGCACGACCGGAAACCCGGCGAGGTCGATGGCGACCTCGACGACGTCGCGCGTCGTGCCAGGAATCGGCGAGGTAATCGCCGCCTCCCGTCGGGCCAGTCGATTGAGAAGGCTGGATTTACCGGCGTTCGGCGGACCGACGACGGCAATGTCGATGCCGTCGCGCAAGCGCTCGCCGCGATGCGCGTCGGCGAGATGCGCGGCGATCTCCGCGCCGAGCGCCGCGGTTTCGTGCGCGACCTGGCGCTCGATCTCCGCCGGCAAATCCTCGTCGGGGAAGTCGATCGCTGCTTCGAGATGGGCCAGCACCCGCAGCAGCCGATCGCTCCAACCGCGATAGAGGTCGCCGAGCGCGCCATCGAGCTGGCGCAGCGCCTGGCGCCGCTGGGCCTCGGTCTCGGCCGCGGCAAGATCGGCGACTGCCTCGGCCTGGGTCAAATCGAGCTTGCCGTTGAGAAAAGCCCGCCGGGTAAACTCGCCCGGTTCGGCGAGGCGGAGCCCGAGGCCGCGCAGCGCCGCCATCACGCCGGAAACGACGGCGCGGCCGCCATGCACATGGAGTTCGGCGACGTCCTCGCCGGTCAGGCTGCGCGGCGCCGGAAAGAACAGCGCGAGCCCGTCGTCGAGGTCGCGCAACCGTACCCGCCGCGCCAAACGCGCCGGCGGCACCGTGCCGCATATCTCCAGGAGCGCGTCGCGCGACCGCGGTCCGCTGAGACGGACGATCGCGATCGCCGCGCGCCCCGGCGCCGTCGCCGGGGCGTAGATCGTGTCTATCGACGGATCGAGCGGCGTTACTTCTGGTCCGGCTGCAGCATCAGCCGTTCCACGCGACCGCCATTTTTCAGATGCGTTTCAAGGATTTCGTCGATATCGGCCTGCGAGCCGAAGCGATACCAAACCCCCTCGGGATAGATCACCATGTTCGGGCCGAGCTCACAGCGGTCGAGACATCCCGCGGCGTTGAAGCGAACATGCTCGATCCCGAGCTGGCGGGCCTTCTCGCGAGCGTAACCCCGCAGTTTGTCGAAACCCCCGGCCGCCTCCGCGCGCGCCATACAGCAGCCGCGCGGGTGCCCTTCGGGCCGCACATTGTTGCACATGAAGATATGGCGCTCGTAGAACAGCGCGGGGTCAGCCATGCGATCTCTCCGAAAGTCCTGAGCCGGGCGGAGCGGGTGATGCTTCCCGCCGTTCTCGGTTTAAACTGAGCCGAAACCCTAACGTGTCGCGCCAAGCCCGGCAAGATTCCCTGGCGCGCGCCAGGAGCGCAAGAATGGACAGAAATCGCCTCGGCGAGGAGACCAGCCCGTATCTGCTCCAGCACGCGGACAATCCCGTGCATTGGCAGTCCTGGAGCGGCGACACCCTCGCGGCGGCGGCGGCGGCGGACAAGCCGATCCTGCTGTCGATCGGCTATGCCGCCTGCCATTGGTGCCATGTAATGGCGCATGAGAGCTTTGAGAACCCCGAGATCGCCGCGGCGATGAACGCGAACTTCGTCAACATCAAGGTCGACCGGGAGGAGCGGCCCGATCTCGATGCGATCTACCAGCACGCGCTGCAATTGCTCGGGGAGCAGGGCGGCTGGCCGCTGACGATGTTCCTGACGCCCGCCGGCGAGCCCTTTTGGGGCGGAACCTATTTCCCGCCCGAGGCGCGCTGGGGCCGAGCCGGGTTTCCGCAGGTTCTGGCCGGGATCAGCGCCGCCTATCGCCAGGACCGCGAAAAGGTGCTGAAGAATGTCGGCATCCTGCGCGATGCGCTGCAGCGCCTCGGCAAGCCCGAAGCCGGGGAGGGGATCGACCCCGCGCTGTTCGACCGGGCCGCCGAGCGTCTCCTGCGCGAGATCGATCCGCTCAACGGCGGGATCGGCACGGCGCCCAAATTTCCGCAATGCGGGATTTTCGAAATGCTGTGGCGCGCCTGGCGCCGCACCCGGCTGAGCCCGTTCCGCGAGGCCGTGCTGCGCACCCTGACGACGATCTGCCAGGGTGGCATCTACGACCATCTCGGGGGCGGCTTCGCCCGCTATGCCACCGACGCGCGCTGGCTGGTGCCGCATTTCGAGAAGATGCTGTACGACAATGCCGAGTTAGTCGATCTGTTAGCCCTTGTATGGCAGGAGACGCGCGACCCGCTTTATGCCCAGCGGATCGGCGAGACGGTCGAGTGGCTGACGCGCGAGATGACACACGAGGCGGGCGGCTTCTTCAGCAGCCTCGACGCCGACAGCGAGCATGAGGAGGGCAAGTTCTACGTCTGGTCCGAGGCCGAGATCGATTCGGTGCTCGGCGAGCGCGCCTCGCTGTTCAAGCGGTTTTACGACGTCACCGCGGCCGGCAACTGGGAAGGGCGCAATATCCTCAACCGGCTCAATACGCCCGGCCTCGCCGATCCGGCGACCGAGGCGGAGCTTGCGGAATGCCGCGCGCTTCTTTTTGCCGCGCGGGCGCCGCGAGTGCGGCCCGGGCTCGACGACAAGATCCTCGCGGATTGGAACGGGCTGATGATCGCCGCGCTTGCCCATGCCGGCGAGGCGTTCGAGCGGCCGGACTGGATCGCGCTTGCGCAACGCGGGTTCGGTTTCGTGCGCGAGCGGATGTGCGGCGCCGACGGACGGCTTTCGCATAGCTGGCGCGACGGGCGGGCGCGGCATCCGGCGAGCGTCGACGATTACGCCAATCTCTGCCGCGCCGCGCTCGCGTTGCACGAGGCGACCGGCGATGCCGGTTATCTCAATGCGGCCCGGGATTGGGTCGCGGTGCTCGACAACCATTACTGGGACGCCGACGGCGGCGGCTATTTCTTCGCCGCCTCCGACACGGGCGGCTTGATCGCGCGCGCCAAGACCGCCAACGATGCCGCCGTGCCCTCGGGTAACGGCACGATGGTCGGCGTGCTGACCCGGCTCGCCATCCTGACCGGCGACCAATCCTATCGCGCCCGCGCCGAGGCGGTCATCGCCGCCTTTGCCGGCGAGGTCGAGCGCAATTTCTTTCCGCTCTCGACGCTGCTCAACAACGCCGCGCTCGCCGACGCGCCGGTGCAGGTCGTGCTTGTCGGGGAGCCGGCCGATCCGGCGTCGGCCGCGCTCCGCCGGGCTATCGACGCGGTATCGCTGCCAAACCGCATCCTGCTGCGGGTCCCGCCCGACGGGGCTTTGCCGGCCGGGCATCCGGCCTTTGGCAAGGGTCTCGTCGACGGCAGGCCGGCGGCCTATATCTGCGAGGGGCCGGTTTGTTCGCTGCCGATCGTAGAGTCGCGGGCGCTGGTTGATCGACTCGACGCGATCCGCTAGGACGCCCCGATGCGCCATCTACTCACGATCCCGAGCCCGGTCGGCGACCTAACCCTCGCCGAGGAGGACGGCGCGCTGGTCTCGATAGCCTGGGGCGGCGCCCGCGGAGGCAACGGCAGCCTGCTCCTGGCCGAAGCGGCTCGCCAGCTCGACGCGTATTTTGCCGGCGAGCGCCAAAATTTCGACCTGCCCCTCAACCCCGCCGGCTCGCCGTTCGAGCTGCGTGTCTGGACGGCGATGCGGCGAATTCCCTACGGCAAGACGCAGTGCTACGGCGAGCTCGCCGAGGCGATCGGCTCCGCGCCGAGGGCGGTCGGCGGCGCCTGCGGCCGCAACCCGATCCCGATCGTAATCCCGTGCCACCGCGTCCTCGCCAAGTCCGGGCTCGGCGGCTATAGCGGCGATGGCGGCCTCAAGACCAAGCAGACCCTGCTTTCCCTCGAAGGCGCGCTCGCTTAAAACCCCTCTCGACCCATTCGCGAGAGGATTCCCCCATGGTTCAAGCGATCCGTTTCGAGAAGACCGGCGGCCCCGAGGTCCTCACCTGGCAGCAGGTCAGCGTCGACAAGCCCGGCCCCGGCCAGGTGCGGCTTAAGCACACGGCGGTCGGCCTCAACTACATCGACACCTATCAGCGCAGCGGCCTCTACCCGATGTCCTTGCCCAGCGGCCTCGGCTCCGAGGGCGCCGGCGTCATCGAGGAGGTCGGACCCGGCGTCACCGGCTTGAAGCCCGGCGATAGAGTCGCCTATGCCGGCGGACCGCTCGGCGCCTATTCCGAGGCGCGGACGATGGGCGCGGAACGGCTGGTTCCCGTGCCCGACGGCATCACCGACCAGCAAGCCGCGGCGATGATGCTCAAGGGCATGACGGCGTGGTACCTCATTCGCCGCACCCATGAGGTCAAGCGCGGCGATACGATCCTGATCCACGCCGCCGCCGGAGGTGTCGGACTGATCGTATGCCAATGGGCGAAAGCGCTTGGCGCGACGGTGATCGGCACGGTGGGCAGCGACGACAAGGCGGCCCTCGCCAAGGCTCATGGCTGCGACCACCCGATCGTCTATACGCGCGAGGATTTCGTCGCCAAGGTCGGCGACATCACCAAGGGCGCAAAGCTGCCGGTAGTCTACGATTCCGTCGGCAAGGATACGTTTTTCAAGTCGCTCGATTGCCTCGCGCCGCTCGGGCTGCTGGCGCTATTCGGGCAATCTTCCGGCTCCGTGCCGCCGGTCGATCTCGGGATCCTCGCCGGCAAGGGTTCGCTGTTCGTCACCCGGCCGACGCTCAATACCTACACCGCCAAGCGCGAAGATCTGCTGACGGCGGCCCGCGAGCTGTTCGATGTGGTCAAAAGCGGCAAGGTCAAGCTCGCGATCAACCAGACCTATGCGCTGCGCGACGCGGCGCAGGCGCATCGCGACCTGGAAAGCCGCAAGACCACCGGTTCGACCGTCCTTACCGTCTGAGGAAATCGGGCCCCTCCGCCGCACGGGGGAGGGGTCCGCGATCAGGTGTTCATGTTGTCGAAGAACTCGGAATTGCTCTTCGATTCCTTGAGCTTGTTGATCAGGAACTCGAGCCCGTCGCTAGTCCCCATCGGCATCAGCACGCGGCGCAGCACCCACATCTTGGCGAGGACGCCGCGGTCGACCAGCAGCTCCTCCTTGCGGGTGCCGGATTTGGTGATGTCGAGCGCCGGGAAGGTGCGCTTGTCCGCGACCTTGCGGTCGAGCACGATTTCCGAATTGCCGGTGCCCTTGAACTCCTCGAAAATCACCTCGTCCATGCGGCTGCCGGTATCGATCAGCGCGGTCGCGATGATCGTCAGCGAACCGCCTTCCTCGATGTTGCGCGCCGCGCCGAAAAAGCGTTTCGGCCGCTGCAGCGCGTTGGCGTCGACACCGCCGGTCAGCACCTTGCCCGAGGACGGCACGACCGTGTTGTAGGCCCGGGCGAGGCGGGTGATCGAATCGAGCAGGATCACGACATCCCGCTTGTGCTCGACTAACCGCTTAGCCTTCTCGATCACCATTTCGGCGACCTGCACGTGGCGCACCGCCGGCTCGTCGAATGTCGAGCTGACGACCTCGCCGCGCACCGAGCGGGCCATGTCGGTGACTTCCTCGGGCCGCTCATCGATGAGAAGGACGATCAGATAGGTCTCGGGATGGTTCTTCGCCAGCGCATGGGCGATGTTCTGCAGCATCACGGTCTTGCCGGTGCGCGGCGGCGACACGATCAGCGCACGCTGCCCCTTGCCGAGCGGGGTAATCAGGTCGAGAACCCGCGTCGTCAAATCCTTCTTGGTCGGGTCGTCGAGCTCGAGCTCGATCTTCTCCTCGGGATAAAGCGGCGTCAGGTTGTCGAAATTGATCCGGTGGCGCAGGCGGTCGGGCTCCTCGAAATTGATCGAGGTCACCTTGAGCAGCGCGAAATACCGTTCGCCGTCGCGGGGGCTGCGGATTTGACCCTCGACCGTGTCGCCCGTGCGCAAACCGAAGCGGCGCACCTGGTTTGGGCTGACATAGATGTCATCCGGCCCGGCGAGATAGTTCGCCTCGGGCGAGCGGAGAAAGCCGAAGCCGTCGGTGAGGATCTCGAGAACGCCGTCGCCCGAGATGGTCACCTCGTTCTCGGCCAACTGCTTGAGGATCGCGAACATCATGTCCTGCTTGCGCAGGGAATAGGCGTTCTCGATCTGCAATTCCTCGGCGAAAGCGAGCAGCTCGGCCGGGGTTTTCCGTTTGAGTTCCTGGAGATTCATGGAGTTTGTGTCGCGCGCTGAAGGGTCGGGTTTCGCCGTCTGCGGGAGCCTGCACGGAGACGATCTCGCGGGCCGGACGGTGCTGGGAGCGTGGCAGGGAAAGGTAAAGAAGAAACGCCGTTAGCCGGCCTCTGTTTCCCCACGAACACGGAGATATGCAACTTAAACAGCGATTGCAAGTGCGGAGTTACAGTTACGCGGTCAGAACGGCTTGACCACGACCAATATCGCAATCGCGATTAGCACTAGTATCGGCAATTCGTTGACCATGCGGTAGAAGCGGGCGGGGTGCCGGTTCCGCTCCGCGGCAAAATCCCGCTGCCACCGCACGAGCAGCAGGTGGAATACCAGCAGCGCCAGGACCAGCAACAGTTTGAGCCAGATCCAGAGCCTGTGCCAGTCGACCAGGCCCGGGGTCGCGGCGAGAAGAGCGCCGAGCACGATCGTCATCGCCGCGGCCGGGTGCATGATCCCGCGAAGCAGCCGCCGCTCCATGATCTTGAATGTCTCGGACGGAGCCGTCGCGTGGTAGACGAAGAGCCGCGGCAGATAGAGCAGCCCGGCCATCCAGGCGACGACCGCGACGATGTGAAACGCCTTGATCCAGGGGTAGGCCGCGGCGAGAACCTCGCTCATGCGCCATCTACCAGCTCGGCGAGCGCGGCGATAAAGCGGGGATCGGCGCCGACCGTTCGCGACCGCCGATATTCCGAAACGCCGCAAGCCTCGGCGAGACGCCGATAGTCGCGGTCGAGCTCCACCAGCGTTTCGGAATGCTCCGAGACAAACGAGATCGGCGCGACGACAACAGGCACCCGGTCTGCGCCGGCGCGGCGGATTTCGTCGTCCACAGACGGGCCGAGCCACGCCAGCGGTCCGACCCGGCTTTGGTAGCAGACCCGCCAGTCGAGCCCCGGCCGGGCCAACGCCGCGACAACAGCGGCCGCCGTTTCGGCAATCTGCGTCGGATAGGGATCGCCGCCCCGCACGATCTTCAGCGGCAGGCCGTGCGCGCTCAGCAGGAGGCGCGGATTGTCGCTGCCGAGCACGTCGCCGATCGCCCCGGCGAGCGCCGCGATGTATCCCCCGGCTGTCGGGTACGATTCAATCGCCCTCGTCGGGCACCCTAGCCCCTGCCGCTCCGCCTCTTCCCGCCACGCGGCCAGCGACGAGCCGGTGGTCGTCGTCGAGTACTGCGGATAGAGCGGCAGGCACACGGTCTCATCCGGCGCCCAGGCTTTGACCGCCGCGACAGCCGCCTTTGTCAGCGGGTGCCAATACCGCATCGCGACAAAACAGCGAGTGCCCTTCCCGAGCGCGGCCTCAAGCGCTCGTGCCTGGGTCTCTGTATTAGCTAACAGGGGTGAGGCACCGCCGAGATGGGCGTAAATCTCGCGTGCGACCCGATTCCGCCGCCAGGCGATCAGCGAGGCGAGCGGCAGCCGCAACGGGGCGGGAAGGTCGATGATCGCCGGGTCGCTGAACAGATTGTAGAGAAACGGCCGTACCGCTTTGGGCGAATCCGGGCCGCCGAGATTCATGAGCACGACGGCGCGGCGGCGCATCACACCCGGCGAAGCAGCCGAGCCAATTCGGCGACGTGTTCCGGCGGCGTCTGCGGCAAGACCCCGTGACCCAGGTTGACGATCAGAGGGCCGCCGCCGAGCTCCCGGCGGATGTCGTCCACCGCCGCCTCCAGCGCCCGCCCGCCGGTCAGCAGCGCGATCGGGTCGAGATTTCCCTGCACCGGCATCCGGCTCTGCAGCTGCGACCGCGCGAAGTCGAGCGGCACCGTGGTATCGAGACCGATCGCATCGACTCCGCTGTCCCGCGCATAGCGTTCGTAAAGCAGCCCGGCGCCGCGCGGAAACCCGATTATCGGGCAGGTGGGATACCGTTTTTTAATCGCCGCGACGATCCGCTGGGTCGGCGCGATGACCCAGCGCTCGAATGCCGCCTCCGGCAGGATACCGGCCCAGCTCTCGAACAATTGGACGACCTCGGCGCCGGCGGCGATCTGACCGGCCAGAAACGCGACCGTCGCCTCCTCGATCTTGCCGATCAGCGCGGCAAACCCGTCCGGGTCGCGATAGGCCCAGCCCTTGACCCGCGCAAAATCGCGGCTCGCCCCGCCCTCGACCATATACGTGGCGGCCGTCCAGGCTCCGCCGGCAAACCCGATCAGCGCCGTCGCGTCAGGAAGGTCGCGGCAAACCCGCCCGGCCGCCTCAAACACGGCGGAAAACGTCTTGCCGGCATCGGCCGCGGAAAGCCGTGCGGCATCGGCATTATCCTTGATCGGGTCCAGCACCGGCCCGTCCCCGCCAAATCCCACGGTCTGGCCGAGCGCGCGAGGCACCAGCAGGATATCGGAGAAGAGGATTGCGGCATCCATCCGAAACCGGCGGACCGGCTGAAGCGTCACCTCCGCGGCCCATTCCGGGTTCAGGCACAGCGCCACGAAATCCTCGGCTTTCGCCCGCAGCGCGCGATATTCCGGCAAATACCGGCCGGCCTGGCGCATCAGCCACCACGGCGGCGAATCCAGCGACTCGCCGGCCAGGACACGTAAGAGGGGTTTGCCGCTCGCGCCGGTCATCGCCGCGACCCTATCTTCCTCTGATAAAGGAATCAAAAGATGTAGTGGTTAGTGGATGGCCCTGAAAACCGGGGATTGCCGGCGATCCCGCGATTCGCGGCCGGTTTCCCACCGCCCTGGCGAATCGCCGAACAATGGGGGAAAATCGGGGAACGGCCAGTCGGGACGGGTTCCGGGAAAATGCGAAAAGCGTGGACAGATCGGTCTATCCCCGGATGACGGATTCGATCGGTCGGCGGTACTCCCAGTCGGTTAAAATCGGGTCGGCCGAAATCGCAATGGGAATGGATCGGCGATTTTCGGGTTGCCGGCGGTGTTGTCCCCAACGACCCCCGGTTTGCACACAAGGGCGGGTGGACAGGTGCTGACGCGGTTTCACCTTCATCTGGTTTCGGACTCGACCGGCGATACGGTGCATTCGGTCGCACGCGCCTGTCTCGTGCAATTCGACGAGGCTCAGCCGATCGAGCATGTCTGGAGCATGGTGCGCACGCGCAGCCAGGTCGACCGCGTGATCGCCGGGGTCGAGGCCTATCCCGGCCTGGTGCTGTTCACGCTCGTCAACGATGCGCTGCGCCAGGTGCTGCAGGAAGGGTGCCGCCGCCTGCAAGTACCGGCGATCCCGGTGCTCGACCCTGTTATCGGCGCGCTGGCCGCCCATCTGGGGCGCGAAAGCCGCGGCCTCCCTGGGCAGCAGCATCTTCTCGACAGCGAGTATTTCAATCGCATCGACGCGATGACGTTTGCGATCGCCCATGACGACGGCCAGTCGGGCTGGGGCCTCGACGACGCCGATGTGTGTCTCGTCGGGGTTTCGCGCACGTCCAAAACGCCGACATGCCTCTATTTAGCTAATCGTGGGGTCAAGGCGGCGAATGTCCCGTTCGTGCCGGGTGTCCCGCTGCCGCCGGAGCTGCTTAAGACCACGCGGCCGCTGGTGGTCGGTCTCACCAACGATCCCGAGCGGCTGATCATGTTGCGGCGGAACCGGCTCAGCATGCTCGATCACGACGAAGAGACCGACTACACCGATATCGAGGCCGTGCGCGCCGAGGTCCGCGAGGCCCGCCGAGTCTTCGCCGAGCAGCATTGGCCGGTGATCGACGTGACCCGCCGCTCGATCGAGGAGACGGCCGCGGCGATTTACAAATTGCTGGCGCGGCGTCAGGGCGTCGATGAATAGGCCGCCTCTCGTGCTGGCATCGGCGAGCGCGGCGCGGGCGCGGCTGCTGCGCGAGGCCGGCGTCGAATTCGCGGTGGAGCCGGCGGATATCGACGAAACCACCGTAAAAAACTCGTGCCGTGGCGGCGAACCTATGGCGTGCGCGCAGGCCCTGGCGGCGGCGAAGGCGCGGGCAATCTCGGCCCGGCATCCCGATGCGCTGGTCATCGGCGCCGACCAGATATTGGCCGCCGGCGGCGAATGGTTCGACAAGCCGGCCGATCTCGCGGCCGCCCGGGCGCAGCTCCGCGCGTTGCGGGGTCGGACGCACAGCCTTGCCACGTCGGTCTGCGTGTGTCTCGGCAGCGCGGTCAGGTGGCGGTGGGGGAGCGAGCCTCGCCTTACGATGCGCGACTTCAGCGACGGCTTCCTCGACTTCTACATCGCGGCGGAAGGGGAGGTGCTGCTGGGTTCGGTCGGCGCCTACCGGCTCGAAGCCGTCGGGGCGCAGCTGTTTTCGGCTGTCGAGGGCGATCAATTCGCGATCCAGGGGTTGCCGCTGATCGAGCTGCTGGCCTATCTGCGCGAGGCAGGGGCGCTTTGTTCATGAGATTGACCGGGAACGCGCGGCTGGCGGGGATCATGGGGTGGCCGGTGGGCCATTCGCGTTCGCCGGCGCTGCACGGGTTCTGGCTCGACGAGCACGGCATAGACGGCGCCTACGTGCCGCTGGCGGTGCGGCCCGAACGGCTGGAGCGGGCTCTGCGGGCCCTGCCGGCGCTGGGTTTCCGGGGCTGCAACCTGACGATCCCGCACAAGCAGGCTGCCCTCGCGATCGTCGACAGGGTCGAGCCGGTGGCCCGGCGGATCGGCGCGATCAACACGATCGTCGTCGGCGAGGACGGCAGTCTCGAAGGCTGCAATACCGATGCGTACGGCTTTCGCGAGCATTTGTCGGAAAGCGCCCCGGAGTGGGACCCGCGCGGTGGGGCCGCGGTCGTGCTGGGGGCCGGCGGTGCCGCGCGGGCGGTGGTCGCGGCGCTGCAAGAGACGGGGCTGCGCGATATCCGCCTGTTCAACCGCACCCGGGAGCGGGCGGAAAGTCTGGCGGCGGACCTGGCCGACGGGGCGGCCGGGATCGCGGTTGGCGACTGGAATTCGCGCGCGGCGGCGCTCCGCGATGCCGGGCTCGTCGTCAACACCACCAGCCTTGGAATGCACGGGCAGCCGCCGCTCGATCTCGATTTGGACGGGCTGCCGCCTAGGGCTGTCGTCGTCGACATCGTTTACGTGCCGCTCGAAACGCCGCTGCTGGCGGCGGCCCGCCGGCGCGGCCACACGGCGGTGGACGGGCTCGGCATGCTGCTGCACCAGGGGCGGCCCGGTTTCGAGGCCTGGTTCGGCGCACCGGCGCGCGTGACCCCGGCGCTGCGCGCGGCAATCCTCGATACGTTGCGATGATCACGATCGGCCTGACCGGGTCGATCGGGATGGGAAAGAGCACGGCGGCAGCCATGCTGCGCCGGCTCGGCGCCGCCATGTTCGACGCCGACGCCGAGGTTCACCGGCTGATGGGTCCGGGCGGCGCCGCGGTCGCGGCGGTCGAGCGCGCATTCCCCGGCGTGCGCGGCGACAACGGCGCCATCGACCGAACCCGGCTCGGCCCGCGGGTCTTCGGTCGGCCGGCGGAGCTGCGCCGGCTCGAGGCGATCTTGCACCCCGCCGTGCGCGCCGCCGAATACCGCTTTATCGCGCAGGGCCGGGCGCGCCGGCTGCCGCTTGTCGTGCTCGATATCCCCCTGCTGTTCGAAACCCGCGCGGACCGGCTCTGCGACGCGATCGTCGTCGTCACGGCGCCGGCTTGGCTCCAGCGCCAGCGCGTCCTCCGCCGCCCCGGGATGAGCGCCGCGCGACTCGCCTCTATCGTCTCGGCGCAGATGCCCGATAGCGAAAAGCGCCGGCATGCCGATTTTGTCGTGGAAACCGGCCTCGGTCGCGGCCTCACCTTGCGCCGCCTCGCGGGCGCCCTCAAAGTGCTGCGGCGAGGGGACTGGCGGCGCCGCGCGGGGGTGCGGCGCGCGCTTCAGGCGCGATGGGGGAAGTGAGCTTGCGCGAGATCGTCATCGATACCGAGACCACCGGGCTCGACCCGCTATCGGGGCACCGGATCGTCGAAATCGCCGCCGTGGAGCTGATGCATCACGTTCCGACCGGCCGCCGGTTTCACTGCTACGTCAACCCCGAGCGCGATATGCCGGCGGATGCCTTTGCCGTGCATGGACTAAGCGAAGAGTTCCTTTCGGGTCACCCGAATTTCGCGGGAGTCGCCGAGGCGTTTGTCGCCTTCGTCGCGGGCGACCCGCTGGTGGCTCACAATGCGGAATTCGACCTCGCGTTTCTCAATGCCGAGCTCGACCGGGCCGGGCATCCGCGCCTCGCTTCCGCTCTTGTCGATACGCTTGCGCTCGCCCGCCGGCGCTTTCCGGGCTCGCCGGCAAGCCTGGATGCGCTGTGCCGGCGTTTCACGATCGACCTGTCGGGCCGCGAGAAGCATGGGGCGGAGATCGATTGCGCGCTGCTCGCCGAGGTTTATGTCGAGCTGCTCGGCGGGCGGCAGCCCGGGCTGGATTTCGTCGTTGCCGACGCGGTCGTGGCGGCGGCTTCGATCAATGTCCCGGCAGGCCCGGCCCGTCCGCCGCGGCCGCACGCACCCTCGCCCGAAGAGCTCGCCGCCCATGCCGCGATGCTCGCGACGATCACCGCGCCGTTGTGGCAGGAGGCGGGTTAGGCCGGTCCAGGACTAGGTGTGGACGGCTCTCCCTGGCCTTGCCCTCGCCTGAGCAATTCCGCGAAATCGATCGGGTTGATCATCAGCGGCGGGAAGCCGCCGTCGCGCGTCGCATTGGCGATGATGTTGCGGGCAAACGGAAACATCAGGCGCGGCACCTCGACCAGGATGATCGCGGCCAGCGCCGGCTGCGGGACGTTGCGGACCGTCACCACGGCGGCATAGACGAGCTCGATGAGGAACAGCGAGCCGGCTTCGACCTTGGCGCTGGCGTTGACGGTCAGGGTCACCTCATAGGTGTCCGGGCCGATATTGGCGGCTTTGACATCGACATTGATCTCGACGGCCGGCTGCGCGGTCTGTTGGCTGAGGCTTTGCGGGGCGCGCGGGTTCTCGAAGGACAGGTCCTTGACGTATTGCGCGTTGACCACGAGTTGCTGGCTGCCCTCCGGGGCAGGCGGGTCGGCGGTTTCCGATTGTGCCATCGCATGTCCCCGAGCGGCCGGCGCGGCCGCGGGAATCTGGCTAGCACGGATCGTCGCCAACCGGCAATGCCGCGGGCGCCCGGGCCAAATTCCCGGCCTTACTTGCCGCAACGCGCCGAATTCCTTATTTAAGTCCAATGGGTGATTTTCCCCACTACGCCGACATCATCTTGTTCGCGATGATCGCCGGGTTCCTGGTGCTGCGGCTGCGCAGCGTGCTGGGCCGCCGCACCGGCAATGAGCGCCGCCGCGACATGTTCGCGCGTCAGGCCGATGCGTCTCGCGACAAGATCGTCGCCCTCGGTCAGCACCGTCCTCCGCCGCCGGCGCCACCCCCGCCGCCGCCGACCGCGCCGCCCGCGGCCTCGGTCGCCGCCGGGCTCGCGGATGTCCACGCGGCCGATCCCGGCTTCGACCCCGGCGAATTCCTCGAAGGCGCGCGCGGCGCGTTCGCGATGATCGTCGCGGCCTACGCGGGGGGCGACAAGGACGCGCTGCGCCCGCTATTGAGCGACGATGTGTTCAAGGGGTTCGCCGCCGCGATCGACGAGCGGAAATCGGCGGGCGAGACGATGGAGACGCGGATCGTCGCGCTAAAGCATCTCGACATCGTCGAGGCCGGGATCAAAGGCTCCACGGCGCGCATCGCCCTCAAATTCGTCAGCGATCAGATCAACGTTCTGCGGGCGCATGACGGCAGCGTCGTCGACGGCGACCCGCAAAACGCGCTCGAAAAGACCGATACCTGGAGCTTCACCCGCGATACGCGCTCGCGCGACCCGAACTGGGTGCTGGTTGCCACCGGCAGTGGTTGAGTCGCCGCGCGTCGCATTGCTGGTGACCTGCCTCGTCGACCTATTCCGGCCGACGGTCGGCTTTGCCGCGGTCAAGCTGCTGGAGGCGGCCGGCTGCACCGTCGAGGTGCCGGTCCTGCAAACCTGCTGCGGCCAGCCGGCGTATAACTCCGGCGACAAATCCGGCGCGAAGGGGGTGGCGCGGCAGGCCATCGCCGCCTTCGCCGGCTACGATTACGTCGTCGCCCCGTCGGGCTCTTGTGCCGGCATGGTGCGGGTGCACTACCCCGAGCTGTTCGCCGGCGAGCCCGCCGATCTGGCGGCGGCCGAGGAGTTGGCTGCGCGAACGCACGAGCTCGTCGCCTTTCTGGTCGATATCCGAGGAATGGACCGGGTGGCCGCGCGGTGGAGCGGCACGGCGACCTATCACGATGCCTGCTCGGGGCTGCGCGAGCTCGGCGTCAAGGCACAGCCGCGGCGTCTGCTCGAGGGGGTTGCCGGGCTGACCCTGGCGGAATTGCCGGGGGCCGAGACGTGCTGCGGGTTCGGCGGCACGTTTTGCGTCAAATACCCCGACATCTCCGACAAGATGGTGACCGACAAGGCCGCCGATATCGCCGCGACCGGCGCGGACGCGGTCTTGGCCGGCGATCTCGGCTGCCTGCTCAACATCGCCGGAAAATTGTCGCGCCTCGGTTCGGGGATCGAGGTGCGGCACATCGCCGAGGTGCTGGCCGACATGACCGGCGACGCGCCGCCGATCGGGCGCCGGTGATGGAGCCGACCAGCCATGCCTTCCCCGCGAATGCCCGGGTCGGGCTCGCCGACGAGACCTTGCAGCGCGCGCTCGGCCTCGCCCGCACCGGCTTTCCCGCGAAGCGGGCGCAGGCCGTGGAGCGGCTGCCCGAGTTCGAGGCGCTGCGCGACGAAGGCCGGGCGATCAAGGACCACACGCTCGCCCACCTCGATTTCTACCTCGAGCTCTACGAGAGGAATGTCACGGCTTCCGGCGGCCAGGTCCATTGGTGCCGCGACGCCGCCGAGGCGCGCGCGGCCGTGCTGGCGATCTGCCGCTCGGTCGACGCCAAAATCGTCACCAAGGGCAAGTCGATGATCGCCGAGGAGTGCGGTCTCAACGAGCATCTCGAGGGCAACGGGATTACCCCGGTCGAGACCGATCTCGGCGAATACATCATCCAGCTTCGCCACGAACCGCCGAGCCACATCATCGCCCCGGCGATCCACCTGATGAAGGAGCAGGTCGCCGACAGTTTTCGCGCCGCGCATACCGATCTGCCGCCGGACCGCCCGCTGACCGAGGTTCCGGTCATGTGCGACGAGGCGCGCACGGTGCTGCGCCCGCGCTTTCTCGCCGCCGATGTCGGCATCACCGGCGGCAATTTCCTCGTCGCCGAGACCGGGTCCAGCATCATCGTGACCAACGAGGGCAACGGCGACCTGACCCAGACCTTGCCCCGCATCCACATCGTGATGGCCAGCATCGAAAAGGTGGTGCCGACGCTGGAGGATGCGGCGACCCTGCTGCGGTTGCTGGCGCGCTCGGCGACCGGACAGGAATTCTCGTCCTACACCACGGTCTCGACCGGCCCGCGCCGCCCCGGCGATCTCGACGGTCCCGAGCAATACCACGTGATCCTGCTCGATAACGGCCGCAGCAAGCTGCTCGCCGGCGAGTTCCGCGAGATGTTGCGCTGCCTTAAATGCGCGGCCTGCATGAACCATTGCCCGGTCTATGTCGCGGTCGGCGGACACGCCTATGGCTGGGTCTATCCGGGCCCGATGGGCTCGGTGCTGACGCCGGCCCTCGTTGGCCTCGCCGAAGCCGGGCATCTGCCCAACGCCTCGACCTTCTGCGGACGCTGCGAAAGCGTCTGCCCGGTCAAAATCCCGCTGCCCAAGCTGCTGCGTCATTGGCGCGAGCGGCAATTCGCGGAGGGGCTGGCGCCGCGCGCGGTGCGCAGCGGCCTCGGCCTGTGGCGCTGGGTGGCGACCCGGCCGGCGCTTTATCACCGGCTCGCCGGGCTCGCCGCGAGGGTTTTGAGCTGGGCCGGGCGCGGCCGCGGACGGTTCCGCAGCCTGCCTTTCGCCGGCGGGTGGACGCGCGTGCGCGACATGCCGGCGCCCGAAGGCCGCACCTTCCAGCAGCTCTGGGCGGCGCGGCGGAAACCATGAGTGCTTCCCGCGATGCGGTTCTCGGCAATATCCGCGGGGCGCTCGGCCGCGGCGGGCTGCCTGCCGAGAGCCAGGCCGCGCTGGCCGAGCGGGTGGCGGCGCACCGCCGCAACCTGATCCCCGCCCGGGCGGCGGCGCTCGACCGCGCGGCCCGGATCGATCTGTTCTCGGCGATGGCCGAGGAGGTGCAGACCACCGTCGTCCGCGTCGCCTCCGCCGATGCGGTCGCCGGCGAGGTCGCGCGGTATCTCGCCGCCGAAAATCTCGCCGCCGAGCTGGTCATGGCGCCCGATCCGGCGCTCGACGGCATGGGTTGGGAAGACCGGCCGCTGCTGCGGATACGCCGGGGCAGGGCCGAGAGCAGCGACGCCGTCTCCGTGACGCCATGCCTCGCGGCGGTGGCCGAGACCGGGACGCTGATGCTGACCTCCGGTCCCGACACCCCGACGACGCTCAATTTCCTGCCCGACACGCATATCGTCGTGGTTCGCGCCGACCAGGTCGTCGCCAGCTACGAAGACGGATGGGACCGCGTCCGGGCGCTGCGGGATTGGCCGCGCACGGTCAATTTCATTACCGGGCCGTCGCGCACCGGCGATATCGAGCAGCGCATCCAGCTCGGCGCGCACGGGCCGCGCCGCCTCCACGTCGTGTTGATCGAGAATGGCTGAGCGACGCCGCCGCGCCGCCGCGTCGGAGGACACCGCGCTATGGCAGCAAGCCATGCGCGATGTCGCTCCGCTGCGCGTGCGTCCCGGTCCGCTATCCGCCGAGCCCCCCGCCGATATCGCCCGGCCGCCGCGCTCCGCGCTTGCCGTCGCGCCGCCGCCCGCGCCGGACCTGCCGCCCCTCGGGCGCTTCGCCGGGATCGACCGCGCGAGCGCCGAGCGGCTCAAGCGCGGAAAGCTGGCGATAGAGGCCCGGCTCGATCTCCATGGGCTGACGCAGGAGGCGGCGCATCGCGAGCTCGCCGCCTTTATCGCCGAAGGCCGGCTGCTCGGCCGCCGCTGTGTGCTGGTGATCACCGGACGGGGAGTCGCCGGAGGCGGCATCTTGCGCGCCGCGGTGCCGCGCTGGCTCGACGAGCCCGCGCTGCGGCCGCACCTGCTGGCGATCGCGACCGCCCAGCCCCGCGATGGCGGCGGCGGAGCGCTCTATCTTCTGCTGAAAGCGACCCGGAATGCCGGACGACAGTGAGCTGACGGCCCTGGCCGCGCGGCTCAAATCCGCGCGGGTGCTGTGCGTCGGCGACGTGATGTTGGACCGGGCCGCCTTCGGCACGCTCGTGCCGGATGGCGGCGCGACGCCCGTACTCTCGGTCGAGAGCGAGACGCGGCGGGTATCCGGCGCCGGACGGGTTTTGCGCGACCTTGCCGTGCTGGGGGCCGCGGCGAGCTTCGTCTCGGTAGTCGGCAACGACGACGCCGGGCGGGAGATCGAGCGTCTGATGGCCGACGAGGCCGGCGCCGAAATCCATCTGCTGGTCCAGCCGGACCGGCGCACGGCTTCCCGCTCGCGGTTTGTCGCCGCCGGGCGGACGCTGCTGCGCGCCGACCATGAGAGCGCGGCCCCGCTCGGCCCCTATATTCGCGAGGATCTGCTGCGTCTTGCCCGCGAGCTGGTGACGACGCAGGGGGCCGTGGTGATCTCCGATCACGGCCAGGGTGTGCTGACCGAGGGGGTTGCGCTCGAGATCATCAAGGCGGCGCGCGAGGCGGGAGCGCGCACCGTCGTGGCGGCCGAAGGCGGCGATCCGATCCGCTATCGCGGCGCCGATCTGTTGACCGCGACCCCGCGCGAGCTGGCTCAGGCTACCGGGATGCCGGTCGAGGACCGCGGGGCGGTGATTGCCGCGGCGGGCGCGCTGATCGACCGATGCGCGCTGGGCGGTCTTCTCGTCTCCCGTCCGGGGGCCGGGATGGTCCTGGTCGAGCCTGGCGGGGCCGTCTTCGCGGAGCCCGACGCGGCCGACGATCCGGGTGTCGCCGTTATTGCGGCCGCCCTCGGGGCCGGCCTACCGCCACGCGCGGCGTTGCGGGTCGCGGCGGCCGGCAACCGATTGATTTCGACGGCCGAGTGATCAGAAAAGTTGCGGATCGGTCTCCCGGCGCAAGCGCGCGGCAGCCAGCATCGCGAAGCGCAGCGTCAGCGCCTTGCGCCGCGCCGGCGCCAGAGCCGCGCCAATTCCGTCGCGGATAACGGCGGCGCCGAAGCCGTCCGCCACTATGAGGCCACATTCTTCGGGGATCAGCGCGGCGGGAAAGCCCTCGGCAACGGCGAAATAGAGCCGATCGGAGAAGTCGCGGTACTCGTTCCATTTGCGGTCGGCGCGGAAATCGGCGACCGAGCTTTTGATTTCGACGATGATGAATTGGCCGTCTTTCGACAGCGCCAATATGTCGGCGCGGCGTCCGTTGGCGAGAGGGAACTCGACGAGGCTCGCAAAACCGAGCTGGTCGAGCGCGCGGCAGACGCCGCGGGCGAGGAGCGCCGCGAGTAGGGGTTCGGGCGTGAGCTCCACGGCCGCGGTCACGGTGGGGATTGCGGCAGCGGCGGCTGCGGGCGGATCATCGGCGCGGGCGGTGGAGGATATTGATGGGGCGGTTGAAGGCTAGTTTCCTCGGCGACGCGGCCCGCCTCGCTTGGCCGTACTGGAACTCCGACGAGAAATGGTCGGCGCGGGGGCTGCTCGCCGCCGTGATCGTGCTCAACCTGGTCGCCGTGTGGCTCAATGTCCGCCTCAATCTGTGGAACCGGGACTTCTACGACGCACTCCAGGAATATGACTGGGCGCGGGTATGGTGGCAGTTTGGCGTGTTTTGCATGATCGCCACGGCCTGGGTCGCTGTCGCTGTCTACAACCTCTACCTGCGCCAGATCCTTCATATCCGGTGGCGGCGCTGGATGACCGAGCGGTTCCTCAGAAACTGGCTCGACGCCCGGGCCTATTACCGCATCCAGCTCGACCAGTCGACGACCGACAACCCCGACCAGCGCATCTCCGACGATCTCGACCGCTATACCTCGCTGTCTTTGACATTGTCGCTCGGCCTGCTCGATTCGGTTGTCACGCTGTGCTCGTTCCTGTTCATCCTGTGGCGTATCTCCGGTGTCCTCGCGGTCCCGCTGCCGGGCGGCGGCTCGTTCGACCTGCCCGGCTATCTCGTGTTCGTCGCGATCGTCTACGCCTCGCTCGGCAGTTGGCTGACGCATTGGATCGGCTCGCCGCTGGCCGCGCTTGTGTTCGACCAGCAGCGCTACGAAGCGGATTTCCGCTTCAGCATGGTCCGGCTGCGCGAGAATGCCGAGAGCGTCGCCTTCTACCGCGGCGAGGAACGCGAATACGGGGTCTTCGATCGCCGCTTCGGCCGGGTCGTGTCGAACTGGTGGGACATCATCCGCCGCCGCAAGAAGCTGACCTGGTTCACCGCCAGCTACAACCAGGTGGCCGTGATCGTGCCGGTAGTCGCGGCGATGCCGCAATTCTTCGCCAAGAAGATCCAGCTCGGCGGGGTCATGCAGATCATCTCGGCGTTTGGCCAGGTGCAGGATTCGCTGTCCTATATTGTGTCGAGCTATACCGAGATCGCCGAATACCGCGCGGTGGTCGCGCGGCTTTCCAGCTTCGGCGGCCGCATCGCCAACATCGCGGCCGAGCAGCAGGGCGCGCAGCCGATCGACATCGAGCAGGCCGGCGAGGGGGTCGAGGTGCGCGGCCTCCGGCTCGACCTGCCCGACGGGCAGAATCTGCGCGAGGATATCGCGCTTGCCGCCGACCCACGGCACCCGGTGTTGATCACCGGCCCGACCGGCGCCGGCAAGAGCACGCTGCTGCGCGCGATCGCCGGGCTGTGGCCGTTCGGCGAGGGCAAGGTGCGGGTCGGTGACGGCTCGATGATGTTCCTGCCGCAGCGGCCCTATCTCCCGCTCGGGCCGCTTGCCGACGCGCTCGTCTATCCGGGACAGGCGACGCCGCAGCGCCGGGAGGAGTTGGAGGCGGCGCTGCTGGCGGTCGGGCTGAGCTATCTCGCCGCCCATCTCGACGAGACCAGCAATTGGTCGCAGCGTCTGTCGATCGGCGAGCAGCAGCGCATCGGTTTTGCGCGCGTGCTCCTGGCGCGGCCGGAGATCGTGTTTCTCGACGAGGCGACGTCGGCTCTTGACGAGGCGGGCGAGGCGGCGCTCTACCGCATGCTGCGCGAGGCCGAGTGGCGGCCGACCATCGTCAGCGTCGGCCATCACGCCACGCTGCGGCGCTATCACGACGAGATCGTCGATCTCGGCCACCGCGGCATCACCGAGGCGGCCGAAGGCTAGTTCGTAACCGGAGAGGATTGATGGCGGAAGGCGACGACCCGCTGCGCGCCGCGCGGCAGGCCAAACTCGAAAATTTGCGGAGCCGCGGCGTCGACCCGTACCCGGTCAAGTTCGACCGCAACGCGGAGGCCGCCGTCCTTGAGGCGCGGCATGCGGCCCTCTCGGCGGGAACCGATGCCGGTGAAACCGTGCGCGTCGCCGGGCGGGTTCTGGCGAGCCGCAACAGCGGGATGTTCATCGATCTCCACGACGCGTCGGGCAAGATCCAGATTTTCAATCACAAGGATTATTTGAGCGAGGAGGGGCTCGCCGTCCTGCGCCAGATCGATATCGGCGACGTGATCGGCGTCGAGGGCGCGGTCCGCCGCACGCCGCGCGGCGAGCTCACCGTCAACGCCGGGTCGCTGACCATGCTCGCAAAGGCGCTGCGGCCGTTGCCGGAAAAATACCATGGCCTCGCCGATATCGAGCTGCGCTACCGCCAGCGTTATGTCGACCTGATCGTCAATCCCGATAGCCGCGAGACCCTGCGGCGGCGAAGCCGGCTAATCCGGGCGCTGCGCCAGCATCTGTGGGCGCGCGGCTCGATCGAGGTCGAAACGCCGATGCTCCACGCGATCCCCGGCGGCGCCTCGGCCAAGCCGTTTATCACGCATCACAATGCGCTCGACATCGACCTGTACCTGCGCATCGCGCCCGAGCTGCACTTGAAGCGGCTGCTGGTCGGCGGGCTCGCCGACAGCGTGTTCGAGATCAATCGCTGCTTCCGCAACGAGGGCCTGTCGCCGCGGCATAATCCGGAATTCACCTCGCTCGAAATCTACGACGCCTATGGCGACTACACCTCGATGATGGCGCTGACCGAGGAACTGGTTTGCCGCGCCGCCGAGGAAGTGACCGGCGGCCTCGTCATCGAATATGGCGGCACCAGGATCGATCTGACCCCGCCCTGGCCGCGCCGCACGATGAGCGAGCTGGTACAGGAGGCGACCGGCGTGGATTTCCTCGCGCTCGACGCCGCGGCGGCGCGGGAAGCGGCCAACGGGCTGGGAGCCGGGCTGGACGAGCGGGCGGATTGGGGCCATTCGCTCGAAGCCGCCTTCGCCGCCAAGGTCGAGGACCGGCTGCTGCAACCGACCCATGTGACCGGCTTTCCGCGCGACATTTCCCCACTGGCCAAGGGCGACGCGCGCGACCCGCGCCTGGTCGAGCGTTTCGAGACCTATGTCTATGGCTGGGAAATCGCCAACGCGTTCTCCGAGCTCAACGATCCCGCCGACCAGCGCGCCCGCTTCGCCGCGCAAATGCTGGCGCGCGCCGCCGGCGACGAGGAGGCGCAGCCGCTCGACGAGGATTACGTCGCGGCGCTTGAGTTTGGATTGCCGCCCTGCGGCGGGCTGGGCATCGGCATCGATCGGCTGGCGATGCTCCTGACCGACAGCCCGTCGATCCGCGACGTCATCGCCTTTCCGACGCTGCGGCCGCGCTGAGGTTCAGGATGCCGGTCTCTCGCAAGCTCTTGTTTCCCGCCGCGCTCGACCCGCTTCTGGTTCTTCCGAGACCACGACCCGTTCGGCGGCTCGTGACCCTCAGAAGTTCTCCAGGCTGAAGGCCTCGTCGTCGTCGTCATAGGCGAAGATTTCGGCATACCGGCCCCAGCCGATCACCGTGTCGAGCACGCGCTGCGCCTCTTCCTCGCTGAGGTGATCCTCGAGCTCGCGCAGAAAGCGCGCCGCCGGCGCCCGGTGCCCGGGCCGTTCGTCGAGAACCCGGCGGATATGGGCGGCGAGCGGAATGTGCTTCATCACCGCTTCGGCGAAGATCGGCTTGCGGTCGAGCATCTCGGCGTCGGCGAAATGGCGCCCGGCCGCGGTCAGCTCGATATCGCCGCCGCTGACATTGGCGAAACCGAGCAGGTGAAGCGCGTCGATCAGCGGGAACAGGTCGTCGACATCGAGGTTCTCTTCGTCGGCGAGATGCGGCAGGTCCGCGCGCCCGTTATAGGGCGCCTCGGTCAGGCGCTCGATCACCGTCGATAGCGGCTGCGCGGCCGCGTCGGGCAAGCGATAGCCGAGCCCGATCGGCTCGGGCTTGGCCCCGCGGCGGTTGTCGCGCCCGGGCACGGTGGTCAGGATCGTGTAGACCGTGTCGACGATCTGGCGGAAGGCCGGGGCGTCCCAATCGCGCGGGCGCGGCAGCGATACCGGGATCTCCGCGTTGATCCGGCCGGGGTCGCTCCCGAAGATCAGGATGCGGTCCGCCATCTCGACCGCCTCTTCGATATTGTGCGAGACCATGACGATCCCTTTCGTGGGGATGCGCCGCTCGGTCCACAAATCGAGGAGATCGTTGCGCAGCGTCTCGGCGGTCAGCACGTCGAGCGCCGAGAACGGCTCGTCGAGCAGCAGGATGTCGGGGTTGACGACAAGCGCCCGGGCAAAACCGACGCGCTGGCGCATTCCGCCCGACAATTCTTTTGGATAGGCGCTCTCGAACCCATCGAGGCCGATGATGTCGATCGCGTCGACCGCACGCTTGCGCCGCTCCGCCGCGGAAACGCCCTGCGCCTCCAGCCCCAGCTCCACATTGCCGAGCACGGTCAGCCAGGGAAACAGGGCGAAGCTCTGGAACACCATCGAGAGGCCCTGTACCGGCGAGCGCACCGCGGCGCCGCGATAGGCGACCTGTCCCTCGCTGGCCGGGATCAAGCCGGCGAGGATGCGCAGAAACGTCGATTTGCCCGAGCCGGACTTGCCGAGGATGGCGACGATTTCTCCGTCGCGCAGCGCGAAATCGAGCCGGTCGAGCACCAGCCGGCCGGTATGGTCGGGGGTGCGGTATGTCTTGCACACGCCGGCGGCCCGCAGCAGCGGCGCCTGGGCCGCCGCCTCGGGGCGTTCGCTGACAAGCGTGTCGGCCATCGCGCCGCCTTTCAATCCAGCCGCAGCCGTTCGGCGGCGAGGTTGTAAAGCCGGCGCCAGAGGAGCCGGTTGAACGCCAATACGTACAGGCACAAAACGGCGATGCCGAGCGCGATCCGGGCGGCGTCGCCGTCTTCGGTATAACGGGCGATATAGGCGCCGATGCCGGTGGCGTGCAAGCGCGTGTCGCCCCATTGCACGACCTCGGAGACGATGCTGGCGTTCCACGACCCGCCCGCGGCCGTCACCGCGCCGGTGACGTAGGCCGGGAAAATCGCCGGCAGCATGATCCGCCGCCACCACAGCCACCGCCGCACGCCGAGATTGGTCGCCGCAAGCTTCAGCTCGGCGGGGAGGGAGACCGCTCCGCCAATCACGTTAAAGGCGATGTACCACTGGGTGCCGAGGATCATTAAGGGGCTCAGCCAGATCTCGCTGTTAAGGCGGAAATGCAGGATCAGCACGACCGCCAGCGGGAAGAACAGATTGGCCGGGAAGGCGGCGAGGAACTGCACGATCGGCTGCACCCTGTCGGCCATGCGCGGGCGCAGGCCGATCCAGACCCCGATCGGCACCCAGATCAATGACGCCAGCGCGATCAGCACCAGCACACGCAGCGCCGTGATCGCGCCCAGCACGAAGGCCCACCCGATTTCCGAGAGCGACAGGGCCGCGCTGACGAAATGCGCCAGCCACGCCGCCGCCGCCGCCGCCAGCGCGAGCAGCACCAGGTCGAACAGCCGGTCCAGCCACGGCCTGGGGGCGGCCCGTTCGACGCGGTGCCCGCGGCTCCGGGTCAGCGCCGCGAGCATTCCGTCGATGCTGCGGTTAAGCGCGAGGCCGCCCGACTGCACGAGATCGAAAAACCGCGCGCGCTGCATGACCAGCAGAAACCAAGGCCGCACATTGTCCTCGTCGGCGCCGGGATCCCCCTTGAACTTTTGCGACCAGGCGAGGAGCGGCCGGAACAGCAGCTGGTCGTAGAGCAGGATCACGACCAGCATGATCCCCACGGCATAAAAGATCGCGCGCAGATCGCTGGCATTGATCGCCGTCGCGATATAGGAGCCGATCCCCGGCAGCATGATGGTCTGCCCGGACACGGTGATCGCCTCGGAGGCGACGACGAAAAACCAGCCGCCCGAGACCGACATCATCATGTTCCAGATCAGCGCCGGGATGCCGTGCGGCACCTCGAGCCGCCAGAACCGCTGCCACGGCGATAGATGGTACATCCGCGCCGCCTCGATCAGATCGGCCGGCACCGTGCGCAGCGACTGGTACAGGCTGAACGTCATGTTCCAGGCCTGCGAGGTGAAGATGGCGAAGATCGCCGCGCACTCGACCCCGAGCAGCCGGCCCGGGAAGAGGGCGATAAACCCGGTCACGGCGATCGACAGAAAGCCGAGGATCGGCACCGATTGCAGAATGTCGAGGACCGGGATGAGGATTTTCTCGGCCTGCCGGTTTTTCGCCGCGACCGCGGCGTAGACGAGGCTGAAGACCAGCGAGGCGACGAGCGCGGCGGCCATGCGCAGCACCGTGCGCAGCGCGTATTCGGGCAGCCGCCACGGGTCGAGCGAGATCGGCAGCGCGTCGCCGACATGATAGCGCGCCGTCATCGCCAGCCCGCCCCAGGCCACCAGCGCGATGGCTCCGAGGACGAGCGGCAGCGCGATCAGGTCCCAATAGTTCGGGCGC
>DASUIE010000227.1:0-3547 GCA_036273175.1 Allostellaceae bacterium
GCGGGTTCCACGCCATCTCCGGCCACCCGCTTGAAGTGCTGCGGTACTACGCGCCGGCAAAGAGCCGCTACGCCGAGGTCCGGCAGAGCGGCGCGCCTGCTCGCCACCACGGCGAAGACAGCAAGATAGCTTCGGCGCGGATCACGATCGGCGCTGAAATCCACCTGCACGAACTGGCCCAGCGCGCGGTCAAGTGGGTATGCGACCGGGCGAAGTGGAAAGACGGGCCGGTCGCAAAGAACGTTAACGAGGGCACGACCGCCTCGGGCTACTGCGGCGCGGCGACCGCCTCGGGCGACTGCGGCGCGGCGACCGCCTCGGGCAACTGCAGCGCGGCGACCGCCTCGGGATTTAATGGCGAAGCGCGCGGCGCCAAGGGCTGCGCCCTGTTCCTCGTCAACCGTGATCGTAACAGCGGCGCGATCCGTCACGCTTGGGCCGGCATCGTCGGCCAGGACGAGATCAAGCCGGACACGTTCTACCGCCTCGGCGACGACGGCAAACCGGTGGAGTGCGAGTGATGGACGTTGCCCCCCTCACCGACTGGCTCACCGTAGCTTCTGAAATCGCGCGGCCGCCGTCGCCGGCGCTTGTCGCCGCCGTGGCGGCCGAAGACCGAGACCGCCACGAGCGCCTCGCCAGCGCCGCATGCAGCATCCGCCACGCGCTGGACTGCGAGCGGCGCGGGTGCGTCTACCGGCAATTCCTCTCCGAGGCCGCGAACGCCGCCGATGGCGCGGGCTATGTCGGCGTGGCGCGTTGGATCGATGAAATCCTCGAGTGTGGCGGCAGCGAGCGGGAACTCGGCGTCGCGCTCCAGGCGGTCGAGGCGCTGGGCCGGGGGCCGGCATGACTACGCGCCACATGATCGTGGGCGACGAGGAGGTGTGGTCGTGATCGATCTAAAGCCGTTCTGTAGCAACGAGTCCTGGCGCCCGTACCTGCACAAGCCCTTCGCGGATGGGGAGTGGGTTTACGCGACCAATGGTCATATTTGCGTCCGCGTGCCTCGCAACACGCACGACGCGGTGCCGGAAAAAAACGCACCGGACGCAAAGAGGCTGTTCGATATAGCCGGCTGCGGTCAGGAATTGGTCGATCTCCCCAAAATCGATCTCCCCGAAACCATATTCAGCCCTTGCTCAGAATGTCACGGTCGCGGGACCGAGCACGACTGCCCCGATTGTGAATGCGCATGCGAATCGTGCGGCGGCACCGGCGATACAATCAGTGAAATATCAGTGTCGCTCGCGGGAGCGGTATTCTTGGCGCGCTACATAAAGTTGATGCAGGCCCTGCCTGCGCCGGTGAAGATCGAGGCGAACCGCCTCGATCACAACAAGCCATTGTTTTTCGTATTTGAAGGCGGCCAAGGGCTGCTGATGCCGACGTGGGAAAAATATCCCCACCATATCGAGCTAGCGCCATGACCCACCCGCATTCTGATGCCGCGCGAGCCGGAAATCGTCGGGTTCGTCGGCGAGGGAGCGGCGGCATGAGCGAGGCGAAGTTCACGCCGGGCCCGCCTGTCCTTTCGGATCGTCAGTGGCGCGGGAGAGGGATAGGTCGCCTTATCGGCCGATTTGAAAGCGCGCTTGGCGTGGCGTGGTGTACCGACCAACGAGAAAGCGCCACTCGCGCCTCACTGGATCGTGATTGGGGGCGCGCTGATAAGGCCAGAGACGACCTGATCTTGGCGGCGGCCGAATGGGAGAAAGCGCTTCTGCTGATCGCCGAGACGGGCGAGCGGGCGGCAGGAATTGCCCGTGACGCGCTCGCCTTCGCCGAGGGCCAGCAGCCATGAGCGCGTCAAACTCGGCGCCGTGGACATACGAGGTGCACGAGCTTTCCGAAGGTTACAGCGCCATCGTTTACGACGCTCGCGGCAACCGGATCGGTGGTTTCGATCATCTGGACGAAGCGACCGCCCGCCTGATCGCCGCGGCGCCGGAGCTTTACGAGGCGCTCCTCGGGTCGCTGACCATTGTCAGCGCGGCTGCATACGACCGGGGGCTGTCACCACAGGCGACCGACTTAATGCACGCGCATCTGCGCCGGGTGAAGGCCGCGCTCGCCAAAGCGGAGGGCCGGCAATGAGCACCTCCGCGCTGAATGCGGCGCCCCGCTCCCGCACCGAGGCGGCGCTCGACTGCGCCGTTGCCGCGCTGCAGCGGATCAGCAGAGGCAGCCGCGACCCGGACACCCGCGAAGACGCGCTGAGCGCGCTGACCCGGATCGCCGAGCTGCGCCGCGCCGAGGTCTGCGAGCGCGACCATCGCGCGGCGCACGAGGCGCGGGAAAGGGGGCTGCTGTGACCGCGCTCGATCGTCTCCTCGCCACCGGCGCCGTCACCCGGCCGCCTCGCGCGCGTGCGCGGGACTGGCGGCTGGCGTGGAGCCTCTATGGGCCGTGGATTTTGATCGCCCTCGGCCTCGGCCTGTGCGCCGGCGCCGCGGCGCGGATTATCGAGGGATGGCCGGGATGAGGCCGGGCCACTGGATGGTCAGGTGCTGCCGAGATTGTCCCGAGGTCGCGGCCCGCATCTGGCTCTGCGATCACGAGCCGGGCGAGCCGGACAACCCGGTGGATCAGCCGTACCTGCAAGGACAGATCGGCCTCGATTTGAGCGACCCCGCCGAAATCTGGGCGATGCTTGAATTTTGCGAAGCATCGCCCGAGGAACAGCGCCTGTTGGCCGAGCCGCCGCTGTCGGATCGCGTGCCTCGCCACGGGCGGCGGGCGGCATTCGTGACCGCGCCGATGGCAAAATGGAAACAGCAGCGCGCGCGGCGGATCACGGCGGCCGAATACGCGCACGAAATCGCTTGGCTGCGCTGGGCCGGGCGCAACGCCACGAACCATCCGCGACTGCATTACCGGCAGCCGGTCAACCCGGCGGCTCTCCCGATCCCTCAATTCGCGAGGCAATCGCCATGAACGATGTTGCGTTGATCGAACCGCGTGCCGGCATTGGGCACAACATGCCGCCCCTCGCCGATGTGGTCGCGGAGGAAATCGCCGCCGAGCGGCGGCGCGCCGACGAACTAGTCCAGGCCGCCGCCGACAGCCGCATCGAGAACGACGACGATGCCGGCAAGGTCGCGACCCTCATCAGGATGATGCGCGATCACGAAAAAGCCCTCGACCGCGCCCGCGAGGAGAGGAAGCGGCCATTCCTCGAAAGCGGCCGTATCGTCGATGCCGTCTTTGGCGCAGTGCTCCGGCCGCTGGTCGTGGCGCGGGGCGGCGCCGACGGCCGCGGCGGTCTCGGCGGCATGCTGACGGCGTGGGAGCGAAAGCGCGAGGACGAGACGCGCCGCGAGCGGGAGCGGATCGAGGCCGAGCGCCGCGCCAAGGAGGCGGAAGCGGAGCGGGCGCGGCAGGAGGCCGAGGCGGCGCGGCGCGCGGGCGCCGGCGCTGTCGCCGCCGAGCTGGCAGCGCTGCGCAAGCAGGAGGAGGCCGATCGCCTTGCGCGCCAAGCCGAGATCGTGCGGCCGGAGCCGATCCGCACGCCGCTCGGCAATGTCGCGACGCGGCGCGAGATCGG
>DASUIE010000228.1:0-24377 GCA_036273175.1 Allostellaceae bacterium
GGGCCTTTCGGCGCCTTGTAATCCTCCATGTAGGATTCGATCGCGTCGAACGCCTTCTGCGTCGGCTCCCCCTGACCGGCGCGCATCCCGTCGAGGACGCCCTTGGCCATCGCGATCAGCACGCCCGGGTCGCTTCCTTGCATGGCCTTGGCGCCGGCCGGCAGGGCCTTCGCCAACAGCGAGCGGTCGTCGTAGACGAGGCTCGCGGTGCGCAGGGTCGTCTCGTTCATCGCCTTGTCGGGCTGAGCCGCGTCGTCGAGGCTGATATTGTCGAGGACCATCGACATCTCGAGCCGGGCGAGGCCGTTCAGGTTGATCTCGACCCGGTTGACCGTCAGCGTCTTTTTCGCCGGGTCGATCCGGTAGTCGAATTGAAAATCGGCGCTGAGCTTGTCGAGCCCGGTCATCGCCTTGAGGTCGACCCCCTCCGCCGGCTTGTCGCCGATATCGACCCCCTCGATCCGCATCTTCAGGAAATTGGGCGGGGCCTGCTTGCCGACCGAGTCGAAATCGAGCTCGTCCACCGTGATGCTTTTGATTTTGACGGGCTCGGCCTTGGCGCCGCCGGTCGCGTCGGGCGGCGGCGTGAAGATCACGTCGTCGAGCTCGAACCCGTTATCGCCGAGCGCCTTGGCGCTCTTGTATTTGAGCGTGTCGGGCGGAAGCTTCGCCTTGATCTGCTCGTTGAACTTGCTCAGCCCATCGGCATGGGCGGGGCCGAACGCGGCCACGACGAGAACCCAGGCGCCGGCCGCCAGGCCGAGTCTCTTTAACGTTCGCATTTCACCCTGCCTTGAAAGGTTCGGGGGTTAGCCCAAACGGGTTATAGGGCGATCGTCGCGCGGTTTCAACGCGCCGTCTTGCCGAACGAGCGCGTGGGCACATCGCGAAACAGCGACATGTGCGAGTGATCGCACACCCAATCCGCGCCGACCGCCTTGCGCGAAAACGCGATCGTCGTCCGCCCCGGCCGCTCGTAAGGGGTGCCGTCCTCGCGGTACCCGGTCGAATCGAACACGCCCATCCCGATCGCGGTCAGCCGGTCCTGCGAGACGATCGCGCGGATGTCGTCCATGCGAAAGCGGAACCCGGTGGTGACGCCCCACACGTTGCGCCACTGCGCCTTCTCGACCGACTCCCGCCCGGTGATGAAATTCTCGAAGGTGCCGAAGGCGATCATGTCGTCGGCGAAGATCGGGCGCGCCCCCTCGTAATCGACCGCCCGCACATGGTCGGAGAGGCGCTGGAACCAGGCTTTGACCCGCGCGAGGTCGTCGGGATCGGGTGGCGCGATCATCGAAATTCCTCCAGGCTTGCGCGGTCGTCGCAGCGTATGGGGAAGAGTATGCCCGGACCTTTGGCGGGAGTCCGCGTCATCGATCTGACGGTCGCGGTGCTGGGCCCGGTGGCGACGCAAATCCTCGCCGACATGGGCGCCGAGGTGATCAAGGTCGAGCCGCCCGAGGGCGAGATGATGCGGTCGATCGGTCCGGCGCGGAACCCGGGCATGGCCGCCTACTACCTCAACGTCAATCGCGGCAAGAAAAGCCTGGTGCTCGATTTGAAGCGGCCGAGGGCGCGGGCGGCGATCCTCCGCCTCGCTGGGACCGCCGACGTCTTCGTTCACAACATGCGGCCGGGCGCGGCGTCCCGGCTCGGCATCGATTACGCGCCGGTCGCCGCCGCCAATCCGCGCATCGTCTATGCCTGGGCGAGCGGCTACCGCGTGGGCGGGCCGGCCCAGGACCGCGCCGCTTTCGACGACGTGATCCAGGGCGAGAGCGGCCTCGCCGCGCTCAACAAGGGGACGGACGGCGAGCCGCGCTATCTGCCGATGGTGATCTGCGACAAGCTGTGCGGCCATTCGCTGGCCTCGATGGTCGGCATGGCGCTCTACCACCGCGAGAAGACCGGGGAAGGGCAGGAGGTCCATGTGCCGATGCTGGAGACGATGGTCGCCTTCAACATGGTCGATCATTTCTGGCACGGCGTCTTTGGCGAGGCGGAAAAGGGGCTCGGCTACCCGCGCATGCTGACCCCGTACCGGCGCCCTTACGCGACCCGTGACGGGCATGTCTGCCTGCTCGCGACGACCGACCGGCAATACCGCAACCTGTTCGCCGCGCTCGACCGCCCCGATCTCGGCGACGACCCGCGCTATTCGACGATCGCCGGCCGCACCGCCAATATCGACGCGCTCTACACCCTCGTCGCCGACATTCTGCGCACCCGCACGACCGCCGAATGGCGCGAGCGGCTCGACCGCTTCGACGTGCCGAGCGGCGGCGTCAACGACCTCGCCGGGCTGATCGCCGACCCGTATCTGAACGAGACCGGGTTTTATGTCCCGGTCGAGCATCCGAGCGAGGGGGCGACGGTAACGATGGCGATCGCCCCCGAATTCTCCCGCTCGCGGCCCGAGCTCGGGCTGCCGCCGCCGCGCCTCGGCGAGCACAACGAGGAGCTGCTCGGGGCGCTCGGCTACAGCGCCGCGGAAATCGCCGAGATCGCCGGCACGGGGGATTGACCGCCGCGCCGCGACGGTATCCCATCGCGCCGGACACAAGCGAAGGTCGGCTCGCGATGAGCATCAAGGGAAAATCGTACATCATCGGCATCCATGAGCATCCGACGCGCAACGCGCCGGACAAGACGCTGTTCCAGCTTCACGCGGAATGCGCCAAGGGCGCGATCGAGGATGCCGGGATTACCAAGAACGACATCGACGGCTATTTCTGCGCCGCCGGCGATATGTCCGGTCTCGGCGCGCTGTCGATGATCGATTATCTCGGGCTCAGGCTGCGTCACTGGGATTCGACCGATACCGGCGGCTCGTCGTACCTGCTCCAGGTCGGGCACGCGGCCGAGGCGATCGCCGCGGGGAAGTGCAACATCGCGCTGATCACGCTGGCCGGTCAGCCGCGCTCGGGCGGCCAGGCGACCGGCACCGCGACCCGCACGCCGCCGGCGCAGATGGCCGAGACCCAGTTCGAGATGCCCTACGGGCCGGCGACGGCCAACATGTACGCGATGTGCGCGATGCGTCACATGCACCAGTTCGGCACCACCAGCGAGCAGCTCGCCTGGGTCAAGGTCGCCGCCTCGCACCACGCGCAATACAACGAGCACGCGATGCTGCGCGACGTGGTCACAGTCGAGGACGTGGTGAATTCGCCGATGATCGCCGACCCGCTGCACCGGCTCGATTGCTGCGTCATCAGCGACGGCGGCGGCGCGATCGTCCTCGCCAAGCCCGAGATCGCGAAAAGCCTGAAGCGGCCGCTGGTCAAGGTGATCGGCTGCGGCGAGGCGCCGAAGAACCAGAACGGCGGCAAGCTCGACCTCACCTATTCGGGCGCCGTGGTCTCGGGTCCCGCGGCGTTCGCGGAGGCCGGGGTCAAGCCCGCCGATATCAAATACGCCTCGATCTACGACAGCTTCACGATCACCGTCGTGATGCAGATCGAGGACCTCGGCTTTTGCGAGAAGGGGCAGGGCGGCAAGTTCGTTTCCGACGGCAACCTGATCTCGGGCACCGGCAAGCTGCCGTTCAACACCGATGGCGGCGGGCTCTGCAACAACCACCCGTCGAACCGCGGCGGGCTTACCAAGGTGCTCGAGGCGGTGCGCCAGCTGCGCGGCGAGGCGCATCCCAAGGTGCAGGTGCCGAATTGCGATGTTGCGCTGGCGCACGGCACCGGCGGTTCGCTCGGCACGCGCCACGGCGCCGCCACCGTCATCATGGAACGGGAGTAAAGACGATGGCCGACCGCAAGATTCCGGCGCCGCTGCCCAACCTCGAAACCAAGCCCTATTGGGAAGCCGCCGCCGACGGCAAGCTGCTCTACAAGAAGTGCAACGCCTGCGGCGAGCCGCATTTCTACCCCCGCGCCAACTGTCCGTTCTGCTTCAGCGACCGGACGGCGTGGCAGCAAGCCTCGGGCGATGGGGTGATCTACACCTACAGCGTGATGCGCCGCGGCGCGCCGGAGCCTTACGCGATCGCCTATGTGACCCTGGCCGAGGGACCGACGATGATGACCAACATCGTCGATTGCGATCTCGACGGCATCCGGATCGGCCAGAAGGTCAAGGTCGTGTTCAAGCCATCGGACGGCGGCCCGCCGGTGCCGTGCTTCGCTCCCGCGTGATAGAGTGCCGGGATGAACTGGCGCGACCGCATCTCGATCGACCCGCGAATCCATCACGGCAAACCGTGCATCAAGGGCACGCGCGTGCCGGCGAGCGTGATCGTCGGCACCATCGCCGAGGGATACGCCCCGGAACGCATCCTCCAGTCGTGGCCGCAATTGACGATCGAGGATGTGACGGCGGCGCTAAGGTTTGCTTCGGCCCTGGCCGCGGAAGCGACCGCGATCCCGGCGCATGACGAGGTCGACGCCGAATAGTGGCCGTCCGGTTAAAGGTCGACGAGAACCTGCCTGACGAGGTCGCCGAGCTGTTTTCCCGGCACGGATACGACGCCGTTACCGTCGTTGATCAAGGCTGGCGCGGGATGGTGGATCGCGAGTTGTGGCAGCGTGTCCAAGCCGAAGGCCGCTGGCTTGTGACGGCGGACAAGGAATTGGCGGATCGCCGCCGCCGGCCGCCGGGGACGCATGCCGGGATCATTCTCTTTCGATCCGGCGAGGAGGGGTTGGATGCGTATTTGTCGCTTGCGCAAAGCGTGATCGATGACGTCAATTTGGGGGATGTCGCCGGGGCGGTAATCGTGGCGGCCGATCGAGGCGTTCGCGTCCGCCGCACACCGTGAAGCGAAGGAGAACACCGCGCATGGACACCATCGAAGCCCTCACGACCCGCCCGGCCCACATCGCGCCCGAGGAATGGCAGGTGCGGGTCGATCTCGCCGCCGCTTACCGGCTGATCGCCCATTTCAAGTGGGACGATCTGATCCTCACCCATAATTCGGCGCGGGTTCCGGGCACGACCGACCAGTTCCTGATCAACCCGATGGGGCTGATGTTCGACGAGATCACCGCCTCGAACCTGATCAAGATCGATGTCGACGGCAACCAGGTCGAGCCGTCGGAATACGAGCCCAACTATGCCGGGTTCGTGATCCACAGCGCGATCTATCTCGGCCGCCCCGACGTCAATTGCGTGATCCACACCCATACCGAGGCCGATATCGCCGTCGGCGCGCTCGAAGAGGGGCTGCTGCCGCTGTCGCAATGGGCGATGCGGTTTTACAACCGGCTGGGCTACCACGATTACGAAGGCGTCTCGCTCGATCTCGACGAGCGCGAGCGGCTGCAGCAATCGATCGGCCCGCATCCGGTGCTGGTGCTGCGCAACCATGGCCTCCTGGCGACCGGGCGCAACGTCGCCGAGGCGTTCTCGCTGACCTATCATTTCGAGCGCTCGGCCGAGGCCCAGCTCAAAATCCAGGCCGCCGCCGCGTCCGGCGCCAAGATCGTCATGCCGCCGGTCGAGACCTGCGAGCGTCAGGCGGCGCAATTCGCCAATTCGGGAAACACGCCGCGCCTTGGGGGCCAGCGCGAATGGCCGGCCCTCTTGCGTCTCGTCGAAAAGCTGGACCCCGGTTTCCGGGGGTAGGCTGGCGAAATCTGGGGTCCGCCCGCTCACCCGGCCCTGAAGCGCAACGGCCGGCCTGGATGAGCGGGAGAAACCCTGGTCAGCGCCCGGCTAGCGCGCGGGCGAGCTGGCTGACCGCCTCCTGGTGCTTTTCGTTCTGGATCTCGGCGAAATTGCGCGCGATTTCCAGCAGCATGCGCTGGTGCGGGGTCGCGGGCTGCGGCGCTTCCTGCCCCAAGCCCTCGTAGAAATACATGACCGGCGCGTTGAGCACGCGCGCGATCTCATAGAGACGACCCGCCGAGACGCGATTGATCCCGCGCTCGTATTTGTGCGCCTGCTGGTAGGTGACACCGATCATCTCGGCCAGCTGCTGCTGGGTCAGCCCCAGCATGATACGCCGTTCGCGGATGCGCGCGCCGACATGGTCGTCGATCGCTGCCGTCGAGCGGCCTCGCTTTGGCTTTGTCATTCCACCCACCCTCAGTTGTTACGCCCGGACCGCGCCTTTCTGCGCTATGCCCGTTAACGCGAAAAAGTACCGACAATTCCCCCTCAAGCATGTGGGGAGCGAAAAGATTTTATCAATGGAAACTCAGAGGCGAAGATGACGATGGTATTACTTATTGATTTCCTTTGACGATGTTCATCTCACTGCAACGGCCAGACCAGGATGATCAGCGGCGTGCCGAGTACGATCACCAGAATAGATAGCGGCAGGCCCAGTTTCCAGTAATCGCCGAATCGATACCCGCCTGGCCCCATCACCAGCGTGTTCGATTGGTGCCCGATCGGCGACAGAAAATCCGAGCCGGCGCCGACCGCGACCGCCATCAGAAACGGATCGATGTGATAGCCGAGCAGCTTGGCGAGGCTCGCGGCGATCGGACCCATCACCAGCACCGCCGCGGCGTGATGCAGCACCGGCGTCGCCAGCATCGTCACCGCCAGAACCGCCGCGATCACGGCGAAGGCCGGGACATGCGCGGCGACGCCCGACAGGACACCGGCGATCAGGTCGGCGGTGCCGGTGGTCTTGACCGCCTCGCCGATCGGGATCAGCGAGCCGAGCAGAATCAGGATCGGCCAGTCGATCGCGCCATAGGCCTCGTCGAGCGACACCAGCCGGGTCAGGACCAGGATCAGCGCGGCGGCGACGAAGGCGATCTCGACCGGTATCCACTCGAACCCCGTCACCACCATCGCTGCCGCCAGGATCAGCAGCGGCAGCCACAGGCGCCGCGGGCGGCCGAGCTTCAGCTCGCGCTCGGCGAGCGGCAGGCAGCCGATGCTGGCGACGATCTCGAAGATGCGCTCGGCGTCGCCCTGCAGCACGATCGCGTCGCCATAGCGAAACCGCGCCCGCCGCATCCGCGCGCTGGTCCGCCGCCCGCCGCGCGCGACCGCCAGCACGTTGACGCCATAGCGCTCGCGCAGCCGCAATTCCGACGCCGAATGGCCGATCAGCACCGAGCCGATGCCGACGATCGCCTCGATCACGGCGAGGCGATTCGGCTGCGCATCGCCGGGAGTTTCCTCTTCCTTCGGGGCGGTCTTGCGAGTCGCCCGCGAGGCCGCGGCCTTGCTGCGGGTTCTGGTGCGCGGCTTGCGCTTTGGCGGCTCCTTGGCCGCGCCCGGAGCTGGGGCGGGGGGCTCGTCGCCGCCGACCATCTCCAGCTTGCCGTCGCGCGCGATCAGTTCGAGCGCCTGCGGATCGGCCTCGACCACCAGCACGTCGCCGCCGTAAAGCCGCCACCCGCCGCCCGGCACCTGCCGCCCGCCCCGCTCGCGGATGATCGCGGTGATCGAGATTTCGTTGCCCGACAGACGCTCGACCTCGCGCACCGTATGGCCGATATAGGCCGAGCCCTCGGCGACCCGCATCTCGGCGGTGTAATCCTCGATGCGGAACGCCGATTCGCCGGCCGAGCCCCTCAGTCCGCGTGGGATCAGCCGCCAGCCGAAGGCGAGGAAAACCGCGCCGACCAGCGCGATGCCGGCTCCGACCGGGGTAAAGTCGAACATGTGAAAGGGCTCCCCGCCGAGCTGCTCGCGCACGCTCGCGGCGAGGATGTTGGGCGAGGTTCCGACCAGGGTCATCGACCCGCCCAGCAGCGAGGCGAAGGAGAGCGGCATCAGGAATTCCGACGGCGAGCGGTTGTTGCGCCGCGCCACCTGCACCGCCGCCGGGATGAAGATCGCCAGCGCCCCGATATTCTTGACGAAAGCCGAGAGCAGCACGACGCAGCCGACCAGCACCCCGACCTGGAGGTCGCGCGACTTCATCAGCGGGGCGAGCCGCCGCACCAGGATCTCGATCGCGCCCGACTGGCCGATCGCGGCCGAGACGATCAGCGCCGCGGCGATCAGCGGCAGCACCGGGTTGGCGAAGCCGGAAAACGCCTTGTGCGCCGGGACGATGCCCGCCGCGACCGCGGCCATCAGCGCCATCAGCGCGACGATGTCGAAGCGCCACTTCTCCCACAGGAACAGGGCGACCATCACGACGAGAATGACGATCGTCAGAATCTGCGCGCGGTTCATGTGCTTCTGCGTCCCCCGGCTCTGGCCGGTCAACGCGGGACGCCGCGGATGGTTGCCGCTATAACGGGGCCATCGGTTTGACGAGGGATTCCATGAGCGATACCAAGCACGGCCTCAGCGTAGGCCTGACCAATTACGGCGATCCCGATTTCGCGCTCTACCTGCGCCGCTCCTTCGCCCGCTCGATGGGGTACTCGACCGAGCTTTTGGCGAAGCCGGTGATCGGCATCGCCAACACCTTTTCCGGCTTCAACAATTGCCACCGCCATTTTCCCGAGCTGATCGACGCGGTGAAGCGCGGCGTCCTGGCGGCGGGCGGCTTGCCGCTGGAGTTTCCGACCGTCTCGCTCGGCGAGGTGTTTCTCAACCCGACCAGCCTGATGTTCCGCAACCTGATGGCGATGGATACCGAGGAGATGGTCCGCGCCCAGCCGATGGACGCGGTCGTGCTGGTCGGCGGCTGCGACAAGACCGTGCCGGCTCAGCTGATGGGCGCGATTTCGGCCAACCGCCCGGCGATCAACCTCGTCGCCGGCCCGATGATGACCTCGCGCTGGCACGGCGAGCGATTGGGCGCCTGCACCGATTGCCGGCGCTTTTGGGCGAAATACCGGGCCGGCGAGGTCGACGACGCCGAGATCAGCGAGATCGAGGGCAACCTCGCGACCACCGCCGGCACTTGCGCGGTGATGGGCACGGCGAGCACGATGGCCTCGATCGCCGAGGCGCTCGGCATGATCCTGCCCGGCACCGCGGCGATCCCCGCCGTTCACGCCGACCGGCTGCGCGCCGGCGAGGCCACCGGCCGCGCGGCGATGCGCCTCGCCGCCGAAAAGCTGACGCCGGACAAGATCGTCACGGCGAAATCGGTCGAGAACGCCTTGCGCGTGCTGATGGCGATCGGCGGCTCGACCAACGCCGTGCTGCACCTGACCGCGGTCGCCGGCCGCGCCGGGGTCGATATCGACCTCAACCGGCTCAACGCGATCAGCGACGAGACCCCGGTGCTGGTCGATCTTAAGCCGACCGGGCCGCATTACATGGAGGATTTGTTCGCCGCGGGCGGCATCGGCGCGGTGCTGCGCGAATTGCAGCCGCTGCTCCACCTCGACTGCCGGACCGTCGCCGGCGAGACGCTCGGCGAGCGCCTGGCGCGGCCCGCCGGCCCGGTCGACCGCGAGGTGGTCAAGCCGCTCGCCGAGCCGCTGTTGCCCTATGGCGGGCTGGTCGCGCTGTTCGGCTCGCTCGCGCCAAAGGGGGCGATCTTCAAGCGCTCGGCCGCCGATCCCAAGCTGTTCGAGAAGGAGGGCCGCGCCGTCGTTTTCACCTCGCTCGAGGACCTCTCGGCGCGCATCGACAGCCCCGATCTCGACGTGACGCCAGACGATTTCCTGGTGCTGCAGAATGCCGGGCCGCTCTCGCCCTCCGGCATGCCCGAGGCCGGGTACCTGCCGATCCCGCAAAAGCTCGCCCGCGCCGGGGTCAAGGACATGGTCCGCATCTCCGACGCGCGAATGAGCGGCACCGCCTACGGCTCGATCGTCCTGCACGTCACCCCGGACGCGGCCTCCGGCGGCCCGCTCGCCCAGGTCCGCGACGGCGACCGCATCCGCCTCTCGGTGCAAAACCGCCGCATCGACCTTCTGGTCGATCCCGCCGAGCTGGCCCGCCGCCCGACCTCCGCCCCGCCGGTCCCGCCGCGCGGCTACGCCCAGCTCTACCGCCGCGAAATCCTCCAGGCCGACCGCGGCTGCGACTTCAACTTCCTGCGCAAGGAGCCGCTGGGAGAGCGGCGATAGTGGAAACATCTCTCGAAGATGATAATCGGGCGCTCGCCGCCGACGAACAAAGCGAGCTCGATGGCGCTTGCCGCACCGTGGCGCGGGAGAAGGAATGCCTCCCCGTGAAATTCGGCTTCTGCGTGATGGCGAATATCGACGAGATCGGGTTTTTCCCGCATGTCGAGGCGCTCGGCTAACTTCGCGATCACGCGTTCTTCGACTTTACCCGATCGAGATACCAGCCGGTGAACCGGATCGCGCCGATCACGCGAACATCGCGGCCGCCGCTCGAAGCCGATGGCTTTGTGGCGGCGTTGAGGTCGCGTTAATTTCGCGCGGTTACGCTTCGGCCGAGGCCGAAAATGCTACCGGGAGGAATGGGATTTGGCCGACTTGATCCTGCGCAACGGCACCGTGATCGACGGCACCGGGGCGCCGCGTTTTCGCGGCGACGTGGCGGTGTCGGGCGACCGCATCGAGGCGGTCGGCGATGTCTCGAAGACCGCCGGCGCGCGCGAGATCGACGTCTCCGGCCTCGTCGTCGCGCCCGGCTTTATCGATGTGCACACGCATGACGACCGCGCGCTGCTGGCGACGCCCGAGATGGCGATGAAGGCGAGCCAAGGGGTGACGACGGTCGTCACCGGGAATTGCGGCGTCAGCCTCGCGCCGCTGACGATCGACCACGACCCGCCGCCGCCGCTCGACCTGATCGGCGGCTGGGTGGATTACGGCTACCCGACCTTTGCCGCCTACCTGGCCGCACTGGACCAGGCGCCGGCCGCGCTCAACGCGGCGTGTCTGGTCGGGCATTCGAGCCTTCGTGTCGGCGCGATGCCGGCGCTCGACCGGCCGGCGACCGAGGCCGAGATCGGCCGCATGAGGGAGCGGCTGCGGGAGGCGCTCGACGCCGGCGCGGTCGGCCTCTCGACCGGGCTCTTCTATGCCCCGGCCTTTCACGCCCCGCCGAGCGAGATCGCCGCGCTCGCCGCGCTCCTCAAACCGGCCGGCGCGCTTTACACGACGCATATGCGCGACGAGGCCGAGCATGTGCTCGACAGCCTCGACGAGAGCTTCGCGATCGGCCGCGATGCCGGCGTGCCGGTGGTCATCTCGCACCACAAGACCACCGGCGTCGCCAATTTCGGCCGTACCGCCGAGACGCTGCCGAAAATCGAGGCGGCGATGGCCGGGCAGGAGGTCGGGCTCGACGTCTATCCCTATATCGCCTCCTCGACCGTGCTCCGGGTCCAGCGCATCGAGGATTCGCTCAAGGTGCTGATCACCTGGTCGAAGGCGAGGCCCGAATGCGCCGGCCGCGAGCTTGCCGAGATCGCCGCCGAATGGGGCGTCGGCCTCGCCGAGGCGGCCGAGCGGCTGCAGCCCGCCGGCGCGATCTATTTCATGATGGACGAGGCCGATGTGCGGCGGGTGCTGAGCTTCGCCCATTCGATGGTGGGGTCCGACGGGCTGCCGCATGACAGCCACCCGCATCCGCGGCTCTGGGGCACGTTCCCGCGCGTGCTCGGCCATTATTGCCGCGAGTTGGGGCTGTTCAGCCTCGAAACCGCGGTGCGCAAGATGACCGGGCTGTCCGCCGCCCGCTTTCGGCTTGCCGGGCGCGGCCGGGTGGCGCCGGGCGCCTATGCCGATCTCTGCGTCTTCGACCCGGACACGGTGATCGACCGGGCCGATTTCGCGGAGCCGATGCGGCCCGCCGCCGGGATCGCGCATGTCTTCGTCAACGGCAGGCCGGTCTGGCGGGACGGAAAGCCGACCGGCGAGCGGCCGGGCCGGGCGCTGCGGCGGGGAGCGCGGTCTTGAACCTTGGGCGGCTGATCGCCCGCCTCAATCGCCCCGTCACCGACACCATCGCCCGCCTTCCGATCCGGCTCGAGCTCAAGCTGGTCGTCGCCTTTCTGGAGATGGTGCTGCTGGTCGTCCTGCTCGGACTGACCGGACTTTCCCTGCTGTCCGACGAGAACGAGCGCAGCGAAGCGCTGATCCAGACCGAGGCGCGGATCGATGCCTACAGGCAGGTCGAGCACGCCAGCCACGCGGCGATGATCGCGCTTTCCTCCGGGCTGTGGATGCCGGGGACCATGGGGGACGCGACGACCCGTATGGTCGAGCGCCTCGGGCACCGCATTCCCGACCTCCCGGCGCTGCCCGGCGAGGATGTCGCGGCGGTCGCCGCGCTACGGCGCGCGCAGCAGGAATTCTTCGATATCGCCAACCGGGAGCTGGCGCTGATACGGGCCGGCGACATCGACCTGGCGGGAGCGTTGCAGACCGAGTACGGCCAGGCGGCGGCGGCTCGGCTCTCGGAGATGATCGACGGCCTTGTCGAAAAAGCCGAAGCCGAGATGGCCCAGGCGACCGACGCGGCGCGCGCGACCTATCGCACCTCGCGCCAGCGGCTGATCGCCTTTCTGGTCGCCGCCACCTTGTTCGGGTTGTACCTGGCGCACACGATCTCGACCTTTGTCGTCGGTCCGCTGAAATCGGTCGGAGGCCGGCTCAGCCAGATCGCCGCGGGCGACTTCACCGGCCGCGTCGAGGTAAGGAACCGCGACGAGATCGGCGGGCTGGCGGAAAACGTCAACCTCGCCAGCCGGCAGCTCCACCGGCTCTATACCGATCTCGAAGCGGAGAAGGAGCGCTCCGAGGAGATGCTCTATCACACGCTCCCGCCTCCGATCGTCCAGCGCATACGGTCGGGCGAATCGCTGATCGCCGACCGGGTGGGCGAGGCGACGATCCTTTTTTCCGACCTCGCCGGGTTCACCGAACTCTCGGACCGGCTCGCGCCGGAGGAAGTCCTCGACGTGCTCGACGTGCTCTTTTCGCGCTTCGACATCCTCGCCGAGCGGCTCGGCCTCGAAAAGATCAAGACGATCGGCGACGGTTATATGGTGGCGGCGGGCGTGCTCGAACCTCGTCCCGACCATGCTGCCGCAATCGCCGAGATGGGGCTCGGCATGCGCGCCGCGACCCGTGTCGCCAGCCTCGCTCTGGGTGTCATCGGGCGTCCGCTGCATATCCGCATCGGCATCAATAGCGGCCCTCTCGTCGCCGGGGTCATCGGCAGGAACAAGCTCGTCTACGACATCTGGGGCGACACGGTGAACACCGCGAGCCGCATGGAAAAATATGGCGAGGTCGAGCGGATCGCCGTGTCGGCGCGAACCCGCGAGCTTCTCGGCAACGAGTTCCGCTTCGAGCCGCGCGAGCCGATGGAAATCAAGGGGAAGGGCGAGATGGAGACATTCTTTCTCGAGCGCCACCTCACGCCGCGCCGCTACCACAACATGGTCGCCCGCATGCATCGCGAACGCCAGGCGGCGGATTAGTTCGCCGCGAGCAGCCGCCGCGCGACGGCTTTCGGCAGCAGCAGGTAGTACTGCCCGGTGGCGTAGAAATCGCCGCCCCGGCGCACCGCGTCGGCGCCGCTGCCCCAGTAGAAATCGCCGCGCACCGGGCCCTCGATGCCGTCGCCGGTGTCCTGCGCGACGACGAGCCGGCGCAGCGTAACCGGGCGGTACTTGTCTTGCGCGGCGAGCCATAGCGGCACGCCGAGCGGCACGAACCGGCGGTCGACCGCGAGGCTGCGCTCGGGTGTCAGCACCGCGCCCTGCGCGCCGATCGGTCCGGCGCCGTCATGCTCGCGGAAGAAGATGAATTCGGGGTTCTGCCGCCGCAGCGCCTCGGCCTCGGCCGGGTGGGTCTGCATCCACGCGCGCACGTTGACCTGCGAGAACAGCGCCGGCGGGATCACGTTCCGGTCGAACAATATCTTCTCGATATTGACGGGCTTGAGGCCGTTATTGGCGTCGTAGACGAGGCGCACCGTGCTGCCGTCGGTCAACTGGATGCGGGCCGCGCCCTGCGTCTGCAGGACGTAGAAATCGTCCGGGCTTTTCAGCCACATCAGCTCCAGTCCCTTGCCCTTCAGCGCGCCGTCGTCGATCTGCGCGCGCGTCAGGTAGGGGTGGCCGGGAACCAGGTCGGCGGGCCGCCGGTAGACCGGGGTCTGGAACGGACCGGTCCGGCGCCGCGAGGCGGTGAAGTTGGGCTCGTAATACCCGGTGAAGAGCCCCTGGCTGTCGCCGGCATTGCCGGCCAGCGCCGGCTGGAAATTGGCCTCGAAAAAGGCGCGCGCCTTGGCATCGTCATCGGGCGGCAGCATCGCCGCGGTTCGGCACAGCTCCCGCCAATCCTCGACGCGGCCGAAATCGGCGTCGGTCGCGCTGGGGTCGAGCGGCGCTTCCCTCGGCCGGGTCAGCCGCGCGCACGATTTGAGAAAGGGCGGCAGCGCCGCGGCGACCCGGTCGTCCGACCAGCCGGGAAGCTCCGAGAAGCCGCTTGCCGTGAGGGTCAGCCGGGGCGTCTCCGCCGCCCGGCCCGCCGCCGTCAACAGGGGTGCCGCGCCGGCCATGGCCGCGAGCAGCAAAAGGCGGGCGAGGTCCGGCAACGGGGTTCTCCGACGAGGGGGCGCCCCATCGGATAGGCGGGAAACCATAACTTTCGGTGAAGCGGGGCGGCTTGCGCGGGCTCCCCGGCTCGGCGCAAGATTTACCGCCACACCAGTTCTCGGAGCGCCCTCGCCGATGCCCGACGCCGACCTGCCGCGCCTGCCGCTCGCCGGCATCACCGTGCTCGATTTCGGGCAGATCTATCAGGGCCCGTACGCGACCCTGCTGATGGCCAAGGCCGGCGCCGATGTGATCAAGATCGAGCCGCCGCAGGGCGAGCCGCTGCGCCGCCGCGCCGCGCCGGGCAAATTCGCGACGCTGCCCTTCGCGATGCTCAACCAGAACAAGCGGACCGTGACCCTCAACCTCAAGCACGAGCGCGGCCGCGCCCTGTTGTTCGAGATGGCGAAGCGGGCCGACGTGCTGCTGGAAAACTTCTCGCCGGGGACGATGGACGATCTCGGCGTCGGCTGGAGCGTTTTGCACCCGCTCAACCCCCGCCTCATCTACGCCACCGGCAGCGGCTTCGGCATCACCGGTCCCGACCGCGACAACCTCGCGATGGACCTGACGATCCAGGCCGCCTCCGGGATCATGAGCGTCACCGGCGCGCCCGACGGCCCGCCGATGAAGGCCGGTCCGACCGTCGTCGACTTCATGGGCGGCATCCATCTCTACGCCGCCGTGATGACCGCGCTTTACGAGCGCACTGTCAGCGGCCGGGGCACGCTCTGCGAGATCGCGATGCAGGAGACCGTGTATTCGAGCCTCGCCGCGAGCATGGAATACTACCACCGCACCGGAAAGGCGCCGCCGCGCACCGGCAACCGTCAGGCCGGGCTCTCCTCGACGCCGTACAACGTCTACCCGGCGAGCGACGGCCACGTCGCGATCCATGTCGTCACCGAAGGGCATTGGCAAAACCTGATCAAGGCGATGGGCCGCGAGGAGCTCGGCGACGACCCGCGCTTCAAGACCAATGCCGACCGCGTCGCCCATATGGACGAGACCGACGCGGTGGTCGCCGAGTGGACCCGCACCCTGCCCAAGATGGAAATCTTCGCCCGCTGCAAGGCGGGCCGCATCCCCGCCGCTCCGGTGCGCACCGCGCCCGAGATCATGGCCGACCCGCATATGCACGAGCGCGGCATGCTCGAGGAGATCGACCACCCGGAGCTCGGCCCGATCACCGTGCCGAACTCGCCGCTGCGGCTGCACGGGATGGACAAGGTGCCGCTGCGTCCGAGCGCCAAGCCCGGCCAGTACAACAATGAGGTCTACGGCGGCTGGCTCGGGCTATCCGCGGCCGAGATCGCCGATCTGAAACAGGCTGGCGCCATCTAGCGAGGGAGGCATCGAATGATCGATCTGGGTTTGCCGCGGGCCGAGCGCCCGGAGGAGGTCGGCCTGTCGTCGGAGCGGCTCGCCCGCGCCACCGCCGCGATCGAGCGCGATGTCGCGGCACGGGCGATCCCCGGCGCGATCCTGGTCGTCGCCCGCGGCGGCCGGGTCGGCTATGCCGAGGCGATCGGCTACCGCGACCGCGAGGCCGGGGCGGCGATGGGCCTCGACTCGATCTTCCGCATCGCCTCGATGACCAAGCCGATGGTCTCGGTCGCGGCGATGATGCTGGCCGAGGAGGGGCGGCTCGACCTCGGCGCCCCGGTCGCCGAGTACATCCCCGAGTTCGGCGCGCTGACCGTCGGCGTCGAGCGGCGGCCGGTCCGGCGCCCGATGACCGTGCAAGACCTGATGCGCCACACCTCGGGCCTCACCTACGCCCAATTCGGCGACTCGCCGGTGCAGATGCTGTGGCGCGACGCCAAGCTGATGGACGACGGGCAGACCAACGCCGATCTCGCCGGCAAGCTCGCGCGCCTGCCGCTGATGTTCGAGCCGGGGACGACCTGGGAATACAGCATGTCGACCGATGAGCTCGGCCGGGTCGTCGAGATCGCGTCCGGGCAGGATCTGGCCGCGCATATCCACGACCGCATCGCCGCGCCGCTCGGCATGGCCGATACCGGCTTCGACGCGGTCGGCAAGGCCGCGCGGATCGCCCAGCCGCAGACCGACCCGGCGACCGGCCAGCGCCCGCCGATGCGCGACCCGTCGCAGCCGGTCGCCTGGGCCTCGGGCGGCGGCGGGATCGTCTCGACCGCGCGCGACTATCTGCGCTTCAGCCAGATGCTCCTCAACGGCGGCGCGCTCGACGGCACGCGGCTGCTGGCGCCGAAATCGATCGCCCACATGGCGTCCGATCATCTCCCGCCCGGCTGCCAGTACGGCGAGACGACGCGACCGCGCTTCGGCGCGCTCGCCCCGGTGCCGGAGATGGGTTACGGCTTCGGCCTCGGCTTCTGCGTGCGGACGGCGCCGGGGATGTCGCCGGTGCCGGGCTCGGTCGGCGAATTCTTCTGGGGCGGCGTCCACGGCACCTATTTCTGGATCGATCCACGCGAGCGGATGGTCACCGTGCTGATGATGCAGGCCCCCGACCAGCGCCTCCGCTACCGCTACCTGTCGCGGCACCTGGTCTACGCCGCGGTCACCGCCCCGGCGGGGCGCGGGTTTCGGTAGCCATCGCCTCCCGGAGGTGGCACGCGGCGAAGTGCCCGGGCGCCACCTCCAGCATCTTCGGCTCCTCGGCGGTGCAGCGGTCGAAGGCGTAGGGGCAGCGCGTGTGAAAGCGGCAGCCGGACGGCGGGTCGATCGGGCTCGGCACGTCGCCCTTGAGGATGATGCGCTTCTTCTCCGCGCCCGGCTCGGGCACCGGCACCGCCGATAAGAGCGCTTCGGTATAGGGGTGCATCGGCTGGCGGAAGAGCGCTTTCTTGGGCGCCAGCTCGACCACCTTGCCGAGATACATCACCGCGACGCGGTGGCTGATATGCTCGACGACGGCGATATCGTGCGCGATGAACAGGTAGGACAGGCCGAGGTCGCGCTGCAAATCGGCGAGCAGGTTGATCACCTGCGCCTGCACCGAGACGTCGAGCGCCGAGACCGGCTCGTCGCAGATGATCAGGCTCGGGTTCAGCGCGAGGGCGCGGGCGATGCCGATGCGCTGGCGCTGCCCGCCGGAGAATTCGTGCGGATAGCGGTCGAGCGCCTCTTCGCGCAATCCCACCTTGCCGGCCAGCTCCTTGACCCGGTCGTCGAGCTCCGCGCCGCTCGACACGCCGTAATTGCGTAGGGGCTCGGCGATGATGTTGCGCACCGACAGGCGCGGGTTCAGCGACGAATACGGGTCCTGGAACACGACCTGGAGCTGCCGGCGATAGGGCCGCATCTCGGCGCGGCTCAGCCCGTCGATCCGCTCGCCGTTGAGCCGCACCTCGCCCGCCGTCGGCTCGATCAGCTTGAGGATCGCCTTGCCCGCGGTCGACTTGCCGCACCCGCTTTCGCCGACGAGCCCCAGCGTCTCGCCGGCGCCGATGTCGAACGAGATGCCGTCGACCGCGTGCACCTGGCCGACCGTCGTCTGCAGCAGCCCCTTCTTGACCGGGAAATGCTTGACCAGCCCCTTGACGGAGAGGAGAGGCGCGGTTGAGTTGAGCTGGTTCATGTATCTTCTACCTTGCCGGCGGGATGGTCCCGCCGGCAAGGAGGAGATGTGATATGCAGTTCCGTCTCCTCCTGGCCCTCGGATGGAAGCGGATCGCGATCACGATCAAAATCCGCTTCTAGAGCACCAGGGCGCCGGGGGAGGGATGCGAACCTTCCCCGGTTGCCCCTGATATAGCATCGCGCCGCGGTTTTGTCATCGCCGCGCTCACGCCTCCGCCACGCGGTCGGAATGGAAGCAGGCGGCGAAATGGCCCGGTTCCTTCTCCTCGAAGGCGGGCGGTTCGCGGTGGCAGATATCGGTGGCGAAGTCGCAGCGCGCGGCAAACGGGCAGCCGGGGATCGGCTCGCGCAGCGACGGTACGGTGCCGGGGATTTCCGTGAGGCGCCCGGCCTCCTCCTCGGCGAGTGTCGCGCCGAGATGCGGGATCGAGGCGAGCAGCCCCCTGGTATAGGGGTGCAGCGGCCGGCGGAACAGCGGGCCGACCGGCGCCTCCTCGGCCTTCCTGCCGGCATACATGACGACGACGCGCTGCGCCATCTCGGCGACGACCCCGAGATCGTGGGTGATCAGCACGATCGCCGCGTCGATCTTGTCCTTCAGCTCGCGCATCAGGTCGAGGATCTGCGCCTGGATCGTCACGTCGAGCGCGGTGGTCGGCTCGTCGGCGATCAAGAGCTTCGGGTTGCAGGCGAGCGCCATCGCGATCATCACCCGCTGGCGCATCCCGCCCGAGAGCTGGTGCGGGTACTGGCCGATGCGCCGGCGCGGCTCGGGGATGTGGACGAGGCGCAGCATCTCCTCGGCCCGGTCGAGCGCCGCCTTGCGGTCGAGCCCCTGGTGCAGCGTCAGCGTCTCGGCAATCTGCCGTCCGACCGTCAGCACCGGGTTGAGCGAGGTCATCGGCTCCTGGAAGATCATCGAGATGTCGTTGCCGCGCACGTCGCGCATCTGGGCCTCGCTGAGCGCCAACAGGTCGCGCCCGGCAAAGCGGATATGGCCCGAGACGATGCGCCCCGGCGGCGACGGCACCAGCCGCAGCACCGACAGCGCGGTGACGCTCTTGCCGCACCCGCTCTCGCCGACGATCGCCAGGGTCTCGCCGGGCATCACGTGCAGCGACACGCCGTCGACCGCGCGGACGATGCCGTCGCGGGTGAAGAACCAGGTCTTGAGTTCGTCGACCTCGAGCAGCGCCGCCGGCATCGTCCCGGTCACATGCGGCGGGAGAGGCGGGGGTCGAGCGCGTCGCGCAACCCGTCGCCGAGCAGGTTGATCGCCAGCACCGCCAGCGACAGCATGATCCCGGGGAACAGCACGATGTAATAGGCGACCTGAAACAGCACCCGCCCCTCGGCCATGATGTTGCCCCAGCTCGGGATTTGCGGCGGGGTGCCGGCGCCGAGAAACGACAGGATCGCCTCGGTGATCATCGCCGAGGCGGCGATAAAGGTGCCGTTGACCAGCACCGGGGTCAGCGTGTTGGGCACGATATGCCGCCACAGGATGCGGAAGAAACCGGTCCCGCTCGCCAGCGCCGCCTCGACAAAGGGCTGCTCGCGCAGGCCGAGGACGATCCCGCGCACGAGGCGCGTCACCCGCGGCACCTCGGCGACCGTGATCGCGAAGATCACGTTCGACATGCTCGCCCGGCCCAGCGCCATCAGGGCGATCGCGATCAGCACCGCCGGGATCGACATCAGCCCGTCCATGATCCGCATGACGAACGCGTCGACCCAGCGGCTGAACCCGGCGACGACGCCGATCGCGAGGCCCAGCCCGGTGCTGAACACCGCGACCGAGAGCCCGATCGCCAGCGACACGCGCGCACCGTAGATCGTGCGGCTATAGACGTCGCGGCCGAGCATGTCGGTGCCGAACCAATGCGTCGCCGACGGCCATTTGAGCCGGTTGAGCGGCGACAGGGCCTGCGGGTCCACGGTGCCGAGCCACGGCGCGAACACCGCCATCGCCATCATGATCAGCAGGAGCCCGCCGCCGACCACGATCGTCGGATGCCGCTTGACCGTGCGCCACACGCCCTGGCGCGGTACCGGCGGCACGCCGGCGAGCGGGAGGTCGGTTTGGGCGATGCTCATGCCGCTAGTATCGAATGCGCGGGTCGAGCAGCGTATAGCTCAAATCGACCAGCAGGTTGATCAGCACATAGATGCCCGAGAAAATGAGGATGATGCCCTGGATGATCGGGTAGTCGCGCCGCAGGATTGCATCGACCGTGAGCCGACCGAGCCCCGGGATCGCGAACACCGTCTCGGTCACCACGACCCCGCTGATCAACAGCGCGACGCCGATCCCGATGATCGTCGCGATCGGCACCGCGGCGTTCTTCAGCGCGTGGCCGATCAGCACCTGCGGGCTGCCGAGCCCCTTGGCCTGGGCGGTGCGCACATAATCCTGCGCCAGCACGTCGAGCATGCTCGCCCGCGTGATGCGCGCGACCAGCGCCGCATAGACCGCGCCGAGCGCGATGCTCGGCATCACCAGATGCGACAGGAACGGTCTTATCCCGGCGCTGGGACTGACATAGCCCTGGACCGGCAACAGGTCGGTCGCGATCGAAAATACGTAGATCAGGATATAGGCGAGCACGAATACCGGCACCGAGAACCCCAGCACGGCGAAGACCATCACCGCGCGGTCGATCCAGGTCCCGACCTTCCATGCCGCGATCACCCCCATCGGGATCGCCACCGCGATCGTGACGATCAGGGTCGAGACGCTCAGCGCGATGGTCGGCTCGACCCGCTGCGCGATCAGGTGGATGACCGGCAGATTGGTGAAGATCGAGATGCCGAGATCGCCGTGCGCGAGGCGCCACACCCAGTCGCCGAACTGGATATAGAACGGGCGGTCGAGCCCGAGCTGGGCGTGGATGCGGGCGATTTCGGCGGGGGTGGCGGTGTCGCCGGCGATGATCGCGGCGGGGTCCCCAGGGCTCAGGTAGAGGAGGCCGAACACAAAGATGCCGACCACCGCCATGACCGGTATCGTCGCCAGGATGCGCCGGACGATATAGGCGAACATGCGGCCCTTCGTGCCCCCCGTTTTGCCGCGACCTTACGCGCGCCGCCCCGCGCCCCGCAAGCGGCCTCCCGAGGCTAGGCAGCCGGGCGAGATTGGCCGATAGTCGGGGTCCGGTCTCCAATCCGGCGGAGGGGGAATGCCGCGCGACGACGAAATCGCCTATCTCTCGGCTCACGATCTCGGTGCGGGGTATCGCCGCAAGGAATTGTCGCCGGTCGAGGTAACCCAAAGCCTCCTCACGAGGCTCGACGCGCTCGAACCCAAGCTCAACGCCTTCACGGTCGTCGACCGCGACGGCGCCCTCGCCGCGGCCCGCGCCGCCGAGCGGCGGTACCGGACCGGGAATCCGCTGAGCGAGCTCGACGGCGTGCCGGTGACGATCAAGGATCTGGTGATGATGCGCGGCTTCCCGATGCGGCGCGGCTCGCGCCTCGTTTCGGATGCGCCCGATACCGAGGACGGCCCGGCGGTCGCGCGCCTCAAGGAAGACGGCGCGGTCATTCTCGGCAAGACCACCAGCCCCGAATTCGGCTGGAAGGCGCTCGGCGACAGCCCGCTCACCGGCATCACCCGCAACCCGTGGAACCTCGACCGCACCCCCGGCGGCAGCAGCGCCGGCGCCGCGGCGGCCTGCGCGGCCGGGATCGCGCCCTTGCATGTCGGCAGCGACGGGGCCGGCTCGATCCGCATCCCGTCGTGCTTTTCGGGCATCTTCGGGATCAAGGCGACCTTCGGCCGGGTGCCGGCGCATCCGCCGTCGCCGATGGGTCTCCTCTCCAATGTCGGGCCGCTCGCGCGCACGGTCGGCGACGCGGCGCTGATGCTGAACACGATGGGACGCACGGACCCGCGCGATCCCTACGCGCTGCCGCCGCCCGATGCCGATTTCCGCGCCGGCATCGAGGATGGGGTCAAGGGGATGCGCGTCGCCTTCAGCCCCGATCTCGGCTATGCCCGCGTCGACCCCGAGATTGCCGCCGCGGTCGCCGCCGCCGTTAAACAATTCGAGGGCCTCGGCGCGACGGTCGAGGAGGTGCGCGAGGTCTTCCCCTCGCCGCGCGAAGCGCTGATCGCGCTGTGGGGCGCTGGCGCGGCGCGGGTCATCGGCAATTTCCCGCGCGAGCGCTGGGGCGAATGCGACCCCGGCTTCCGCGCCGTCGCCGAGGCCGGCGCGACGATCAGCGCCACCGACTACCTCGCCGCCGATCTCGCCCGCACCGCGCTCGGCAAGACGATGGCCGAGTTCCACCAGCGCTACGACTTGCTGCTCACTCCGATGATGCCGGTCCCGGCCCTGCCCGTCGCCCAGGACCTCAACGACCCGGCGCATGAGCAGCATTGGATCGACTGGTCGCCGTTCTCCTACCCGTTCAACATGACGCGCCAGCCGGCCGCGACCGTGCCGTGCGGGCTGACGGCGGCCGGATTGCCGATCGGCCTGCAGATCGTCGGCCCGCTTTACGCCGACCGCCGCGTGCTGCGCGCCGCCCGCGCCTTCGAGGCAACGCAGCCGGTGCGCCGTCCCCCAATCTGACGAGCCCTCAAATGTCCGAACCGAACATCGTCCTGACCGATACGGCGACGCCCGAGGAATTGGCCGTCATCGGCGACGGCCTCCGCGCCTACAACACCAGCCGGGCCGGCTATGACGACTACAAGCGTCTGGCGATTTTCGTCAAAGATTCCGAGAGCGGAAAAATCCTCGGCGGCATCTACGGCGGCAGCTATCTCGGCCAGCTTTCCATCGAGCGGGTCTTCCTCCCCGAGGATCTGCGCCGCTACCGGCTCGGCAGCCGCCTCATTGCGATGGCCGAGGCGGAGGCCCGCCGCCGTGGGTGCACGCGCATCACCCTCAACACGCTCGAAATCCAGGCGCAGGGGTTCTACCTGAAACAGGGCTTCGAGACCGCCGCCGCGCTGACCTGCGACCCGCCCGGGTTCAACCGCTATGTGATGACCAAGAAATTGTGATCGGGAACATAATAGGAACATACTTCTGGTCCATAAGGTGCCCATGCAACCGCACGGCAAGCGATCGAGGTCGCCCAGCATGAACTCTCCACCTCCTGCTTCGTCTATCTCCTGTTTCGCCTTCCTCCTGTCCGACCGGGCGAAATTCCTCCTGCTTAACCAAGCGAAATCTCGTAATATCAAAGAGTTCGCCGTGTTATTTTTTACGAGGGGCGCCCGATGAAGTTCGGCCTTTTCGTCAATTCGCAGCAGCCGCGCGCCGACGACCCGGTCGTCCGCTTCCGCCAATGCGTGCAGCAGACGATCGTCGCCCGCGATGTCGGGTTCGACGCGATCGCCGCGGGGCACCATTACGTGTCGCCGCCCTATATCGCGATCCAGAACCTGCCGCTCCTGGCGCGGCTCGCCGCCGATAGCGGCAAGATGGATTTGGTCCTCGCGGTGACGCTGCTGGCGATGCTCAACCCGGTCCAGATCGCCGAGGAGATCGCCTCGCTCGACGTGATGTCCGAGGGGCGGGTCGTGTTCGGCGTCGGCATCGGCTACCGCGAGGAGGAGTTCCAGGCCTTCGGGCTCAACGTCTCGGACCGCGTGCCGCGGATGCTCGAAGGGCTCAACCTGATCAAGCGGCTGTGGAGCGAGGACGACATCACCCATCAGGGCCGCTTCTTCAATCTGCGCGACGCGACCTCGACAATCCGCCCGGTGCAAAAGCCGTTTCCGCCGATCTGGATCGCCGCCAACGCCGATGCCGCGGTCAAGCGCACCGGGCGGCTCGGCTATCCGTGGTTCATCAACCCGCACGCCGCGCTGCCGACGATCGCGCGGCAATGGGGGCTCTACAAGGAGGCGCTCGCCGCCGCCGGCCACGGCATTCCCGCCGCGCGCCCGATGATCCTCGAGCTCCACGTCGCCCCGACGCGCGAGGAGGCGGTGGCGACCGCCGGCCCCTATCTCGAAGGCAAATACGCCGCCTACGCCGCCTGGGGCCAGGACAAGGCGCTCCCCGGCGAGGAAAGTTTCCGCGTCTCGTTCGACGATCTCGCCAAGGACCGCTTCATCCTCGGCAGCCCGGCCGACGTCATCGAGCAGCTCGAGCAGCGCATCGCCACGCTCGACGCCAACTACTTCATCTTCCGCGCGAGCTGGCCGGGGATGGAATCGTGGAAGGTGACGAAGGTGCTGGAGCTGATGGGCAAGGAGGTGCTGCCGCATTTCCACAAGAAATATGGGCGCGGGTGAAACAGCAATCCGCGGATTGAAATCGCCGCCCGGCCGGCGCATGTCGAGCAGCATGAACCGCTATTTCGTCTTCGACACCGCCGCCGGGTTTTGCGGGATCGCCTGGAACGATGTCGGCATCGCCCGCTTCCAGCTCCCGGCCAAAAGCGCCGAGGCGGCGGCGTGGCTGGTGCAGCGTCGCATCGGGGCCGC
>DASUIE010000229.1:0-16511 GCA_036273175.1 Allostellaceae bacterium
CCCGCCCGCAACCGCAACCCCGGCGCCGGCCGCTCAAGGAGCACTTCGCGGCGGAAACGCACGAGCCGCGCCGGACGGCCGCCGGTCGCCGCGCTCATCGCGCCGGTTTCCTCGACGAGCCCCTGCTGCTCGACGAGACGACGGAAATTCTGCTTGTGCAGGCGCACGCCGGACAGCGCCTCGACCGTGCGCTGAAGCTGGAGCAGCGTAAACGCGGGCGGCATCAGCTCGAACACGACCGGCCGGTATTTGATCTTGCCGCGCAGCCGCCCGATCGCCGTGGCGAGGATGCGGCGGTGATCGACCGCCATCGCGACCCCGGCATCGCCGTCCGCGGCGCGGCCGAGGTCGCGCGCGGCCTCGGCGACGATCCCCGCCTCGTACAGCAGCTCGTAGCGTTCGAGCACCAGCTCCTCGTTCCACGCCGCCGCCCGCAACCCGAACGCGAGCTCGACCCGCTCCTCGCGCAGCCGCGTGCCCGTTGCCCAGCCGGCGAGACGCGCCTCGATCGGCGCCAGCAGCGCCGGCCGGCCGTCGCGCCAATCCTCCCACGGGAAATAGCGGTACCAGCTCTGCCAGGCCGCGTCCGCCACGTCCGAGGACGCGGCCTCGCGGACCAGCGCGAGGTAGGCGACGACGAGCCCGCCGGCGGCAACCCGGTCGCGGTCGCCGAAGGTATAGAGCTGTTCGACATAGCCGAGCCGCTCGCTGGTCTGGCGCTCGACCCAGGTCCGCAGCCCGATCTCCAGCGTGCGGTGCTCGGCTTCGAGCGGACCCGACGGCAGCGCTTCGTCCGGCCCCATGCGGATCGTCAGAACGCGGGGTTCGTGCGTCGTCGCGGCGATGATCACCGCGCTGAGCCCGATCGAGCGGGGCGCGCCGCGGCCCGGCGCTGGAACGCCGCTGCCGAGCCGTTCTGCCGCAACCCCGCCGCGCATCGCCCGATTGTATCATGCCGCGCGCGGCGGCGCGCTCAGCCAGCGGTGATGCAGCTCCGGAAGTGCAGCGGGTCGCGGATCAGGCGAATCGGCTCCAGGCTGCCGCCGGTGCCGCGGACGACGATCGTCCCGAAGCCGAGCAAGCGGCCCAGCAGCGACTGGTCGACATCGACGCTTTCGACCTTGCTGCGGTTCATCTCCAGCGTGTGCCGCGCGAGCAGGCCGGATTTGTAGATGACCCTGCGGTCGGTCACCGCCAGCTCGGTCGTGACTTGCCGGATCGCCGCGCGCACCCAGGCGGCAAAGGCGAACAGCGCGAAGATCAGCGCCGCCACTTCGAGGATCGTCGCGATCTCGACGCCGAATTTGAACGAGGCGACAAACAGCGCCGCCGCGAAGATCAGATACCACAGCGCGGAAAGGTAGATGATCGGGTGCATGCGCGATTGGAGCACGACCGTCTCGTCCGGCTGCAGCACTCGATTGACGTATCGCATTGCCCCAAATCCCGGCCCCGGCCGCACCGGGCGGCAAATTGCCGCTTTAGCGCCGCCATCGCAACGCTAGTCTCTCGCAAAGCCATGAATACCCTCCCGCTCAAACTCGTCGTAACGCCGTCGCTGATCCTCGCCGCGAGCCTGGCGAGCCGGCGCTGGGGCGAGGCGGTCGGCGGCTGGATCGTCGGACTGCCGCTGACATCCGGCCCGGTGTGCTTCTTTCTCGCCCTCGACCAGGGCACGGGCTTTGCCGCCGCGGCCGGGCTCGGCTGTCTCGCCGGCGCGGCGGCCGAGGCCGGGTTCTGCATCGCCTATGGCCGGCTCGCCAAGCGCGGCGGCTGGCCCCCGGCCCTCGCGGTGGCGAGCGCCGCCTATTTCGCCGGGGTGGCGCTGTTTGCCTGGACCGCGCTGCCGCTCTGGCCCTTGGCGCTGGCGGTCGCCGCCGCGCTGACCGTGGCGCTGCTGTCGATGCCCCGCATCCCGGGCGGCGGGCTCGCGGTGCCGTCGATCCCGCGCTGGGACATCCCGGCCCGGATGGCGGTCGCGACCGCGCTGGTGATCGGGGTGACCACCGCCGCGCCGGCCTTCGGACCGCGCCTCAGCGGCCTCTTCGCCACCTACCCGGTCTTCGCCGCCGTGCTTGCCGCTTTCAGCCACCAAGCGCGCGGCCCGGCGGCGGGCATCCAGGTGCTGCGCGGATTGCTGACCGGGCTCTACGCCTTTACCGCCTTTTTCGCGGTGCTGGCGGTAACCCTCGAGCGCTTCGGAATCGCCATCGGGTTTACCACGGCGACGGCGGTCGCGCTGGCGATCCAGGCCAGCTCGCTGGCGGCGCTGCGCCGGCGCGCCTAACCCTCCACCAGCATCACCCGCCCCTTCGACGCGGCGAGCCGGATCTTCAGCGCCTCCTGATACTCGGGCGAATTGTACCAGCGCTTTGCCGCCGCCATGTCGGCGAACTCGATCACGACGACGCGCTGGGGCTCGCCGCCGCCCTCGAGTATCTCGACCTTGCCGCCGCGGCTGGCGAACCTGCCGCCATATTTGGCGACCGTGGCCCCCGCGAGCGGACGGTACTTGTCGTACTCGGTCGGGTCCTGAACCTCGATCTCGGCGATGATGTAAGCGGCCACGGGCTTCTCCCGATGTGATTGATCCACTATCGATCACGTTCCCGTGATCGGCAAGCATCGGCACAGGCTAATTGTCTGGCGCGAAACCGTCTGTCATTCTGGCCCGGCGCGCAGGCTTGGGGGACGGAATGGAGATCGGGTCGGGCGATACCAGGGTGCCGCGGCCCGGCGCGGAATTGCTCGACCCGCCGCAGCAGTTTTTCGCCACCGCCTCGGCCCCGTGTCCCTACGTGCCCGGGCGGATCGAGCGCAAGCTGATCGTCGAATTGCCCTGCGGCCGCGACGCCAGCGTGGTTTACGACCATCTGTCGCGGGCCGGTTTTCGCCGCAGCCACCATTTCGCCTATCGCCCCGCCTGCCGCGCCTGCAATTCCTGCATTCCGGTGCGCATCGCGGTGGAGCGCTACGCCGACACCCGCTCGACCCGGCGGGTCCGCAACCTGAACCGCGACCTCACCGGCCGGCTGGCCCCGCCCCGGGCGACGCCGGAGCAGTACCAGCTCTTCACCGCCTATCAGCGCTCGCGGCACCGCGACAGCGACATGGCCGCGATGAGCTTTCGCGACTACCGCAACATGGTCGAGGACAGCCCCGTCGTCACCGCGATCGCCGAGTTCCGCGACGCCGACGGGTCGCTCGCCGCCGCCGCGCTGGTCGATCGGCTCGATGACGGGATTTCGGCGGTCTACAGCTATTTCGACCCCGCGCGCGCCCGGCACAGCCTCGGCACCTGGAGCATCCTGTGGCTGGTCGACGAGTCGCGCCGCCGCAGCCTGCCCCATGTTTACCTGGGCTATTGGATCGCCGAGAGTCCGAAGATGGCCTACAAGGCCCGCTTTCCGGGGGTGGAGCGATTGTCGGCCCGCGGCTGGATCGGTCTCGACCCGCAGCGTTGACCCGGGCATGACGATCGGCGTCCTCCAATCGACCCTGTTCGGCGATCTGTTCGGCACCGAGGCGATGCGCGCCGTTTTCGGCGAGCCCGCGTTTCTGTCGCGCTGCATCGAGGTCGAGGCGGCGCTGGCGCGGGCGCAGTCCCGCCTCGGCATCGTCCCGCGCGAGGCGGCGGCCGCGATCTCGCAGGCGGCGGAGACGCTGGCCGCCCATCCGGACCGGCTCGACATGGCGCGGCTCAAGCGCGAAACCGGCACGGTCGGGTTTCCGATCCTCCCGCTGGTGCGCCAGCTCGCCGACCGGGCCGGCGAGGCGGGGCGCTGGCTGCATTGGGGCGCGACGACCCAGGACATCATGGACAGCGCCGCGGTGCTGCAAATCCGCGCCGGGCTCGCGCTGATCGAAGCCGAGCTCAACGAGACGCGGAAGAGTCTTGCCGCGCTTGCCCGCAAGCACCGCGACACGCCGATGCCGGGCCGCACCTTTCTGCAACAGGCGCTGCCGATCACCTTCGGCTACAAGGCGGCGGTGTGGCTGGGCATGCTCGACCGCCACGCCCAGCGCCTCGCCGAATTGCGCCCGCGCGTCCTCGTCGTCGAATTCGGCGGGGCGGTCGGCACGCTCGCCTCGCTCGGCAGCGGCGAGGAAGCGACCGCGTCGCGGCGCGAGCTCGCCCGCGAGCTCGGCCTCGGCGAGCCGCCGATCACCTGGCACGTCGCCCGCGACACGATCGTCGAGACCGTGCAGTTTCTGGCCCTCGTCGGCGGCAGCCTCGGCAAGATCGCCGACGATGTGATGCTGATGTCGGCGACCGAATACGGCGAGGCGGCCGAGCCGTTCGTCTCCGGGCGCGGCGCCAGCTCGACGATGCCGCAAAAGCGCAACCCGATCTCGTGCGGGGTCGTCATCGCCTGCGCCCGCGCGCTGCGGCAGCAGGCCGGCCTCGCGCTCGACGGGATGCTGTCGAGCTTCGAGCGCACCGCGGCGGCCTGGCACCTCGAATGGATCGCGGTGCCCGAGGCGTTCGGCTATGCCGCCGGGGCGCTGCACCAGAGCGCTTTCCTCGCCGCCGGGCTGATCGTCGATGCCGGCGGGATGGAAAAAAACCTCGGCCTCACGCACGGGCTCATCGTATCCGAGGCCGTGATGATGGGGCTCGCCCCGGTAATCGGCCGGAACGAGGCGCACGACCTCGTCTACGACGCCTGCCAGGAGGCGCTCAAGAGCGACCGCCCGCTCGCCGATATCCTGCTCGAAACCCCGTCGATCGCCAGCGAGCTCGGCGCCGAGAAGATCGGGGCCTTGACCGACCCGGCGAACTATCTCGGCGCCGCCCAGGCGATGGTCGACCGGGTGCTCGACGGACGATAGCGACGGCTAGTCGAAGGTCGCCCGCGTCACGTCGCGCTTGCGGTCGTAATGGATCGTGATCTTCTCGACCTCGCACAAATTGATGTCGCTCCACACCGCGCTCGACCCGTCCTCGGTATAGACGACCTTGAGGTCCCATTTGCAGGTGCGGGTGCGCGCGTTGAAGTGGATATTGACCCGCTGGCCGTCATCGAGCGTGTCCTGACCGAGCACGTCTTCCTGCCAGTCCCCCGCCTTGCTCGGCGAGACGTAGACTTCCTTCAACTCATAGCCGGTTTTGTTGACCAGGGTGAAATCCTGCTTGGCGTCTTGTGCGGCGGCCGGCTGAAGCGTGGCCGCGAGCAGCAGAGGCAGAGCATAAAGTACTTGGCGCATGGGTCACCTGCCTGGGTTTTAAGGGATCCACCGAGGGCGGTACCTCGCCGGATGGTTGATTCTTACGCGGGTGCGCGCGCGCAATCCAGAGGCCACGCGACATACCCGGCCGGCACCCGCCGCAACCCCCGGTCACATCGCGGTGAGCGGGCCGCGACATCTTTCAGCTTGCCAAGAAAAGCAATACGATGCCCCACTGAAACGAGAGGCCGGGCAGACTCCGGCGGAGAACGAGGGGGGCGACACCAATGGCGACGACATCGCGTCGAGAGGTTTTGAAGATTGCCGCATTCGGCGCGGCCGGCGCGGCGCTCTCCCCTTGGCAAGCGCGCGCCCAGGCGAAGTCGATTACCCTGCTGCATGAGAGCTCGTTTATTAAAACCTTCGACGAGTACATGCAAAAGACGCTGGCGCCGGCATACGAAAAAGAGACCGGCATCAAGGTCACTTACGAGATCACCAGCGTCGGCAGCCTGCCCGCCCGCGACAACACCGTGATCGAGACCGGCTCGGGCGCCGATGTGTCGATGCTCGCGCTGCTCTTCCCGTTCCTCTACCAGGACAAGCTGATGGACGTCAGCGAGATCTGCGAGGACATCGGCAAGAAGCAGGGCGGCTGGTACGACGTCGGCAAGGAAGCCGGCATGGTCGACGGCAAGTGGAAGGCCGTGCCCTTCTGCAACATCGGCCAGCTGATGAACTGGCGCACCGACTGGTTCAAGGAGGTCGGCGTCACGAAGTTTCCCGAGACCTGGGAAGAGCTTTACGAGGTCGGCAAGAAGCTCAAGGCAAAGGATCATCCGTTCGGCTTCGAGCTCGGCCATGGCTTCGGTGACAATCACGGCTGGATCTACCCGCTGTTGTGGTCGTATGGCGGGCACGAGGTCGAGAAGGACGGAAAGACCGTCTCGATCGACTCGTCCGAAACGGCGGCCGCGCTCGATTTCGTCCGCAAGTTCTTCAAGGATTGCGTGCTGGAGGACTGCCTCTCCTGGACCGATGTCAGCAACAACAAGGCCTGGATGTCGGAACAGATTTCCTGCACCAACAACGCCGAGAGCATCCTGTGGCTGGCCAAGCGCGATTTCCCCGACATCGCCAAGGTCACCGAGCAGTCGCAAAACCCGCAGGGGCCGAAGGGCCGCTTTCACCTGATGAATTCGATCAGCCACGGCGTCTTCAATTTCTCGCCGGCGAAAAAGGAGGCGTACGACTTCCTGAAATGGCTGAGCGACGAGAAGCAGCAGGGTGCCTGGCTGGCCTCGGCCGACAGCTATTACCAGCCGGTCCTGCACGGCTACGACAAGGCGCCGATGTGGGATGTCGAGCCGCGCAACAAGCCCTACCGCGACGCGATGGCGACGGCGCACCTGCCCGGATGGCCGGCCCCGCCGGATCGCCGGCTCGCCGAGGCGGTCGCCAAATACGTCGTCGTCGACATGTTCGCCAAGGCGGCGACCGGCACCTCGAGCAAGGACGCGATCAAGAACGCCGAGGCGCAGCTTAAAGAAATCTACAAGTCGGCCTAGGCGGCCGACCGCCGATGGCAATCCGCACCGAGCCCATCGTCGCGATCGGCCGGCGGCCGCGCCGGCCCTTCTCGCTCGGGGAATGGTTCGACCGCGCGCCCGTCTTCAGCTGGCTGATGATGGCGCCGCCGATCCTGTTCCTGGTGGCGCTGGTCGGGTACCCGTTCTTTTACGGCATCGCCTTGAGCCTCGAGGACCGGATGGTAGCCCATACCGGGACCTTCGCCGGGCTCAAGAACTTCATCCACGACGCGCACGACGCGGTGTTCTGGCAGGTCGTCCGCAACACCTTCATCTACACCGGCGTCGCGACCGTGCTGAAGATGATCGGCGGCCTCGGCCTCGCGCTGGCGATGAACCAGCAGTTCCGGATGAAGAACGTGATCCGGGCGCTGATGCTGCTGCCGTTCATCGTGCCGACTGTGCTGAGCACGGTTGCCTTCATGTGGATGCTCGACCCCGCGTTCAGCGTCGTCAATCGCGTGCTGTTTCAGCTCGGCGTGCCGAAGCCCGGCCCGTCTTGGCTCGGCAACCCGATCCTGGCGATGTTCTCGATCATCATGATCAATACCTGGCGCGGCCTGCCGTTCTACGGCATCACCCTCCTCGCCGGGCTGCAGACCGTGCCGGTCGAGCTTTACGAGGCGGCGACGATCGACGGCGCCAGCGGGTGGCAGCGCTTTCGCTATGTGACCCTGCCGATCCTGCAGCCGATCATCCTGATCGTGACGCTGTTCTCGGTAATCTTCACCTTCGCCGATTTCCAGCTCGTCTACGTATTGACCCATGGCGGGCCGCAGAACGCGACCAACCTCCTCGCGACCTACGCCTTCGATATCGGGATGGGGGCGGGCCAGCTTGGGCTGGGCGCCTCGGTCGCGCTGACGATGCTGCCGGCCCTCGCGCTCTTGATCATCGCGATCGCGCTCTACCTGCGGAAGAAAGAGACATGATCACCGGGCACGGGCGGATCCAGCACACGATCCGCGTTTGGCTGCCGGTGCTCTTCTTTCTCGCGATCGCGCTGCTGCCGTTCTATTGGATGGCGATCACCTCGATCAAACCGAATTCCGAGCTTTACAACGCGCGCGCCAACCCGCTGATCGTCCACGCGCCGACGCTGAAGCACTATGTCGATCTGCTGTCGACGACGAGCTTTATGCTGTGGACCTGGAACACGATGCTGGTCGCGGTGATCTCGACGGCGATCTCGCTGGTGCTCGGCACGATGCTCGCCTACCCGCTGGCGCGGATCAATTTCCCCGGCGCCGGGCTGATCGCGATCGGGGTCGCGGCGATCTACCTGGTGCCGCAGCCGCTTCTCTTCATCCCGCTCGCCGACGTGATCAACCGGCTCAACCTCGGCAACACGCTGACCTCGGTAATCCTGACCTACCCGACGATGCTGGTGCCGTTTTGCGCCTGGCTGCTGCTCGGCTATTTCAAGACCGTGCCGATGGAGCTCGAGGAGGCCGCGCGCATCGACGGCGCCAGCCGGCTGCAGACGATGCGGCGCATCTTCCTGCCGCTCTGCGTCCCGGGCTTCATCTCGGCGGGGATCTTCGCCTTTACCCTGGCGCAGAACGAGTTTCTCTACGCGCTGATCTTCCTGACCAAGACCTCGGTGCGCACCGTGCCGGTCGGCGTCATCTCCGAGCTGATCCGCGGCGACGTGTTTTATTGGGGCCAGCTGATGGCCGCGGCGCTCTTAGGCTCAGTGCCGGTCGCGATCATCTATTCGTTCTTTGTCGAGCACTACGTCGCCGGCCTCACCTCGGGCGCGGTCAAGGGGTAGCGGCATCCTGCTCGCCGCCCGTCGGGACGAGGGCGAGCAGCATACCGAGCGCCGCGAGCCCGCCAAGCACGAGCCAAGCCTCATTAAGGGCGAGGGTCAGCCCGGCATGCTCGACCAGCGGGGCGACTTGCTCGCGGGTCGCCTCGTCGATCGGCCCGAGCGGGTGGCCGGTAAAGCTGTCGAGCGGCAGTCCGACGAATTGCGCCGCATCGCGGGCGCCGGCCTGGAGTCGCGCCCCCAATGCCGCCACATGGGCCGGCACGCGCTGCTCGATCAACGTGTCGACGACCGCGAGGCCGATCGCTCCGCCGAGATTACGCATCAGGTTGAACAGGCCGCTCGCGGTCGCGACCTCGTCCGGGGCAAAGCCGCCGAGGGCCAGGGACGTCGTCGGCAGCAGGCAGAACATGAACGCGACGCCGCGCGCGGCCTGCTGCCAAGCCAGCGCCCAGAAATCGTCGGCGGGCTGCATAAAGCCGTTCCCGATCAGCCCGGCGGCGAGCAGGGCGTAGCCGCATCCGGCCAAGAGGCGGGAATCGCTGCGCCGCTCCAGCAAGGTCGCGACCGGTGCGGCCACGAGCTGGGCCGCACCGGTCACCATCATTATCAGCCCGATCTCGAACGGATCGTGGTGGCGGACAACGCCGAGATAAAGCGGCAGGATGTAGGTGGCCCCGTAGAGCCCGGCGCCGAGGACAAAACTGAACCCGCAACCCACCGCGAACTCGCGCCGACGGAACGCCGAAAGCGGCACCAGCGGTACGGGATGGCCCAGGCAGCGCCTGAGTGCCGCCGCGCCGCTGCCGAGGCAGAGCGCCAGGAGAGCAATCATGATCGGGCTCGACCAGCCGCGCCTGGGCGCCTCGCTCAGTACGACCTGCAACGCTGCGAGAAACACCGCCAGCAGCGGCGCGGCGGCGAGGTCGATGCGGCTTCCGCGCTGGGGCCGGTCGATATCGACCGCCCACCACGCGACGACCGCCACTATAATTCCCGGCGGCACGTTGATCAGGAACAACCAGTGCCAGGAGTAGCGGTCGGTGATGAACCCGCCGGCGGTCGGGCCGAGGGTCGGCGCCAGCATCGCCATGATCCCGCCGATCATCGTCGCCCGTATCCGCACAGGCCCGTCCTCGAACATCAGGAACACGGCCGAGAAGACGAGCGGGATCAGAAAGCCGCCGAAGAAACCCTGCACCGCCCGCGCCGGGATCAGCCACCAGAACCCGGCCGATGCCGCGCAAGCGGCGCTCGCCGCGGTAAAGCCGCAAACGGCGACGACAAAGGCTAGCCGGGTCGAGAGCGTGCGGGTGATCCAGCCGGTCAGCGGGATCGCCACGATCTCCGCCGAGAGATAGGCGGTCTGCACCCAGCCGAGCCGGTCGAGCGGGATCGCGAAGGCGGACTGGATCTCGGGCAGCGAGCTCGCGACGATCTGGATGTCGAGCACCGCCATGAACATGCCGATGCTCATCGCCACGAAGCCGGCCCACAGTCGGGCCGGCGCGGCGGATCGTGCCGACTCTACTGCTTCGCGTATTTCCTCAGCCCCTTGCCGACATTCTCGGCGCCGAAAATGTTGCCGTCGGCATCGGCCGCGACGCCTTCGCCGCCCGCTTTGTCGTCGGCCGGGTTGGCGCGCGGGATGTAGTACTTGACCGTCCCGTCCTTGGCGCTGCCGATGCGGATGCCGCGGCGGCAGCCGGGGTCGGGGGTGCAGCCGGTCTTGTCCTCGGTCTGCGAGTCGGCGACGTAAAGCACGTCGTTCTTGTCGATGAAGACCGCGCTCGGCCGGCCGAACTGGGTCCATTGCGCGATGAACTTGCCGTCCTGGTCGAAAATCTGGATGCGGCTGTTGGAGCGGTCGGCGACAAACACCCGGCCTTGGGAATCGAGCGCGATCCCGTGCGGCACGTCGAACTCACCCGGCCCCTTGCCCTCCTTGCCCCAGGTTTTCAGCACCTTGCCGTCGGGCGACAGCTTGACGACCCGCGCGTTCGACCCCGGCCCGTGGCCGTCGGCGACAAAGATCGTGCCGTCGGGCGCGACCGCGACCGAGGTCGGCCGGTTGAAATAGCCGTCGGCCTCGCCGGGCATCCCGGGATGGCCGAGCGTCATCAGTACTTTGCCCTCGGGGCTGAACTTGACGACGACATCGCCCTTGCCGTTCTTGCCCTCGCCGTCCGCGACATAGACGTTGCCCTGCTTGTCGAGCGCGATCCCGTGCGGAAACACGAACATCCCGGCGCCAAAGCTGGCGAGCAGCTTGCCCGACGGATCGAAATGCAGCACCGCCGGCACATCGGGCGATTTCAGGCAGTTGCCGCCGCAGCGCTCGAACGCCCAGATGCTCTTGCCGTCGATCCCCGGGGTGACCGCGATGACCCCGCCCCACGGATGGTTCGCCGGCAGCTCCCCGAAACGAACCCCCTTGGCGTAGGGGTTGGGCAGGTCGACCGACGGCATGTCGGCGGCCCTGCCCGCGACGGAGGCCGCGAACAGAGCGGCCGCGACGATCAATAGGCTGCGAAGCTTCATCGCCGGGTTCCTCCCCACAGCCGGTCGGTCGCGATCCTGGCCCCTTCGGCGAGCGCCGCGAGCTTGGCCCAGACCACCGACGGCGCCACCATGTTGCGCTGCGCGGCGAAGGTGGCAAAGCCGCAATCGGCGCCGGCGACAACCCGCTCGCGCCCGACCGCATCGGCGACATGGCAGATGCGCTGGGCGACGAGGCGCGGGTGCTCGACGAAATTGGTCGTCGAATCGAGGCAGCCCGGCATCATGATCTTGTCGTCGGGGATTTTGGCGCCGCGCAAATCCTCCCACTCATGGGCATGGCGCGGGTTCGCCGCCTCGTAGAGCACCGCCTGCGGCCGCGCTTTCACGAGCGCCGCCATCATCTTGGCGAGCGGGATGTCGTGGGTATGCGGCCCCTCGTAATTGCCCCAGCAGATATGGATGCGCATCCGCTCGGGCGGGATGTTGCGGGTGGCGTGGTTGACCGCGTCGATGTTGCGGTCGGCGATGCGCAAAAACTCGTCGTCGGAGAGATGCTGGTACTGGTTGTGCCGGGCCGAGCCGAGATCGGGGGCGTCGATTTGCAGGATGAACCCGGCCTTGTGGATCGCCTCGTATTCCGCCTGCAGCGCGTCGGCGAGCGCTTCGACATAGGCGTCTTCGTTTTTGTAGAAGGTGTCGGGGACGAATTTCGTCAAAACGCCGGGCGAGGCCGCGTTCATGAACGCCTCGCCGGGATGCCGCGCGGCGACCGCGGCGGCGAGGTTTTGCAGATCGGTGTCGAGCGGCGCGCGGTTCTCGTAGGCAACCGGGCCGATGCAATACGGCACCGCCGCGCTGGCGAACCACGAGGTGCCGCCCCGCGCGGCGCGCAGCCGCTCCATGAAGTCGGGGTGATCGAGGATGTCGCGATGCGCCGCGGTCTGCGGCGGCCTGTCGATCTCGACCCCGCCCGCCGCGCCGATCCCGGAGAGCCGGTGGCGGACATAAAAGGTGTAGGAGATCTTGCTCTGCTCGCCGTCCGAGACGCTGTCGATCCCGGAAGCGACCTGCCGCGCGACGATGTCGTCGACCGCCTTCGCCACGCGGGCCTCGAAGGCGGCCGGGTCGTAGGCGGCGCCGGTCTCCTTCGCCTCCAGCAGCGTCAGCAGGTCGGCGGGTCGCGGCAGGCTGCCGACATGGGTCGTCAGGATGCGGTCGGTGCTGGTCTTCATTGCTGCGTTCCTCCGTGGCGCGCTTTTATACCATCGGCAGAAGAGGACACAGACCATGCCCGCACCGCTCCCCGCCCTCAACCTGATCGCCCAGCCGGGCCGGCGCCGCGCGACGCTCGACACCGCGCGCGAGATCGAACGGCGCGGCTTCGCCGAAATCCAGATATCGAGCTCGTTCAGCAACATGTCGCAATGCGTCGGGCTCGCGCTCGGCACCGGGACGATCCCGTTCGCCACCGCGATCGCCCCGATCTATGCGCAGACGGTCGACGATTTCGCGCATAGCGCCGCCTATATCCACGAGGTCTCCGGCGGGCGGTTCCGCTTCGGCATCGGCATCGCGCACGGCCCGACCCATGTGCGGATGGGGGTGACGCCGGGGAAGCCGCTCGGCGACACGCGCGATTTCGTCGCCAAGTTTCGCGCCTATGGCGAACAGGTCGGCGGCCTCCCGCCGGTCATCCTGGCGACCTTGCGCAAGCGGATGATCGCGCTCGCCGGCGAGATCGGCGACGGCATGATTTTCGCCAACGGCGCCCGCTCCCACATGGCCGCCTCGCTCGCCGCGCTCCCGCCCGAGAAGCGCCGCGACCCGAATTTCTATATCGGCAACCGCATCCGCACCTGCATCAGCGACGATATCGCCGAGGCGAAGGCGGTGCTGCTGCGCACGGTCGGCGGCTACACGCTGATGCCGAACTACCGCAACTACTGGAAGGAAGCCGGATACGAGGAGGAGATGGCCGGGATCGAGAAGGCGCTCGCCGAGGGCCGCAACGACGATGTGCCGAAATGCCTGACCGGCCGCTGGCTCTCCGACGTCACCCTCTTCGGCCCGCCGTCGAAGATACGCGAAGGCCTGGAGGCCTGGCGCGAGGCCGGTATCACGAGCCCGTGCCTGGTGCCGCTCTCCGCCGACGGCGACCAGAGGACCGCGATCCGCAGCGTGTTCGACGCGTTCGCCTGAGCTATTCCGCCGCCTCGACCGCCTGCCTCCGGCCGAGATGCTTCAAGCACCGGTCGATCCACAGCTTGGTCAGCTTTTCCTGCGCGCCGTTCTGCGACAGCCGGCGACGCAGCGTCGGGAAATCGACCTGGTCGAGCTCCTGGTCCTGGTTGGCGCAGGAAAACACCACCGTCTCGGTGCCGGTCGCCGGGTCGTAGTGCCGCTGCAGGCACTGGGCGCAAATCTCCTTCATCATGCACTGCATCGGCGAGTTGATCGACGCGATCGCCCGATGACCCGGGCGGAAATAGGGCTTGAGCCGCGCGCGCCGGGCCTCGCCGACCGCCTTCATCATCCCGTCCGAGCCGATCGCGATGATGCGGTCGACCGCGGCGAGCGGGATCGGCGCGTCGCCCAACTCGCCGGCCCCATAAGCCTCGATCGCCTGGACGATGTTGCCGACAAACCCGCGGTCCTGCGGCCGGGTCGGCGCGAAGCCGGGGGCCTCGTCGCAGCACCACACGACCGCATCGGCGGCGCGCTCGATCTCGGCGATTTTGTAGCGGTCCTCGACGGTCTTGTAGCCGGCGAAATAGAGCACCCGCGACCCCTGCGCCCTGAGCGCCGCGCCGATCGAAAACAAGACCGCGTTGCCGAGCCCGCCGCCAACCAGCAGCACGGTCTCTCCGGCCGGAGTCTCGGTCGGGGTGCCGGTCGGTCCCATCAGGATCACCGGCTCGCCCGGTTCGAGCAGCGCGCAGAGGTCGGACGAGCCGCCCATCTCCAGCACGATCGTCGAGAGCAGCCCTTGCTCCCGGTCGATCCACGCGCCGGTCAGCGCCAGCCCCTCCATCGCCAGCGTGGTTCCGTCGATGCGCTGGGCATAGGTCTCGTAATTCTGCAACCGGTAGAACTGGCCCGGCTGGAACGCCCGCGCGGCCATCGGCGCCCGCACGACGACCTCGACGATTTTCGGCGTCAGCCGGATCACCTCATGGACGGTCGCGCGCAGCTCGCAGTCGAGCCGCGCCTTGAGCGCCTCGGGCGCCGGCCCTTCGGCCGCGCGCCGCGCCAGCACTCGGCTGACCACCGGATACCCGCGCTTCGCCCCGCCCATCGCCTTGACGACATTGCCGGCAAAGCTCGGATGAAGATCGCCGAAAAAGCTGACCGCGCGGCCGTCCGGCCCAAGATGCATAAGCACCTGCGTTTGGTCCGGTTTGGCGACACGCTGCGGCGAGACCTTGTTGCCGGCCTCGTCGAGCGCCTGGAAATAGCGGCCGTCGAGCGTGACATGCGCCGGGTCCTCGCGCGCCAGCACCGTATTCGGCTGGGTCCCGGCGGCGACGAGGATCGTCCGCGCCGGCAGCACCAGCTCCTCGGCGACGGTCTCGTCGCCCGCGTTCGGCGCGCGGCTGAGCCTCAGCCCGGTGGCGCGATCGTAAGGGTCGACCTCGACCGCGACCGGCGTCATCCCCTCGACGAAGCGGATGCCCTCCTCCATCGCCTTCGCCACCTCCTCGTGGTTGAGGGTGTAGCTCGGCGCGTCGATCAGCCGGCGGCGATAGGCGATCGTGACCCCGCCCCAGCCGTCGAGGATCGGCGCGAAACGCGGGGCGCGGCCTTCCTTCTTGGCCGCCTCGCGCTCGGCGCGCAGCGCCTTGGCATGGGCGATGAACTCGTCGGCCGCGTCGGCCTCGGGCGCGGTCCACTCGGCCCGCACCGACGCGGCGCCGCGCTCGCCGCACAGCGCCTCGTAGCGGGCGAGGAATTTCTCGACCTGCACCGGGTAATAGGCGAGCGCCTCGGTCGCGGTGTCGATCGCGGTCAGCCCGCCACCGATCACCACGACCGGGAGCCGCACGGTGAGATTGGCGATGCTGTCGGTCTTCGCGGCGCCGGTGAGCTGCAGCGCCATCAGGAAGTCCGAGGCCTGGCGCACCCCGAGCGCGAGCCCGTTCTCCATCGGGATCACGGTCGGCCGCCCGGCGCCGGCGCACAGCGCGATATGGTCGAACCCCATCGCAAAGGCGTCGTCGATCGTCACCGTGCCGCCGAAACGCACGCCGCCATACATCGAAAACTGCGCGCGCCGCTCGAGCAGCAGCCGCACCAGCTTGAGGAAATTCTTGTCCCAGCGGACCGTGATGCCGTACTCGGCGACCCCGCCGAACCCGGCCATGCGGCGCTCGTCGAGCCGCTCGTAAAGCTCGGCGACATCGCGGATCGGCTCGAAGCCCTCGCCGGCGAGGCCGGGCGGCAGCGGCTCGATCTTGAGCCCGTCGATCGCGGCGACGAAATGCCCGTCATTGATCAGGTGATGCGCGAGGGTGAACCCGGCCGGCCCGAGCCCGACCGCCAGCACCTTGTACCCCGAGGGCGGCTTCGGCAGCGGCCGGCGCAGATCGAGCGGGTTCCACCGGGTCAGGAGGCTGTAGATCTCGAAACCCCACGGCAGCGCCAGCACGTCCTTCAGCACCCGCGTCTCGATCTGCGGGATGTCGACCGGGTCCTGGCGCTGATAGATGCACGCCTTCATGCAGTCGTTGCAGATGCGGTGGCCGGTCGCCGCGCACATCGGGTTGTCGACCGTGACGAGGGCGAGCGCGCCGAGGCTGTAGCCGCGCGCCTCGACGAGGTTCATCTCCGAAATCTTCTCGTCGAGCGGGCAGCCGGCGAGGGTCACGCCGAACACGCTCTTCTTGAACCCGCCGTCCTTTTCCTTGAGCCCGGTCGAGCAGCTGTCCTTGCCCTGGTTGTGGCACCAGATGCAGTAATTCGCCTGGTCGAGCGCGCCGGCCGTATCGGTGCCGGCATCGGTCAGCGCAAACCCGTCGCGCGCCCGCCAATCGTGCTCGGGCAGGCGCAGCATCGTCACCCCGTCGCGCTCGATGGTCTCGACCGGCACCAGCCGGTTCATGTCGAGCCGGTGCGGCACCTTGAACAGAAGCCCCCGCCGGTGCCGCTCCTGTCCCGCCGGCGCCAGCGTCGCCCAGGCGCCGTAGCGCAGCGCCGCCTGGATCGCCGCCGCGTTCGCCGCCTCGTCGTCGAGCCACCCGGCGACCCGCTCGGCATAGCGCAATTCCCAGGCGAGAATGCCGGCGCGGGTCGCGATATCCTCAGTCCCCGACCCGATCAGCCCTTCGATCTCGGCGACGAGCCCGGCGCCGTCGAGCGCGGCGGCGGCATCCTCCTTGATCTCCTTGACCGCGCGGCGCTGGACGAAGAGGCGCTTGACCGAAAACAGCGGCGCCAGCCGGTCGTGCCGCGCCTGCATCGCGCGCATCTCGGCCTCGATGCCG
>DASUIE010000230.1:0-3078 GCA_036273175.1 Allostellaceae bacterium
GCGCGCGCCGCCGCCGACGCCAACCGCCCGATTCTATTGCTGAGCGCCCCCGACGCCGGCGTTTTCGCCGGACCCGGCTGGTGGTCGGCGCTGGTCGAGGCGGTACGCGAAGCTGTGCCCCGGGCGCGATTCACGGCCGTCCTCGATTGCGGCGACGACGCCGGCGCCGCGATGGCCGCGATCCGCGCCGGGGCCGAGGCGCTCGTCTTCACCGGTCGGGCCGACGCTGGCGAGCGGCTCGCCGAGATCGCCGGCGCGACGGGCGTGCGGGCGCTTCAGCAGCGCCCCGCCCCCGAGATCGACCTGGCGACGCATCTTATTGCCGATGCCGAGACGCTGCGCCAGGCGTATGACGCCGCGCTGAGGCCCTGCGACGATCCAGCCCTATGACCAACCAGCCTTTGCGGTCATCGCCGGCGGCGCCATGCTGGGGTTTGTCGTCCGGCGCTTTCTTCGGGAGCACCACGTCTCCTCGAAATGAATGCGCCGTTTCAGGGCTTCATCATCGTTTCGCCCAAATCGATGGATGTTGCGATCGCGGAGATGTCAAGAGCATAGAGGCGCGGTGCGGACCGGCGGACAGCCTCGCCTGCGCCCCGCCGATTTGGTACAAGGGTCGCAACTCTCGTCTCGCCAGGAAGGAATGCCGCGATGAGGATCAACGGTCAGGTCGCCAAAATCCTTGCCAACTACGAAAGCGACAATCCCGGCACCAAGGCCAACCTTGCCCGCATGCTGATGCACGGAAAGCTCGGCGGCACCGGCAAGATGGTGATCTTGCCCGTCGACCAGGGCAACGAGCACGGCCCGGCCCGCAGCTTTGCGCCGAACCCGCCCGCCTACGACCCGCACTATCACTTCCAGCTCGCGATCGAGGCCGGCCTCAGCGCCTATGCCGCGCCGCTCGGCTTTATCGAGGCCGGCGCCGGCACCTATGCCGGGCAAATCCCGCTGATCCTCAAGACCAACAGCGCCAACAGCCTGTCGCGGCAGAAGGAAAACGCGGATCAGGCGGTCACCGCCACCGTCAAGGACGCGCTGCGGCTCGGCTGCTCGGCCGTCGGCTTTACGATCTATCCCGGGTCGGACTCCCAGTACAACCAGTTCGAGGAGATCGCCGACATGGCCCGCGAGGCCAAGGCGCACGGGCTCGCCGTGGTGATCTGGTCGTACCCGCGCGGCGGCAATCTCAGCCGCGAGGGCGAGACGGCGATCGACATCTGCGCCTACGCCGCGCAGCTCGCCGCCCAACTCGGCGCGCACATCATCAAGGTGAAGCCGCCTTCCGCCCATCTGGAGCTCGCCGCGGCCAAGGCCGTGTACGAAAAGCAGGGGATCGACGTCTCGACCCCGGCGGCGCGCATCAAGCACGTCGTCCAGTCGGCCTTCAACGGCCGCCGCATAGTCATCTTCTCGGGCGGCGAGGCGAAGGACCTCGACGGCGTGCTCGACGAGGTGCGGGCGGTCTATGCCGGCGGCGCCAACGGCTCGATCATCGGCCGCAACACCTTCCAGCGTCCGAAGGCGGATGCGATCGACATGCTCAACCGCATCATCAAAATCTACAAGGGCCAGGACTGACCCTCCCGGCCCGATGATCGACAGCGACCGGGCAACGACGCGGCTCTATCTGATCACGCCGCCGGCGATCGACCCCGACAGCTTCGCCCGCGACCTCGATGCGGCGCTGTCGGGGGGCGACGTCGCGTGCGTTCAGCTTCGCCTGAAGGACGTGGACGACGCGGCGATCCGCCGTGCCGCGAAGGTGCTGCAGCCGATCGCCCAGTCGCACGGCGTCGCCTTTGTGATGAACGATCGGCCGGACCTCGCCGCCGAGCTCGATTGCGACGGCGTGCATGTCGGCGAGGAAGACTGGCCCTATGTCCGCGCCCGGCAAGAGGTCGGCCCGAACCGGATCGTCGGGGTGACCTGCGGCGACAGCCGGCACCGCGCCCTCGTCGCCGCCGAGGCCGGCGCCGATTACGTCGCCTTTGGCGCCTTCTTCCCGAGCGGCACCAAGGCCGGGGCCAAATATCGGGCGACACCGGACGTGCTGCGCGACTGGAGCGAGACGACCGTGGTGCCGTGCTGCGCGATCGGCGGCATCACCCAGGAGAACTGCCCGCCACTGGTCGAGGCCGGCGCCGATTTCCTCGCGGTGATCGGCGCGATCTGGGGCTACCCGCGAGGCCCAAGGCAGGCGGTCGCCGATTTCAACGCGGTGTTCGCGAGATACGGCCGGGCGCAAACCGGCTGAACAGGGAGGGGACGATGCGTGGAATTCTGCCGGGTCTAGCATTGTCTGCCCTCGCCGCTCCGGCTTTTGCCGCCGGCCTGACGGTGACCTCGCCCGACATCAAAGACGGCGGGACAATCGCGATGGCCCAGGTCTTCACCGGCTGCAAGGGCGAGAATAGGTCGCCCGCGCTGTCGTGGTCGGGCGAGCCGGCCGGCACCCAGAGCTTCGCCGTCACGATGTACGACCCCGACGCGCCGACCGGGAGCGGGTGGTGGCACTGGACTGTGTTCAACATCCCGGCGAACGTGCATACCTTGCCCGAGAATGCCGGCGCCGAGCATTCGACGCTGCTGCCGGCGGGAGCCGGACAAGGGATGACCGATTTTGGCTTCTCGCATTACGGCGGCCCCTGTCCGCCGCCGGGCGCGCCGCATCACTATATGGTCACCGTCTACGCGCTGAAAATCGCGAAGCTGCCGCTCGACGCCGCCGCGTCTGGCGCGACGGTCGGCTTCAACCTGCATTTCAACACCCTCGCCGAGGGCAAGGTTACCGGCATCTTCGGGCGAAGCCAGTAGCGCGCCTCAGCAGACCGGCGCCCAGAGCACCTCTTCGATGCGCTCGGCGCCGGTGCACAGCATCACCAACCGATCGAAGCCGAGCGCGATGCCCGCGCAATCGGGCAGACCGTGCTCCAGCGCGGCGAGAAACTCCTCATCGATCGGGTAGGTGTATCCGTAGAGCTTTTGCTTGCGCGCCCGATCGGCGAAGAACCGGCCGCGCTGCTCGGCGGGATCGGTCAATTCGGTAAAGGCGTTGGCGAGCTCCAGGCCGCAGAC
>DASUIE010000231.1:0-6691 GCA_036273175.1 Allostellaceae bacterium
CCAAAACTCGATCGGCTTCTACGGCGCGGTCAAGAAGGGCGCCAAGTTCGCGTTCGGGGTCACCGAGCTGCCCTATTACCCCGACGTCAAGGGCGCCCCGCAAAACTCGATTATCGGCGGCGCCAGCCTGTGGGTCATGGCCGGCAAGAATCCCGAGGAATACAAGGGCATCGCCAAGTTCTTCACCTATCTGTCCAGCACGGCGGTGCAGGAGAAGTGGCACGAAGAGACGGGCTACCTGCCGATCACCAAGGCCGCCTACGAGGCGACCAAGGCCTCGGGCTTTTACGACAAGAACCCCGGAACCGAAGTCGCGATCGAGCAGATGACCGGCAAGCCGCCGACCGAGAATTCGCGCGGGCTGCGCTTCGGCAATCTGGTGCAGATTCGCGACATCATCGCCGAGGACCTCGAAGGCGCGTTCTCCGGCAAGGCCACCGCGCAGGCCGCGCTCGACGATGCGGTCAAGCGCGGCAACGCGCTGCTGCGCCAGTTCCAGAAGAACACGCAGTAGCCTCGACGGCCCTTCGATGGAACGCCGCGTCGTCTTTGGCGGCTGGGTCTGCCCGGCAATCCTGTTGCTGCCGCAGATGGCGGTGACGCTGGTGTTCTTTTTCTGGCCGGCGGGGCAGGCGGCGTTCCAGTCGCTGCTGCGAGGCGATGCGTTCGGACTGACGACGCATTTCGCGGGCATCGAGAATTTCGCCGACCTCGTCGCCGACCCGAACTATCTCGGCTCGTTCGGGATCACCGCGTTCTTCAGCCTGTCGGTGGCGGTGCTGGCGCTCGCGCCGGGGCTGCTGCTGGCGGTGATGGCCGACCGGGTCGTGCGCGGCGCCGCGGTCTACAAGACCGTGCTCCTGATGCCCTATGCGATCGCGCCGGCCATCGCCGGGGTGCTGTGGATGTTCCTGTTCAACCCCGGCATCGGCGTTCTGGCGGCGGCGCTGCGGCGGATCGGCGTCGACTGGAATTACCTGCTCGACGCGCCGCAGGCGATGCTGCTGGTTATCCTCGCCGCGGCGTGGAAGCAGGTCAGCTACAACTTCCTGTTCTTCCTTGCCGGGCTGCAGGCGATCCCGCCGTCGCTGATCGAAGCCTCGGCGATCGACGGCGCCACCCCGCGCCGCCGCTTCTGGACGATCGTCTTTCCGCTGCTGGCGCCGACCAGCTTTTTCCTCCTCGTCGTCAACATCGTCTACGCGTTCTTCGACACATTCGGGGTCATCCATAACGTGACCCAGGGCGGGCCGGGCCAGGCCACCGAAATCCTCGTCTACAAGGTGTGGTACGACGGCGTCGTCGGCCTCGATCTCGGCGGCTCGGCGGCGCAATCGGTGATCCTGATGGCGATCGTCATCGGGCTCACCGCGGTCCAGTTCCGCTTTATCGAGCGGCGGGTGCACTACGCATGATGGTCAGCGCGCCGAGAAGCGCGATCCTGCCGCACGCGGTGCTGATCCTCGGGACGGTGCTGGTGCTGTTCCCGATCTTCGTCGCCTTCGTCGCCGCGAGCGACGAGCTGCCCGACATCCTCCAGGCGCCGATGAGCCTCTGGCCGGGCGGGCATTTCATCACCAACTCGATCGAGGCGCTGGTCTCGGGCACGGTCAAGACCAGCGGCGAGCCGGTGTGGTCGATGCTGCTCAACAGCCTCGTCATGGCGCTGGGCGTCGCCGCCGGCAAGATCGCGATCTCGCTGCCTTCGGCCTATGCGGTGGTATTCTTCCGCTTTCCGCTGCGGCGGCTGTGCTTCTGGGCGATCTTCGTGACGCTGATGCTGCCGGTCGAGGTGCGGATCATGCCGACCTACAAGATCGCCGCCGACCTGTCGCTGATCAATTCGTATTCCGGGCTGATCCTGCCGCTGATCGCCTCGGCAACGGCGACGCTGCTGTTTCGCCAATTCTTCATGACGATCCCCGACGAGCTGATCGAGGCGGCGAAGATCGACGGGGCCGGGCCGTGGCGCTTCCTCGTCGACACCGTCATCCCGCTGTCGAAGACGAATATCGCCGCGCTCTTCGTCATCCTCTTCATCTTCGGCTGGAACCAGTATTTGTGGCCGCTGCTCGTCACCGACACGCCGAAGATGACGACGATCGTCATCGGCATGCGCCAGATGATCGGCAACGGCGACACGCAGACCGAGTGGCAGCTCGTGATGGCGACCGCGCTTCTCGCGATCCTGCCGCCGGTCGCGGTGGTGGTGCTGATGCAGCGCTGGTTTGTCAAAGGCCTGGTCGAGTCGGAGAAATGATCGCCTACCGCCCCGCCATGCTCGAAGAGGCGCCCGACATCCTCGCGCTGATGAAGGCGCTGGCCGACGAGATCCCGCTCCGTCTCGATAAGCTCGAGCATGAGGAGGCGCTCTACCGGGCGATCCGCACCTGCGCCCGCTCGGGCGAAAGCTGGGTCGCGGTCGAGGGCGGGGAAATCGTCGGCGCAATGCTGGTGCAACAGAACGAGACCGACCGCTTCTGGGGCGAGCATGAGGCGCTCGAAATCCGCCACGCCGGCGTGGTTCCGGCCCATCGCGGCCAGGGGATTTTCGGCGAAATGCTGAACCGCGTGCTGGCGCGGGTCGTGCCGGTGACGGCCCACGTCGCGGCCGCCAACAATTCCGGCATCGGCCGGCGCTTCGAGGCGGCCGGCTTCACCCGCGAAGCAGCGCCCAACGGCCAGCGCTATCGGTGGGAGCCGGGGCGGTGACGTTGCAGGCGCGGCTTCCGGCCTATATTGTGACCAATATGGTCATTTATGGATACCCGACGTGACTCAGGTTTCGGTGGCGCGTGCCAAGGCCGGGTTCGCCGCTCTGGTGTCGCGCGCGGAAGCCGGCGAGCAGATCGTGGTGACCCGGAATGGTAAACCGGTCGCCTGCATCGGACCCTTGCCGGCGGCCGGCTCGTTCCCCTTTGGGGATATGGCCGGGAAAGTGTCCATCTCCGACGACCTATCATTGCCGGACGACATCATCGACGCGTTCGAAGCTCGGGAACCGCGCCCGTAATGGCGGCAATCTTGGTCGATACGCACATTTTCATATGGGCGAGAGCCGAGCCGGCCAAGCTGACCTACGGCGAACGGCGAGAATTTGCCGCCGCCAGCACAAGATACGTCAGCGCAGCGACGATCTGGGAGATCGCCGTCCTGCTGGGTCTTGGCCGGATCGTCGGCGATCCGGGCCTAATCGATCTGCCGCCAGGATGCCAACTTTTGCCCGTTCAGCCGGAGCACTGCAAGGCGCTGGCCATGCTTCCGAGATACCATCGCGACCCGTTCGACCGGATGCTGGTGTCACAAGCGCAGGTTGAGCGCGTTCCGCTATTGACCCGCGATGCGGCGATGGTCGCTTACCGCGAACACGCTGCGATTCTAACCCCTCCTTGACCGGTTCAGAATGGCGACCGTAACCCTCGACCGGCTGCGCAAATCCTACAACGGCCGCGAGGTGGTTCACGGGGTGAGCTGCGCGGTCGGCGACGGCGAGCTGGTCGTCGTGGTCGGGCCGTCGGGCTGCGGGAAGTCGACGCTGCTGCGCATGGTCGCCGGGCTCGAAACCGTGACCGCCGGCACGGTCTCGATCGACGGCCGCGTGGTGAACCAGGTCGAGCCGAAAGACCGCGACATCGCGATGGTGTTCCAGAATTACGCGCTCTACCCGCATATGAGCGTCTACGACAACATGGCCTACGGCTTGAAGATGCGCGGCATGGACAAGGGCGAGATCCGCAACCGGGTCGCGCGCGCCGCCGGCATCCTCCAGCTCGACGGGCTCTACGACCGAAAGCCGCGGCAGCTCTCGGGCGGGCAGCGCCAGCGCGTGGCGATGGGCCGCGCCATCGTGCGCGATCCCAAGGTGTTCCTGTTCGACGAGCCGCTTTCCAACCTCGACGCGCTGCTCAGGGTGCAGATGCGGGTCGAGATCAAGCGGCTGCAACAGCAGCTCGGCACGACCTCGCTCTACGTCACCCACGACCAGGTCGAGGCGATGACCCTCGCCGACCGGCTGATCGTGATGAATGCCGGGATCGCCGACCAGATCGGCGCGCCGCTCGACCTCTACGAGCGGCCCGAAACGCTCTTCGTCGCGGGCTTTATCGGGTCGCCCGCGATGAACCTGCTGCCGGGGCGCCTGGAGAGTGGCGGGATATCGGTGGCCGGGTCGGTGCTCCCGGCGGCGAACGGCGAGGCGGGGCGCCCGGTTGTCGTTGGGCTGCGCCCCGAGCATCTCGAACCGGCGCCCGACGGAAAGCTGACCGTGCGCGTCGATCTGCTGGAGCGGCTCGGCGCCGACACGATCCTGCACGGCAGCGCCGGCGCCGACGCGCCGCGGCTGACCGCGCGGGTGCCCGCCTCCTTCGCCCCCGATCTCGGCAGCTCGGTGGCCCTGGCGATCCGGCCCGAGCATATCCACCTGTTCGACCCGGAGAGCGGCAAGCGGCTCTAATCGGCGCGGTCGATCAGGTGAATGAACGAGCCTAAGGCGGCGCCGCGCCGCAGCCCGGCATGGCCGCCGCCAACCGCAAACAGCGGCTCGGCATCGCCCTCGCGCAGGCTCGTCGCGTAATGGAACTCGTGGCCGCGAAACCGCGCGCCGTCGGAGAGGCGGCGGACCTCGCGGTAGCCGAGATGCAGCCGGCGCTCGGCGAAGCTCGTCGCCAGCGGCAGCAGCCCGGCCATGCGGTGCGCCCGGCCTTCGGCATCGGTCAGCGTCTCGCCGAGGACCATGTAGCCGCCGCATTCGCCATAGACGCAGGCGGCGCGGCGCAGCCCGGCCAGGAAGTTTTCCGCCGCCGCGATCCGCCCCGCGTGAAGCTCGGGGTAGCCGCCCGGGAGGAAGACGGCCTCGCCGTCGCCCGCCTCGTTGGCGAGCGGCGAGAAGAAGGTCAGCTCGGCGCCCTGCCGCCGCCAGCTTTCCAGCATCGCGGGATAGGCGAAGGCGAAGGCGTCGTCGCGCGCGACGGCGATGCGCTGGCCGAGCGGCGGCAGCAGGTCGGGCGCCGCGCCGGAAAGCGGGGAGGGCCGCGCGAGCGCCGCCAGCGCCTCGATGTCGAGCGCCGCGCCGACCCGCGCCGCGATATGCATATCCGGCGCGGCCTCGCCGGCCGGGACGAGGCCGAGATGGCGCTCGCGCAGGATGAAGCCGGGATCGCGCGGTACCGCGCCGAGGCACGCTATTTCGGGCAAATGCCTGGCGACCGCGGCTTCGAGGATCGCGCGGTGACGCGGCCCGGATACGCGGTTGAAGATCGCCCCGGCGATGGGGGTTTCAGGATCGTGGCGGGCAAAGCCGGCGATCAGCGCCGCGGCCGAGGCGCCCTGGCCTTTTGCGTCGACGACCAGCACGACCGGCCACCCGGTCAGGCGGGCGAGCGCGGCGGTCGAGGCCTCGTCGCCGTCGAACAGCCCCATGACGCCCTCGCAGACGGCGAGATCGGCGTCGAGCCCGGCGACCAGCCCGGCGACGGTCGCGGGCCGCATCGCCCAGGGGTCGAGGTTGACGCAGGGCGCGCCGCTGGCCAACGCGTGAAAGCTCGGGTCGATATAGTCGGGCCCGGCCTTGGCGGCGGCGACACGCCAGCCCCGTCGGCGGAATTCGTGCAGGATTGCCAGGGTCACCAGGGTCTTGCCGCTGCCCGAGGCGGGTGCGGCGACGATCAGCCCCCGCGCGGTCACGCCGGATCGAACCAGGCGAGCGTCTCGCCGAGCCGCGCGACCTCGCCGATGACGATAACCGCCGGGGGCTCGATCCGCTCCGCGGCTGCGTCGGTAGCGGCGGCGCCGAGCGTCGTCGTCAGCACGCGCTGCGCCGCTGTCGTCGCCTTGCTGACGATCGCCGCGGGCTCGTCGCGGCCGCGCCCGGCGTCGATCAACCGCTCGGCGATCGCGCCGAGATGGTTGAGGGCCATATACAGCACCAGCACCGGCGCGCCCTGGGCGATCGCGCCCCAGTCGCGCGTATCCGGCGCGGCGCCGCCCTCATGCCCGGTCACCAGCGTCACCGCCGAGTTGATGCCGCGATGGGTCAGCGGGATGCCGGCATAGGCGAGCCCGCCGACCCCGGCGCTGATCCCAGGCACGATGCGGAACGGGATGCCGGCCTCGGCGAGGGCCAGCGCCTCCTCGCCGCCGCGCCCGAACACCATCGGGTCGCCCCCCTTCAGGCGAAGCACGCGCCGCCCCTCGCGCGCGAGCCGGATCAGCCGCGCCGAAATGTCGGGCTGGCGCGGCGACGGCCGCCCCCCGCGCTTGCCGGCATCCTCGACCGCGGCGCCGGGGCGGGCGAGGGCGATGATGCGCGGATCGACCAGCGCATCGGTGACGATCGTATCGGCGTGGCGCAGCGCGTGAAGGGCGAGGACCGACAGCAAGCCGGGGTCGCCGGGTCCTGCGCCGACGAGCCAGACATGGCCGGCGGCGAATTCGGGCAGGGCAAGTTGCGCGGGGTCGATCACGGGGGCGGACGCTATCACAAAATGCGCTAGACTCGCCCGATGGCGAGGCAGGGACAGGAGTTGCGCCGGGGATGGACCACCGGCGCCTGCGCGGCGGCCGCTTCCCGCGCCGCCTATGCCGCGCTGCTGACCGGCGGGTTTCCCGACCCGGTCGCGATCCGCCTGCCCGGCGGGCGGACGCCGAGCTTCCCGCTCGCCCTCGCCGAGCTCGGCGGCGATGCCGCCCGCGC
>DASUIE010000232.1:0-22983 GCA_036273175.1 Allostellaceae bacterium
TCCGGCCGCCCGCAGCATTTCCGCCAGAGCCGAGCCGAAAGAATAAGCAATCGCCGCGACGAACAGCTTTCCGGAACTTGTCCCGCCCTCGGTTTCACATAGAGACCGGGGCGCGGGCACACGACTACCAGCCCGCCATTCGAGATCGACGTCAAACTGTTGCGAACTATTCAAGAAGGCTCTCCTGCGCGTGACCTGCTGCAAACGTGGTTGGCGTTCCAACGCCGGTAACAGCGGTCCAACTCGGCGCGTCACTTGCCGGAAAACTGTCGGCCGCCGCTATATCGCAGCTGTCACCGGCGTGTTGCGCGCTATCGCTGTCTTGGGGATTAGCCGAGCGGCCACGGCCCGGGACCTTGGCAACTTCGGCAACGCGAAAGTGCCTCGTCTGCCCGTTGGATTCGGTGATTGGGATCCACGCGCCCGCGATAAACCGCGTACACCCGAGGACTGCCGCATTGGCCGTCTCCCTGCGTCCGAAGGAGAAAACCCAGCCGCGGTGATCGCTCGTTAATTCGCCACGCCATTCTTCCTTCGGCCAAAAACGGCAAATAATGTGGCGATGCCGGCGTCGGTGGCACGCGGCAAAATCGAGCCGGTGATCGCGGGTGAGCGGCAGCTCCAATTCGTACCCGCAGGCCGGATTTCCGTTGGGAAATTCCCGGCTTTGCGCAAGTTTCAGCATAATTCGGTACAGCATGTCCGGTTCCTCCGAGGGGATGGAATGGTTCCACGCGCCAACTGCTGCCGGCCGCCGCGGTATGTTCAGGAAAAAACGCGAGGCCAGGGCCGACGAGCGCTCAGTTTCGCCGGAACCGCTCGTCGATTTCCGAGGCAGCGGCGATATCGGCTTCTGCTCGCACTCGCGGGCGATCCGCGACCACGCGCCGACGGACGGGTGAGGAGCGGACGGTCCGTGAGATGAGGATTGGAGCACTGGCCAAACCAACAAAGGCCACCATCGCGGCGAGCTGGATCACCGCCGAGGCATTGAGGATCGCTGTCATTTATTGCTCCTTACGGGAGCAGGTTTGCGCGATGACGCTCCCGAGGGGCTGATATTCGTTGCCTCGGCGCCGGGTTTCTACGATCCGGCGTATTGATCCCGGTCAATGTTTGGGTGTCTTGATCGGCGGCCTGACGGCGGTGAAATGCGGCTCTCAGTTCTGGAAGGAAATGTGATGATCGGTTCCCTCCCAGGAAGCATTTTCAGGAAAGTACAGGGTAAAATCGATCGCGGAGTGGCCGGAGATCAGGTCGGTGTCAAACCGGACGCCGTGCATGCCCAACCCTAGTGGTACTGACGCCGTGTCACTGATTTCGAGCCACCCATCGTATCCATGGTGAAGATGGAACGGAGTGGCGCCTTCGATCAGCAGCGCGCGACCGGAAGGGAGCCGGTCAAATGGCTCAGTCGGCCGCCAATGCCAGGTCGCTGCCTCGGGCCGGCGCGCCTGGTAGCGACGCTCGACGCTTGCAAGCAATTTCGGTGGACGCCCGTGGTGGCGCGCCGCCAGCAGGTTCAAAAATTCCGCGTGCGCCCAAACGAGGGGCATAGCGCTTCCCGTTGGTTTACCGGGCTCCAACCCTCGTTCGGGCATCGCCGGTCCATCCCACACCTGTTCCGGTATGAGGCCGCTCTGTCCGGTCATTCGTGTCATCATCTCGAGGTAAGGGAGAGGATCGATGCCAAGGAGGACATCCAGATAGCCACGCTCACCTGTCAGCAATGGCCAACCGCGGCCGACGCCGCGGCCATCAAAAGGACTTCCGTCGTCGCGCTCGCCGTAGCCGTCTCCGTTGTAACGGTGATAGGCGATCCCGTGCGGCGTCTCGACCTTAAGGACGCTTTCGCTGACTTTGAGCGTGTTCTGGATGCGCGGGTCCTTCGGATCGCGCAACCCCAAACGGGGCAGATAGAGGTATTCCATGCCGATCAAGGCGACGGCTTGAACGCTCTCGCCTCCGCGGTTGCGCACATCGACGCGTCCGCATAAGCCGCCCTCCGACAGAGCCGGGGCAATCCGGACGTAATAGCCCTCGACACCGAATTCCTCGATAAAAGCCCCGCTCACGACATAGGTCCAGTCTTCGAGCCGCTCGTTCCAGTAGTCGGCGAGCGAAAGCGCGTAGACCCCGTCTTCCGCCGATAGATGATCGGCGGCGGCGACGAGCGCGGCAATTTCGATCCCGAGCGTAAAGGGGCTGATGCCGGGATTTTCCTCCCACCGGTCCTGCGGAGTGATCGGGCCGTTACGCGCCAAATAGCTGGCGGCACGGTGGATCATCGCAGCGACGCCGCCCAACCCGTTGAGCGCAGAATACTCTTGAAGTTTGGCCGCGAGCAGGATCGGGAAGCCGACCTCGTCGAGCTGGACCCCGGTCCAGTACGGACGCCCATCGGGGAAGCCATTCTGCGCCCATCCGCCATCCGGCAGTTGCGTCGCCATCACATAGGCGAGCATTCGCTTCGCATCGTCGATCTGGCCGACTGAGAGCAGGGCAAAGCCAACCTCGACGGCGTCCCGCATCCATACCAGATGATAGCCGCCAGGATTGTCGGTCGTGTTGCCCCACGGCACGCTGAGGCTTGCGACCACAGCACCTGGATAGGTACGTCCCTCGTGAACCTTTATAACCATCGCGGAGAGATAGGCCTCCCGTCGGATCTCCTCGGGCGCGCGGGGAATGATCAGGTCCTTCGCCCATGCCGCCCATGGGGCGCTAAAGGAATGACGGATCGCCTCGAACCCCTGGTACAGGCTGGAATATGCCAATGTACGGGCGCCTTCCGGCGTAGCGGCGAAGGCCAATGCCAGGACACCCTCCGGCGCCGCCAACTCCCCCATAAGCGCGACATTGCCGTCCATGGCCTCGCTGAAGGTCCAGCTCATGGTTCCGTTGCGCGAGAAATCCTGCCAGCCGTCGGAATGCCCGACATAGCCGGCGCTGGTGCGCGAGAAGCCGCGATCGCTGGCGAGATGAAGCGCGTTGCAATCCCTCCACGCCTGGAGGTCACCGTCGGCGCGGGCATTGTTATGCCAACCGCTCCCACCGAGATGGGGGGCGAGCAGCACATAGAGCGCCATGTCTTCGCCGGTGAGCCGGAAGGCGATGACGATCGTGTCTCGCGATGGGTCTGGCGACAGCTCGAGTTCGAGGCGATACCCCTCCCCCTCATGCACCACGCGCGGAAGCGGGATAAAGGGCTCCGGCAGGGAAAGCCGATAACGGGCGACCCGTTTGACCTCGTACCATTTGGACCGCCCGGCAACGATGAACCCAAGGTCCCGGACTTGCGGTCGGCCAGCGGAGGGCCAGTAGACCTCGTTGACGATGCCGTGGCCGAGGGTCGCCCAGACGCGACTGGGTCCGAGCGCCGTGGTCACCATATCCTTGGCGCTGGATGTCCAGGTGGGTGCAATACCCGGCCAGCCCGGAGCGGGGTCAAATTGCCGGATGGCCGGCCCGCGACGATCATCGTGGCTGAGAGGGAAACTCATGTCGCGAATTCCCCTGTCCACAATCGATCAGTGAACCAGCAGGTCACGTAGCACGACAGCCTCGTTATGGAATTCGTCGCGAGCCGCGTAGACGAGGGTGAGCCGGCCCTTTTTCGCGAGGGCGCGAAGCTCGTCGAGCTCTTCGGGACGGTGCGCCAATTCGGCTTGGTATCTGCGCCGGAACTCGTCCCAACGGATTGGATCGTGCCCGAACCATTTGCGCAGCTCGGTGCTTGGCGCGACGTCCTTGATCCAGCGGTCGATGGAAGCCGAGGTTTTCCGCACACCGCGAGGCCAGAGACGATCGACGAGAACGCGGGTTCCGTCTTCGGGTGACGGCTCCTCATACGCCCTTTTCAGCCGAACGTTTGACGACTTCGCTGCGGTCACCGCTGGCACACCACTCCGCACCCGCTATGTCACGGGCACGCGATCCGGCGCTCGCTTCCGGGCGATCGCGTCCAGCAGCTTCTCCATCGCGGCGGTGAAGAGCTGGATACCTTCATCGAGGGTCCTATCGGCGATTTCGTCGAGTGAGATGCCGAGCCGCTCGAGGGTGGCCATCGCCTGCCGGGCCGCCGGAAGGTTTTCCTCCAGGCTGGCCCGGGCCCTGCCGTGATCGCGGAAAGCATCCAGCGTGGCCAGCGGCATGGTGTTGATGGTGTTCGGGCCGATCAGCTCCTCGACATACAACACGTCGCTGTAGCTGGGATTCTTGGCGCCGGTACTGGCCCACAGCAGGCGCTGCGGGCGGGCGCCCTTCGCGTCGAGCGCCGCCCAGCGCGGCCCTGCGAACCGCTGCTTGTAGCGCTGGTAGGCGAGCTTGGCATTGGCTATCGCCACCTTGCCGACAATACTTGCGAGGGCAAGACGCTGGGCGTCGTCAGCCGTCTGCGACAGACGTTGCGTGACCAGCTTGTCGACCGCGGTGTCTATGCGGCTGACAAAGAAACTGGCGACGCTGGCGACCCTCGCCGGGTCCCCGCCGCGAGCGATAAAATCTTCGAGGCCGCCCAAATACGCATCGACGACGCCCTCGTAGACCGCCTGCGAAAAGAGCAGCGTGATGTTGACATTGATTCCTTCGCCCGTGAGCTGACGGATCGCTTCCAGACCCGGCGCGGTCGCCGGGACCTTGATCATCAGGTTCTCGCGCCCGACGGCCTGCCATAAGCGTCGGGCTTCGGCGACGGTTTCACCGGCGCGCATCGCCAGATACGGCGACACCTCGATGCTCGCGTAGCCGTCAGCGCGCTTGGCGGCGTCGTAGACGGGCCTCAAGACGTCGGCGGCGCTCCGAACATCCTCGACGGCGAGCCGTTCGAACAAGGCCCGGTCATCGATATGCGAGTGACCGCGCGCGGCGAGCGGCGCGTCGTAATCGTCGCTGCCGAGAATGGCCTTTTCGAAAATCGATGGGTTGGACGTGATACCCGCCAATCCGTCCTCGTCGACGAGCCGCTGAAGGCGACCGTCCGCGATGAAGCGCCGCGACAGAAAGTCGAGCCACACGACTTGCCCAAAGTCGTTTAGGGCCTTTAGCCGGTTCATGGGGTTGCTCCCGGGCCGGCGGCGGCGACAGGTCTCTGCTCGAGTTCGAGCTCGGCCCACAGGCTCTCGATGTCTCGGCCGATCGTGGCCACGGCGAGAACCCGGCCGTCGCGGCGATAGGTCGCCCGGCAGTTCTTCTCCTCCACCTGTCCGTCGATCTCGATGGCGTCCCACTTTTCCGCATGGCCGACATAGAGGATGGCGACGTCGTAATGCATGCTCCAAAAGAAGGGCACGGCATCGAACGGCTCGCGTTGTCCCATCATATTGCGAGCGGCGGTCTGCCCCTGGCGTTGGGCGACGACCCAGTGCTCCACCCGAATGCTCTCGCCGGTATAGGCGTCGGGCCAACGCGCGAGGTCGCCCGCAGCGAAAATGTGGGGATCGCTAGTCCCGAGATACCGGTCGACCGCGACACCCCGGTCGAGCTTGAGACCGGCCTTTTCGGCAAGGCCGAGCGCCGGCCGTACCCCGATGCCGACGACCACCAGGTCCGCCGGAAGCTTTTCGCCGGATTTCAGGGTGGCCTGCCGCGGGTCGATCGCCGCGACCGTGGTACCGAGGTGGAAATGCACGCCGTGATCCTCATGGAGGCGGCGGACGAAGCTGCCGATCTCGGGCCCCATCACCCGCTCCATCGGAATAGCGTCGGGTGCGACGACGTGAACCTCGATGTCGCGCGCCCGCAGCGCGGCGGCCACTTCAAGCCCGATAAAGCTCGCGCCGATCACCACGGCGCTCTGGGCCGTCGCCGCCTTCTCGACGATCGCGCGGCTGTCGGCGAGCGAGCGTAGATAATGGACGTGCGGGAGTTCGCCGCCGGGAAGGGTCAGCCGCACCGGATCGGCGCCTGTCGCCAGCAGGAGCGTGTCGTATGCGTAGCGGGTGCCATCCTCGAGCGCGAGATGACGGCTCGCCCGATCGATCGATGCGGCACGGGCGTTGAGATGCAATTCGATACCGCGTTCCGAGTAGAATTCGGGCGTGCGCAGAGGGATCCAATCCTCCGAAGCGGTGCCGGCGAGGTAGTCCTTTGACAGATTCGGACGATCATACGGCACCGAATCGTCGGCGCTCAGCAGCGTGATGCGGCCCGCATAACCTTCGCGACGCAGTGTCTCGGCGGCGCTGTTCCCGGCCGCCCCGCCACCCAGAATGACGATCGATCCCGATGACGAAGCCGAGGGGGCCGGCGCCGCGATCGGCTCCAGCATCTCCCGGACAAACACAACCCCGCCCTCGCGCTCCACGCGCCAGCAGGGTAGCGGGTTGAGCGCCGGCGCGCGCACCGCCTCGCCGGTGCGAAGGCTGAAGCAGGCGTGGTGCCACGGGCAGCGGACGGTATCCTTGACGAGGAGACCCTCGGCGAGCGGTCCGCCGTAATGGGTGCAGGACGCACCGACGGCGAAGATTTCCTCGCCGCGGCGGGCGAGCAAGACCGCTTCAGGCCCGACATAGCCGAGCAGCATCTCGCCATCCTCAAGCCGGGCGAGGTCGATGCCGTTGGATAGATTGGGGCCGCTTGGCGCGGGCGTTCCGTCGTTCATGGATCGGGCCTCGCAACTCTAGGGCTGACGTGTCGCTGTCGGCGCTGTCCCACGGCCTCATCCTTGAAGGAGCCGGCTCGACATTGGGTTGCAGTCTCCGGGCCTTGACCTTGCCCGTCTCTGATCTCCGACATTGATCTCGGGCAATAAACTCGCAACCGGGAGCGCGGCCGCGGCAAGCTCAATCGGTCGCAAAACACGCGTCCTGGTCGCCCCGTTCCCGGTCAATCCGATGAACGGGCCGGAACTCGCATATTCGGCGCCGCCGATGCTGGCCGTTTGCGCGAAATCAGTATCTGGCGTCAAGGCGGCCGTTAGCCGTCGCCCTAAGCTCGATGGGCTCAAGCCCGAACAGACCGTGTCACAATCAATCAGGCTTCGTGATGTCGATTACCGAGATCGCCCCCGTTGCGCACGGACAGGTTCCTCGTTTTTGGCGCCGTTGGCTGTTTTCCACCAACGTGACGGTTGGACTATTGAATTAGACAATTCTTGGCTCTGTTGTTTAGGCCATCGCTCTCCTAGGTTCAAGCAAGCCAATCGTTGAGGTAAATCGCGGTCTGTTGGGGGTTCGATCTCGCTGTTTACGATGGTTGGGATGAGGAGACTGCCGTGGCGCGCGCAGCGACAACCCGTGTGCCGACTATCCGCACGACCGAGACGTATCCCCTGATCGACAAACTGGGCGCCTATCTCCCGCTTTCCGCTGCCGAAATCGAGGCCGTTCGCGAACTGCATGGGTCGAAACGACGGTTCGATCGACACCGCGACATCATCGCCCAGGGACATCCGTATCAGAGCGTCTTCATTTTGTGCAGCGGCGTCGTCTGGCGGTACAAAATCCTGCCAGACGGCAAGCGACAAGTCCTAAGCCTTGGATTGCCAGGCGATCTGATAGGCTTCCCGGCGTGCTTCTTCGAGAAGGCGGTGAACGCGACTGCCAGCCTGACCGACACGGTTGTCGCGACAGTTCCCTTTAAAGCACTCCACGATTTGTTTGCGCGGTTCCCCCGCGTCGCTACGGCTCTATTCTGGGCCGTCGCCGGGGAGGCCGCCATCTACGGCGAAAGGCTGGTCGATGTCGGGCGTCGCTCTGCCTACGAGCGGCTGGCTCATTTGATCCTCGAACTGCTGGTGCGGCTGCGGGCCATCGGGCTCGTCGAACAGATGTCTTATATCCTTCCCCTGACCCAGGAATTGATTGCCGATGTGCTCGGTCTCAGCGGTCCGCATATCAGCCGGATGCTGCGTTTGATGCGCGAAGAGGGGCTGATCCTCATTGATGGCCACCGCCTGACGGTGTTGGATCTCGAGTCGCTGACGCTGCTCGCCAGCTTCGATGGGGACTATCTGGTGCAAAGTCGTATACCGGGTCTGGAGTGACACCGAAGCAGCCGCTCCGGCGGGATCGACGGACGGCCCAGACGGGGCGGGTAGAGGGCGGCGAAGGCCGCGCTCAGATCGGCCAGCGCCGCGTCGGCGATCTGGCGGATCGGCCGCAGCGGATGATCCCGCCGCACCCGCGCCTCCAGGTCCACATAGGAGAACAACGACCCCGACCTCTCGTCCAAACCGCGCATCAAATTCCCCGGCTCATGCCAGCAGCGTGAACCATCCCGAGTCTCGGCCCGCTACGGACTTCTTCAACAGCCTGCTAGAGCGACCGGAGGCAACGAGGCATGGCAAATAACATTGCAACGCTTCGCGCCCGCGCCATCGGGCGGCCCCGCGGCCGCCATCGACGCCCAGCACCTGCCGGATCAATTCTGGGATATTTCCACTACCGTTGCGGTATCGTGCAAAAGCCTTGGGCGCCGACACCCAGAGACGGGTTGAATTTACTGCGGTAGTTCTCAAACGCGATTGCAGCGGTCAGCTCCACGATTTGCGCTTCGGTGTAGTACTGCTTCAGTCGGGAGAAGAGCGCATCATCGACGATCTGATCCGTGATCGTGACACGCTCGGCATACTCAAGCGCGACTCGCTCCGCTTCGCTAAATAACCGGCTATCACGCCATGTCGTAACCTCGGATAGCTTCGCTTCACCGCCATCGCTTTCCATCACACGGACGGAATTGATGTCAATTCAGAACGGGCAGCCGTTGATCGAGGCGACCCGGAGATAAACTAACGGCGTGAGCCCCTTCGGAAGCAGCGCCGACTGTTCAATGGCGGCGCCGAGCAGCTTGGCGGCCCGCAGGATTGGCGGGCAATGGGCCAGGACCTTGGTCGTGTTCAGCAAGCCGCCAAACGCGTCGCGTTCCTTCTTGAAGACCTCTGCAAGCGTGGGGTCTCCGCCATCGTTCTCAATCTCAGTTACACGTGGCATCTGTTCCTCCAAATCAGCTCGGCGGCGCGGTCTCTGCGATGATGCCGTCGACCTCACAGACTTGCTTGAGGCGCCTGTACAAGCCCTCGCTATCGAGTCCAAGGCCTTCATCGAGCAGCTCCGCGTCGGGTGCGTACCGCTCGCCACCGGGCACCACCGGTCAGCATCCCGGAACATCAGCTCGGAATCGACCGGGTCTCGTCCATCGACAGCAGGGTCGCATTCCCGCCCGAGGCGGTGAGGTCGGTAGAGATCGTGCGCTCGGTCGCGAAGCGGTGCAGGTAGCGCGGGCCGCCGGCTTTTGGCCCGGTTCCGGAAAGCCGCTCCCCGCCAAAAGGTTGTGCACCGACGACGGCGCCGATCATGTTCCGGTTGACGTAGGAATTGCCGATCCCGAGCCGAGCAAGGATGCGCTCGACGGTGGCCTCGACGCGGCTGTGGACACCGAGCGTCAGCGCGTAGCCCGTCGCCTCAATCTCGTCGAGCACCGCATCGAGCCGGTTTGCGCTCCAGCGGACGACGTGCAATATCGGGCCGAAGACCTCATTGTCCAGCCGGCGGGCGCTGTCGATCTCGAAGGCGCGCGGCGCAAAGAAATTACCGTGCTGGAGGCCTTCCGGAAGCGGGCATTCAAAGAGCAGCTTGGCCTCGCGCCCCATGCGTTCGGCGTGGCGCTCAAGCGCCGCGCGGCTGGCGGCGTCGATCAGCGGGCCGATATCCGTGGCGAGCAGCGCCGGGTCGCCGAGCGCCAGCTCTGCCATCGCCCCGGTCAGCATCGCCAGCGCCCGATCGGCAATATCGTCCTGCAGGTAGAGCAGACGCAGTGCCGAGCAACGCTGGCCGGCGCTGTCGAAGGCCGAGGTCACGGCATCGGCGATCACCTGCTCCGGCAGCGCGGATGAATCGACGATCATCGCGTTCTGCCCTCCGGTCTCGGCGATCAGCGGGACGATTGGACCGGCGCGTGCCGCGAGCGCCTGGTTGATGGCGCGGGCCGTGCCGGTCGAGCCGGTGAAGGCGACGCCGGCAATTCGCGGATCGGCGACCAACGCCGCGCCGATTGTCTCGCCGGAGCCTGGGAGCAGGTGGAGCGCATCGGGCGGGATGCCGGCGGCAAGGAGGCGGCGGACGGCGGCAGCGGCCACGAGCGGGGTCTGTTCCGCCGGCTTGGCGATGACCGCATTGCCCGCCGCCAGCGCCGCGGCGACCTGCCCGGTAAAGATCGCCAGCGGAAAATTCCACGGCGAGATGCAGGCAAATACCCCGCGCCCGTGCAAGGCAATCCGGTTGCGCTCGCCGGTCGGGCCGGGCAGCAGCTCGTCGGCGCCGAACTCGGCCCGGGCGCGGGCGGCGTAATAGCGCAGATGATCGACCGCCTCGCGGACTTCGGACAGCGCGTCGGGGATCGTTCGGCCGCCCTCGCGGATGATCAGTGCCATCAGCGCGTCGCGATCGCGCTCGTAAAGATCGGCCGCGCGTTCGAGCGTCGCCGCGCGGGTGTCAGCAGGCGTCCGATCCCAGTCCGGCGCGGCGCGTGCGGCGGCGGCGAGCGCCTTGTCGGCCAGATCGGCCGTAGCGATGCTGACGTGGCCGATCTGCCGCCGATCGTCGGCAGGATCGAAGACGGGCGCGGGATTGTCACCGGTTTCGATGCCGGCGACGATCGGACCGGCGAAGGCCTGTTTCTGGACGGTCGGAGCCAGCCCGTCATGCAACTGCGCCAGGGTGCGCGGATCGGCAAGATCGAGACCCGACGAATTCCGCCGCGAGGGTTGGTAGAGATCGCGGGGCAGAGGGATCCGCGGGTGCGGCTTCTCGGGAAGCTCCGCCAAGCGGGCGATCGGGTCGGCGATGATCGCATCGATCGGCTGGCGTTTATCGACGATGCGGTTGACGAACGAGGTGTTCGCGCCGTTTTCCAGAAGCCGCCGCACCAGATAGGCGAGCAGATCTTCGTGGCTGCCGACCGGAGCGTAAACCCGGCAGGGCCGCCCCATGGGCTCGACAATCTGGTCGTAAAGCGCCTCGCCCATACCGTGGAGGCGCTGGAATTCCCAATCGCTCCGACTGCCAGACAGCTCGACGATGGCCGCCACCGAGTGTGCGTTGTGCGTGGCGAATTGCGGGAAAATGCGACTGCCGGCCGCGAAGAGCCGCTTGGCGCAGGCGAGGTAGGAAACGTCGGTGGCCACTTTCCGCGTGTAGACCGGGTACGATTCGAGCCCCCGTTCCTGCGCCCGCTTGATCTCGCTGTCCCAGTACGCGCCCTTGACGAGCCGCACCATCAAGCGCCGCCCCGATCGTCCCGCCAGATCGCCGAGCCAATCGATCACCGCCAGGGCGCACTTCTGGTAGGCCTGCACCGCGAGGCCGAGCCCGTCCCATCCTGCCAGGGCGGGCTCGCACGCGGCGGCCTCGAAAAGGTCGAGCGACAGTTCCAGCCGGTCGGCTTCCTCGGCGTCGACCGTGAGGCCGACATTCGCCGCCTTGGCGGCGCGGCACAGCTCGATGAGGCGCGGCAGCAGCTCCCGCATGACCCGATCGCGCTGCGCTGGCTCGTAACGCGGGTGGAGCGCGGACAGCTTCACCGAAATGCCCGGCGCTTCGATGGCCGCACGGCCCGTGGCGGTCGCACCGATCCGGCCGATCGCGTGAAGATACGCGGCGTGATAGCGCGCGGCGTCGGCTCCCGTCCGCGCCGCCTCGCCGAGCATGTCGTAGGAATGCCGGTAACCGCGGGTTTCGCTGGCGGCGGCGCGGCCGAGCGCCTCCTCGATCGTGCGCCCCATCACGAACTGGCGTCCAAGGATCCGCATCGCGGCCAACACGGCCTGTCGAACCACGGGTTCGACCGACCGCGCGGCAAAGCGGTGCAAAGCGCCGCCGAGGTCGGGCCCGTCATCGTCGCCGAGGAGCCGTCCGGTCAACATCAGCGCCCAGGTCGAGGCGTTGACGAACAGCGAGCCGGAATGGCCGAGGTGGCTTTCCCAATCCGCCGAGGCGAGCCGGTCGCGGATAAGCCTGTCGATCGTGCCGGTGTCCGGGATCCGCAATAGCGCCTCGGCAAGGCACATCAGTGCGACGCCCTCACGCGAGGACAGCGCGTATTCGTGGATAAAGGCGTCGAGGCCGCCCTCGTCGACGCGTTTGCCGCGAACGGCGGCGACGAGGCGGCGGCCGGTCTCCGCGATGCGCTCGTTCGCGCCGGGCGCCATCTCGGCGGCGGCGAGGACCGTTGCGACGGAAGCAGTCTCGTCGCGCCGCCGCGCTTCGCCGATCGCGGCGCGCAGCGGCGGTTCGGGCGGTGGGAGCACGGCGAAGACGACGGCCATGGCAGCCCGGGATATGGCGCCTGAAACAGCGAAGAGCAATGACGGCGCCGAGTAGAAGCGGGGGCCACCCCCTCCCCGACGTTTTTCGGAACCGCAAATTCCGCCGCGCGATTTTGCCTCGATGAAGCGACGCGCGATGAGGGGGAACATCGGTCGGCTTCTGATTGTTGTGGAGGTGGTGACGATGCTTCCCGGCGAAGCGCCTGGTGGTTTACCGTGGTTGATCGCTGGCGATCGGTATTATATTCGCCGAGACAGACCGACGAACGACCGACGACCTATCTGATATTGCAAGATAAATAGGTGAATTCGGCGGATGCCCCTTCCGCCGGATTGCCCCTTGGGAGCGCGCGACATGCCGGCGCAAACCAGCGAGCTCACGATCCGCGGCGTCACCGTCAAGCTGCACCGGGCGGGGCGCGGACCGACCGTGCTGTTCCTGCACGGCGCCGGCGGCGTGCCGCAATGGCTGCCGTTCTTTGACGCGCTGGCCGAGCGGTACGAGCTTCTGGTGCCGGAGCATCCCGGTTTCGGCGGTTCCGACGATCCGCCCTGGATCGCCTCGATGCCCGACCTGGCGATGTTCTATCTCGACCTCGTCGAGGAGGCGGGTCTCGACGGTATCAACCTGATCGGCAATTCGCTGGGCGGCTGGCTCGCCGCCGAAATCCTGATCCGCGACCGCGCCCGCTTCCGCAGCCTCGTCCAGCTCGCCCCGGCCGGCATCCGGGTCAAGGGCGTGCCGTGCGGCGACAATTTCATCTGGGGCCCGGAAGAGGCGGTGCGCAACCTCTACCACGACCAGTCTTTCGCCGACCGCGTTCTCGCGCTCAGCCCGAGCGAGGCGCAGTTCGACGTGCTGCTGCGCAACCGCTTCACGACCGCGAAATTCGGCTGGCAGCCGCGCTGGTTCGACCCCGACCTCGAAAAATGGCTGCACCGCGTCAAGCTGCCCGCCCTTGTCGTCTGGGGCGCGGAGGACAAGATCATGCCGCCGGCCTTCGCCGCGCTGTGGCGCGAGCGGCTGCCGGATGCGCGGGTCGTGATGGTGCCCGGCTGCGGACATCTCCCGCATGTCGAGCAGGCGCCGCTTGTCGCCCGCGAGGTCCTCGATTTTCTCGGCGGGGTGGCGCGATGAAGCTCGTCTCCTTCCACCTGATGCCGTACCGCCCGCTCGATCTCGACGAGGCGGCGAAGCACCGCTCGGCCTGGGTCGTCTTGCCGAACAACCTCTACGACCCGGTCAAGGGCGCCGAAGAGTATGCCCGTCACATCGATGCGCTGGTCTACGCCGAGGAGCTCGGTTTCGACGCGATCGGCGTCAACGAGCACCACCAGACCGCCTACGGGCTGATGCCGGCGCCGAACCTGATCGCCAGCGCCTTGATCCAGCGCACCAAGCGGGTCGAGATCGCGATCCTCGGCCGCGCCCTGCCGCTGGTGAACAACCCGATCTACATCGCGGAGGAATTCGCGATGCTCGACAACCTGTCGAAGGGGCGGATCATCGCCGGCTTCGTGCGCGGGATCGGTTCGGAATACCACTCGTCGGGGGTCAATCCGTATTTCTCGCACGCGCGGTTTCACGAGGCGCACGATCTGATCATCCGCGCCTGGACCGAGCCCGGCCCCTTCGCCTTCGATGGCGACCATTTCAACCTCAATTACGTCAACCTCTGGCCGCGGCCGTACCAGCAGCCGCACCCGCCGGTGTGGATCCCGTCGCAGGGGTCGAGCGAGACCGTCGCCTGGGCCTCCGACCCGGCCCGCAAATACCCGTTCCTGGTCACGTTCTCCTCGGCCGATCTGGTCGCGCGCTATCACACCACCTATCGCGACAAGGCGCGCGAATACGGGTACGAGGCGGCGGCGGGCCAGCTTGGCTGGGCCTGCCCGATCTATGTCGCCGATACCGACGAGCGAGCCCGTGCCGAGGCCGGGCGCGCGGTCGAGACGCTGTTCAACGACTTCCTGCGGCAGAGCTTCGAAATGCTGATGCCGCCGGGCTATACCTCGATGAATTCGATGAAGAACTTCATCGCGATGCGCCGGGCGCTCGGCAGCAGCGGCGGCCGGATGACCGCGGAGGGCCTGATCGAGAGCGGCACCGCGCTGATCGGCAGCCCCAAGACCGTGCTCGCCGGGATCGAGCGGATGCGCGAGCGCACCGGCTTCGGCATCCTCGTCGCGCTCCTCCAGTTCGGCGTGCTTTCCGACGAGCTGACCCGGCGGAACATGGATATGTTCGCCGCCGAGGTGATGCCGAAATTGCGCGGCTGACATGGTTCCGCTGTCGATCCTCGACCTCTCTCCGATCGTCGAAGGCGGCGGACCCGGCCAGTCGCTGCGCAACTCGCTCGACCTGGCGCGGCATGTCGAGGCGCTCGGCTATCGCCGCTATTGGATGGCCGAGCACCACAATCTCCCCGGGATCGCCAGCGCGGCGACCGCGGTCGCGCTCGCTCATGTCGCCGCCGGCACCAGCCGGATCACGATCGGCGCCGGCGGCATCATGCTGCCCAACCACGCGCCGCTGATGGTCGCCGAGCAGTTCGGCACGCTGGCCGCGTTGCATCCCGGCCGGGTCGAGCTCGGCCTCGGGCGGGCGCCGGGTTCGGACCAGCTCACGTTCCGGGCGATGCGGCGCAACCTGCTCGCCAGCCCCGACCAGTTCCCGCAGGATGTCGTCGAGCTGATGGGCTACTTCAAGCCGGCCGAGCCGGGTCAGCGGCTCCAGGCGGTGCCGGGCGCCGGGATCGAGGTGCCGATCTGGATCCTCGGGTCGAGCCTCTTCGGCGCGCAGCTCGCGGCGATCCTCGGACTTCCCTTCGCCTTCGCCTCGCATTTCGCGCCGGCGGCGATGATGGAGGCGATCGCGATCTACCGGCAGCGCTTCGAGCCTTCGGCCCAGCTCGCGACGCCGCGCGTCATGCTCGGCGTCACCTGCGTCGCCGCCGAGACCGACGGCGAGGCGCGCTACCTGTTCTCGTCGCTGCAGCAATCCTCGCTCAACAACCGCACCGGGCGGCCGAGCCGGGTGCCGCCGCCGGTCGCCGATTTCGCCGCCGGCCTCGACCCCTACGCGGCGGCGATCCTCAACGACTCGCTGGGCCAGGCCGTGGTCGGCGGACCGGAGACGGTGCGGCGCGGTCTCGATGAGCTTGTCGCCCGCACCGGCGCCGACGAGCTGATGGTGACCGGCAACATCTTCGACCACGACAAGCGCAAGCGCTCGTTCGCGATCATCGCCGAGGTGGGCGGGGTCAGCCCGGCCGGGTGACCGGCGGGTAGTATTGCGGGGCCTCGCGCCGGTCGAACATGCCGTAGTCGCGCACGATCCGGACCCGGCGAAGCCGGGCGCCCTCCGCGAGCTTGGCCGATGCTTCAAACGCCTCGGCCGCGGCGCGGTCGCGCCACGACATGAGCAGGATCGCGTCGCCGGGTGTCAGCACCGCGTCGAAGACGTCCCAAGCGACGAGGCCCTTGGCGCCGGCGGGACGCCCCAGCCCTTCGGCGACCTCCTCGGGGCGGGTGTTCTTGATCCAGTCGGCGGGCCGCTTGGCGTCGATCAGCGTAACCGCGGTGGCCGCGCCGATTTCGGTCTCGTCGAGCCGCTGCTCGGCAAGCGACTGGCCGGCGGGAAGCCCGGTGTCGCGCGTGACCTCCCCGACGCGCAGGTGATAGTCGCTGAAGACCTCGGTGCGCCCTTTCTCCTGCACCCCGTGATGCATCCCCTGGCTGCGCCAGCGCACCACCGCCTTCTCATCGCGCCAACCCGACAGCGAGAGGAGCCAGCCCTCGCGGGTCAGGCTGCGATAGCGGATATTGTCGACAAACCCGTCGATCTTTTCGATCTCGGGGCGGAGCTTCTTGGCATAGCCGAGATAGTCGTCCCACCGGTCGGATTTGGGGTGGACCTCGAAGATCACGGAAAACATGGGCGGGCTCCCGTTCGGATGGCGGGATTTTAACCGAGACGGCGGCCGCGAATATTCGGCCGCGGACGAAGGGCTTTCAGTCAGCCAACGGCGGTCCGCGGCATGCCGATCCGGTCGCCCTTCAAGGTCGGGCCGCCGGCGAAAATCTGCAGCACCCCGGCGCCGAACCCGATCAGCACGCCGATCTGCCAGGCATGGTCGTAAGAGCCGAAGGCGGTGAAGATCAGCCCGCCGCCCCAAGCGCCGAGCGACGATCCCACCTGGTGCATGACGAACGAGATGCCGAGCAGCGTCGCCATGTAGCGGGTGCCGAACATCTCGGCGACGAGGCCCGACACCAGCGGCGCGACGCTGAGCCACAGCATCCCCATCGCCGCGGCGAAGACGAGGGTGCTCGCCGGGGTCGGCGGCATCACGAAATAGGCGGTGAAGACAAAGGCGCGCAGGATGTAGAGCAGCCCGAGCAGGATGTGCTTCGGGTATTTGGCGCCGAGCCATCCCGCCGCGAGCGAGCCGACGCAGTTCATCCCGCCGATCACCGCGAGCGCCTCGGCGCTCAACAGCGGGTCCTGGCCGCAGATCGCCAGATAGGTCGGCAGGTGCGTCGTCAGGAATACGAGGTTGAGGCCGCAGACGAAATAGGCGCCCGACATCACCAGGAACGGGCGGTGCCGCATCGCCTGGCCCAGCACCGCCCGCATCGTCATCCGGCCGCCGCCGCGCGCCGGCATCCGGTCGGCGCCGCCGGCGAAAAAGCCCGAGGGGAGCATCGCCAGCGCCAGCACGGCGAAGAACGCCGCGCCGAGCTGCCAGGCATGGTGGGCGAGGATCGATTGCGTGCCGAGCGGCACCATCAGCGTGCCGAGCGACCCGGCGGCCGAAACGATCCCCAGCACCTTGCTGCGCCGCTCCTCCGACACCGCGCGGGCGCAGGCGGTCATCACCAGCGACGACGCGGTGCAGGACAGCGCGACGCCGATCAGCGCGCCCGACACGATCAGCGCCGTGACCCCGCCCGCCATCGCCATCACGCCGAGTCCGACGACGTAGACGAGCGCGCCGGCCATCATCGTCACGCGCAGGCCGAAGCGGTCGGCGATCGCCCCGACCGGCGCCTGCGACAGCCCCCAGACGATGTTCTGCACCGCGACGGCGAGGGTGAAATCGGCCGCGGTGACGGCGAGGTCGCGCGTCACCGGCGTCAGGAACAGGCCGAGGCTCTGGCGCAGTCCCATGCCGAGGCTCAGCATCACGGCGGCGCCGACGAGGATCAATCGCGTCGAGTTTCGGGAGGCGGTATCTATGATCGACATGGTGGCCACTCTGCCCGATCCGCCGCGGCGAAATCGCCTCAGGTTTGGGCATGGCAGACCAGCGCGACGAGGGAGTTAGCCGATGAATCAGCACGCATTCGGCGCGATGCCGCCGGTTTCGGCGCTGACCCTGGGCGGCGGCGGGCTCGGGATGCTGTGGGGCGAAACCACGTTCGGCGAATGCGTCGCCACGGTTCACGCGGCGGTGGAGGCGGGAATCGCCCTCCTCGACCTGGCGCCGCGCTATGGCGACGGCAAGGCCGAGGAGGTGGTCGGGGCGGCGTTCGGCGGCAAGCTGCCGGCGGGGGTGCGGGTCACCAGCAAGTGCAATCTCGGCTCGACCCCGGCGGCGGAGATCGAGAGCGTCTTGCGCCGCTCGATCGAGGACAGCCTGGGGCGGCTGCGGCTGTCGCGGCTCGACCTGTTCTTCCTGCACTCGAACGTTGTGCCCGACGCCGAGTTCCTCGCCCGCCGGCCGGATGCCGCGGCGCGGATGACGCTTTATCGGAATTTTGTCGAGCATGTCCGGCCGGTGTTCGAGCGGCTGGTCGGCGAGGGCATCGTCGGCGCCTGGGGGCTGACCGGGATCGGCCACCCGGACACGATCGTCAAGCTGCTCGGCGAGCGGCCGGCGCCGGCGGCGGTGCAGTGCATCGCCAATTTGCTCGACTCGCCCGGCGGCCTCAAATTCTTCGACGGACCGGCAAAGCCCCGCGAAATCATCGCCGCCGCCCGGGCCAGCGGGGTCGCGGTCATGGGCATCCGCGCGGTGCAGGCGGGGGCCTTGACCGCGGCGATCGACCGGGAGCTGCCGCCCGACCATCCCGAGATGCTCGACTACCGCCGCGCCGCCGGGTTCCGCCGGTTGGCCGCCGAGCTCGGCATGGACCCGGCCGACCTCGCGCACCGCTACGCGCTGTCGCTCGACATCGACACCCTGGTGCTCGGGGTCAAAAACCGGCGCGAGCTCGCCGCCTGCGTCGCCGCGGCCGAGGCGGGGCCGCTCTCGGCGGAGCTGATGCGGCGGGTCGACGCCTCGGTCTGAGGCTACTGGAACAGCTTCATCGCATTGGCGAGGGTCTGCAGCACGCCGAGGGTCAGCGGGATGCCGACGAGGAGCCAGGCGAAGATTAGCTGGACGGCCGTCGTGCCGCGTGTCTCTGCCATGATCGTCTCTCCCTATTCGGCCGCTGCGCCGGCGGTCACCCGTTCCGGCTTCATGTGGAAGCGCTGGTGCACCGCCTTGACGAAGTAGTTGCAGATGAAGCCGATCACCAGCAGCACCGCCATCACATACATCGTCGTGTTGTAGGCCTGCGCCTTCGGTACGCCGTGGGCGACGTTGTAGGCGCGGATGTAGTTGACCAGCACCGGGCCGAAGATGCCAGCCATCGACCACGCCGTTAAAAGAAGCCCGTGGATCGCGCCGACATAGCGGGTGCCGAACATGTCCCTCAGATAGGCCGGCACGGTCGAGAAGCCGCCGCCATACATGCTGATGATGACGAGGAACGCGAGTACGAACAGCGAAACGCTGCCGATCCCGCCGGTCCACGGCACCAGCGCATACAGCACCGTGCCGAGCGCGAAGAAGACGAAATAGGTGTTGCGCCGCCCGATATAGTCCGAGGTCGACGCCCAGAAAAACCGGCCGCCCATGTTGAACAGGCTCATCAGTCCGACGAAGCCGGCGGCCGCCACCGGCGTGACGTGGCCGGGGAACATCTCCTGGCTCATCGCCGAGGCCTGGCCGAGCACGCCGATGCCGGCGGTGACGTTGAGGCACAGCACCCACCAGATCAGCCAGAATTGCGGCGTCTTCAGCGCGTCGTAGACAAACACGTCATTCGCCGTGATCAGGCGCGAAGCCTGCGTCGGCGCGACATAGCCCGCCGGCGCCCAGCCCTCGGGCGGAACGCGCACCAGGATCGACCCGATCGTCATGAACACGAAATAGACCGCGCCCAATACGATAAAGGTCTCGGCCACCCCGACATGGGTCGGGGTCGAGAATTTCGCCATCAGCCAAACCGAGAGCGGCGAGGCGATAAAGGCGCCGCCGCCAAAGCCCATGATCGCCATGCCGGTCGCCATGCCCGGCCGGTCGGGGAACCACTTGATCAGCGTCGAGACCGGAGAGATGTAGCCGATGCCGAGACCGCAGCCGCCCAGCACGCCGTAGCCGATGTAGATGAGCCACAGCGTATGCGCATAGACCCCGATCGCCGACAGGAAGAAGCCGCCGGTCCAGCACAAGGCGGCGGTAAACATTGCCCGCCGCGGCCCTCCCTCCTCGACCCAGCGGCCAAAGACCGCCGAAGAAACGCCGAGGAAAAAGATCGCGATCGAAAAGATCCAACCGAGTTGGGTAAGTGCCCAATCGCCCGGCGCCGATTTCGAGACGCCCAACAGCTTCGTCATCGGCAGGTTGAACACGCTAAAGGCGTAGGCTTGGCCGATGCACAGATGTACGCACAGCGCCGCGGGCGGGACCATCCACCGGCTGAAGCCGGGTCGTGCGATCGTACGGCTGCGGTGAAAATACCCGCCGCTCGCGCCAAATTCGGTCGAGCTCATCGAATGTCCTCCAACCCTCCCTGTTCGGCGCTTTTCGACGGCAACGGCCGCAGCGCCGCTTGGTTCACTCGCTTCCAAGTTACGGCGAGGCGACTTGCATCGCCGTAACTTGAGGCGAATATGCCGATAATTTGATTTATCCTCAAGACTATTGCAGCCCGTCTTGGTGGCGGCGGAGCGGCGCGGGCGGCATTGCCCTCGGCGCGGCCGTCGGTCAGACTGCACGCGCAATCACCAATTTCGGATTTCCGCCGATGCCTCACCCCCTCGCTGCCGAGCTTGCCCCGACCGGCGTCCTGCGCGCCGCCATCAACATGGGCAATTTCCTTCTCGTCACCGGCAAATCCCCGTCCGGCGACCCGACCGGCGTCTCGCCCGACATGGCGCTGGCGATCGGCGCGCGGCTCGGCGTGCCGGTGAAGTTCATTCCGTATGCGCGCCCCGGCGAGATCGCCGACGACGCCGAGAAGGGGCTGTGGGACATCGGCAATATCGGCGCCGAGCCGCAGCGCGCCGCGGTGATCAGCTTTACCGCCGCCTATGCCGAAATCGAGGCGACCTACCTGGTGCCCGCCGGCTCGCCGATCAAGTCGATCGGCGAGGTCGATCAGAAGGGTAAGCGCTGCGCCGTCACCGCGCGCAGCGCTTACGGCCTCTGGCTCGAAAACAACTTCAAGACCGGCGAGCTGGTCCAATTCGACACCGCCGACGCCGCGCTCAAAGCCTTCGACGGCGAGAAGATGGACGCCTATGCGGGGCTGCGTCCCGGCCTGATCGACGTGCAGAAGGCGCGGCCCGGCTCGCGCATCCTCGACGGTCAGTTCGCCTCGGTGCAGCAGGCCGTCGGCACGCCGAAGAAAAACGTGGCCGGCTTCGCCTTCCTCAAGGAATTCGTCGAGGAAGCCAAGAAATCGGGCCTCGTCGCCAGCTTTATCGAGCGCCACGCGACGGTCGGCCGCCTGTCGGTCCCGCCGCCCGCTTAGCCAAATGGCCGCATAACCCATAACCTCCGGAGGAGACGCACGATGGAATTCAATATCGGCCACGTCCACATCAAGACCAAGGACCCGAAGGCGACCTGCCAGTATTACATCGACAATTTCGGCGCCACGCTGAAGCGCGAGGTCCCCGGCCGCGGCTTCCAGCTCGATTTGCACGGGCTGCAGCTCAACATCACGACGATCATCGACACCCAGCATCACGAGCAGAAGCTCGGTATCGAGCACATCGCGCTGCAGACCGACGACTATCCGGCGACTTTGGCGCGGCTCAAGTCGAACGGGGTCAAGATCCTCGAGGAAATGAACAATAACGGCCGCCACGTCTGCTTCCTCGAAGCGCCGGACGGGGCGCAGATGGAGGTCATCGAGAAGGTCTAGGCGGCCGCCCCCCCCCCGCCCGCTGCGCGGGTCCCTCCCTCGCCCCGCCGGCGGGGAGAGGGCCGGGGTGAGGGGCACTCGGAGGAGCACGGCCAGATGGCCTTGAAGGACCAAATCCCGTTCGGGGTGTCGCTGCCGCATCGTTCGCCCGATGTGATCGGCGTGGCGACGATCCGTCACGTCGCCCAGCGGGCGGAGGCGCTCGGCTTCCGCGACCTCTGGGTGACCGAGAACACGCTCGACGCGGTCTCGTCCTTCGACCCGGTACCGCTTTTGACTTATGCGGCATCGGTGACCTCGACGATCCGCGTCGGCGCCTCGGTCGTCGTGCTGGCTGTCCACAGCCCGCTGATGGTCGCGCATCAATGGGCGACGCTCGACTATGTCAGCGGAGGGCGGGCGATCCTCGGTGTCGGGCTCGGCCGGGCCCATCACTACCGCCAGTTCGAGGTGCCGGAGGAGGGCAAGGTTGCCCGCTTCCGCGAGGAGGTGGCGCTGATCAAGGCGCTGTGGACACAGGAGAAAACCACCTTTCACGGCCGCTTCTACAATATCGACGACGAGATGATGCAGCCGAAGCCGGTGCAGAAGCCGCATCTGCCGCTGTGGATGGGGGTCGGGCACCCCAACGCGATCCGGCGCACCGCCGAGCTGGCAGACGGGTGGATGGGTTCCGGCGGCTCGGCGATCGCCGAGTTTCAGCGCTCGGTGCCGATCCTCAAGGAGGCGCTCGCCGCGCGCGGCCGCGATCCGGCGGCATTCCCAATCTCGAAGCGCATTTTCATGGCGGTCGACGACAACCCGGCGATGGCGCGGCGGGAGCTGAACCGCTGGTTCACCGAGGTCTACCACAACCCGCCGGGCACCGACGCCTCGGGCATCCACGGCACCCCGGAACAGGTCCGCGCGCGGCTCGAAGAGGTCGTCGCGATGGGCGCCAATCACCTGATGCTCAACCCGGTGTCGAATTTCGCCGAGCAGCTCGAGGCCCTGGCCGAGGTCGTGGGGCTGAAGTGACCCGGTCGGTGATCGGCGACGCGCCGAAGCGGCGCGAGGACCGCCGCTTCATCACCGGCGCGGGCCGCTATCTCGACGATCTTCGCTTCGACCGCCTGGCGCATGCGGTGGTGCTGCGCTCGCCCCACGCCCGTGCCCGGATTGGCGGCATCGACGCCGCGGCGGCCCGCGCGCTCCCCGGCGTGCTCGCGGTGCTGACGGCGGCCGAAGCCGCGGCCGACGGCCTCGGACCGCTGATGCCGGCCGTCGCCGCCAATACCCAGACCGGCGAGCCGTTCGACTTCACGCCGCAGCCGCTCCTCGCCGACGGCGAGGTCCGCTATGTCGGCGAGCCGGTGGCGCTGATCGTCGCCGAGACCCGCGCCCAGGCGCTCGACGCCGCCGAGGCCGTCGCGGTCGATTATGCGCCCCTGCCGGCGGTGGTCGATCCGGCCGATCCGGCGGCGCGGCGCTGCCTCGACTGGCGGGCCGGCGACGCCGCTTCGGTCGATGCCGCC
>DASUIE010000233.1:0-12611 GCA_036273175.1 Allostellaceae bacterium
CTGATCACGCGGCCTTCTTGGGTGCGCTTGCTAAAAGACCAATCAATGTGGTTGTCCTTAAGGAATCGCAGTGTCCAACGGCTTTGCCGAGGACGCTCCCATACCGCCGTAACGATCCCATCGCGGTCGACCGACAACGCCGGAAGCTGCCAGTCAGGATGCTGCTGCACAAGTTCCAGCATCTCGCGCAGGGACCAAGGCTTCGGAACAATTCGCTCGCTTTCATCGGGCGCGCCGCGCTCGTCCTCATCGGCGTTCAAAAAGACGCCGAGAGTGCGGTAGAGGGAGGCCTTATCATCGTCCGGCAGCTTAGCGCGTTCGATTGCCTCCCGGATTGGGCTAGGCATGTCCCCGATGCAGGGCACCGCCGCCGCGGACACGGCGAAACCATAAGCCAAAAGTCCCCCCCCAGGGCGCGTGCAGTCTGGATGCGCCTTGGTCAGACACAATGGATAGGGTTCGCTGCATTTGCAACCTCCCGGTTGATCCAGACGATCGCTTCTCCCTCTTAACACTAGGTGAACCCGGAAGGTTCATGGTGTCTCGTAGCGAGGCTACGTGGAAGCTAAGTCATAGAGGCGTCCCGCTGAGGACGCTTGATAGGTAATACGGGCGAGAAATAAGGCGATTTGCGGGTGACACCAAGGAGCCGCTTCAGCGGCGGCGGCAACGCAGCGAAGTGCCGTTAGCGGGGATGAAGTCGAAACAGAGCTTTGGGCAAGGACTGACTACTCCGCCGCCGCTCCCCTCGTGGCCTGGGCTAGCTGCTCGGGCGGCACCCGCGCCAGCGAGGCCTGAAGATCGGCGACGCGCACCGGCTTGGCGACAAAGTCGTTCATCCCGGCATCCATGCAGCGCCGCGCGTCCTCGCCGAAGGCATTGGCGGTCAGCGCGACGATCCACACGTCGCGGCGCCCGGGCGGGTGCAGCGCGCGGATCGCGGCGGTCGCGGCGAGCCCGTCCATCTCGGGCATCTGCACATCCATGAAGACGAGGTGATACGGCGCGAGCCGCACCGCCTCGACCGCCTCCAGCCCATTCGACACCGCATCGACCCGGCAACCTAGCTTTTCGAGCATCTGCTTGACCACGACCTGGTTGACCTTGTTGTCCTCGGCGATCAGCACGCGCAGCCCTGCTCCGACCGACGGCGCGGGTTGCGCCGGGGCGGCCGGGGCCGCCGCGCGCGGAGCGGCCTCGGCCGCCAGCGCCGCGTAAAGCGCCGAGGGCGGGCATGGCTTGACCAGCACCGCGGCGATGCCGAGGCGCGCCGCCGCCTCGCGCGTCTCCGGGGCGGCCGACGAGGTGGCGAGGACCAGCCGCAAATTGGCCAGTCCGGGCGTTGCGCGGATCCGGCGGGCCACCTCCAACCCGTCGATTCCGGGCATCGCGTGGTCGAGGATCGCGGCGGCGAACCCCCTCCCCGCTGCCGCCGCCCCGCCCAGCGCCGGCACTACCGACTCCGGCGCCTCGACGGTCTCGACGGAGGCCTGCCACGCCGCCAGCTGATGACTCATGATCTCGCGGTTGACCGCGTTGTCGTCCGCGACCAGAACCCGCTTGCCGGCGAGCCCGGTCCTTGCCTCCCGCTCCGCCGCGTGTCCCCGCGCCGGCGCCAGCGCCGCGGTGAACCAGAACTGGCTCCCCTTCCCTTCGTCGCTGGCGACGCCGATCGAGCCGCCCATCAGCGCGGCGAGCTTGCGCGAGATCGACAGCCCGAGCCCGGTGCCCCCATAGCGGCGCGCGATCGTCCGGTCGCCCTGGGTGAATTGCTCGAACAGGATCGGCAGCACCGTTTCGGGAATGCCGATGCCGGTATCGGCGACATCGAACCGCACCAGAAAGCGCCGGTCCGCGGCGCCGCGTCCCGTCCGCCCGGCCGGCGCGACCGAAATCGCGACGCCGCCGCGTTCGGTGAATTTGATCGCATTGCCGACCAGGTTGTAGAGGATTTGCCGGATGCGCCCGGCATCGCCATGGGCGGCCTCCGGCGTGCCCGGGGCGAGAAAGAACCCGATCTCCAGCCCCTTGGCGAAAGCGCGCGGGGCCATCACGTCGCACACGCTCTGCACCAGCGGCTCGATCTCGAAATCGCCCTCGTCGAGGACCAGCCGATCGGCTTCGAGCCGCGAGAAATCGAGGATGTCGTTGATCACCGAAAGCAGGTGGTCGGCCGAATCGCGGACGATTTCGGCATAACGCTGCTGCTCGTCGGTGAGCGAGGTGTCGAGCAGCAGCCCGGTCATCCCGACGACGCCGTTCATCGGCGTGCGGATTTCGTGGCTCATCGCCGCGAGGAATTCGGATTTGGCGCGGCTCGCCAGCTCGGCCTCGTCCTTGCTGGCGACGACCTCGCGCTCGGCCCGCTTGCGTTCGGTGATGTCGCGGATGATCACCGCGATCTTGCGCGTGCCCGCGTCGAAGAAATCGGCGAAGGCCGCTTCCATGTCGAACACGCTGCCATCGGCGGCGCGGCCCTGGAACTCCCGCGGTCCGTCGCCGCTGCCGAGAAAACTCTCGAACGCGGCGCGGTCGGCGGGAACGGCAAGCTCGGCGATCTGGCGCCCCGGCAGATCGGCCGGATTACAGCGGAAGATGCGGGAGGCGGCGGCGTTGACGATCTCGATCGCACCGCTCTCGTCGGCGGTCAGGATGGCGTCGGCCGCGGTCTCGATGATCGCGCGGAAGCGGTCGTTGCTGATCTGCAGCGACGACAGCGTCTGCGACAGCCGCTCGCGCTCGCCCCTGAGCTCGCTTTCGCGCACCCCGAGCGCCTCCTCCGAGCGCTGCCGCCGCAGCAATTGCCGCACCAGCAGCCCGGTGAACAGCAATACGACGACCACGAGCCCCGCGGCGGTCGCGATCAGCTGCCACCGTCCCGTCTTGTATTCGGCGAAGAGGTCGCTGTCGGAGAGGCCGACCCCGACGATCAGCGGATAGTCGCGCAGCACGCTGTAGCTGACGACGCGCGACACGTTGTCGAGCGCGCTCTCGACATGGAAGCTGCGGTCGGTCGAATCGGGTGTCAGCTCGAGCCGCACCGTCTCGCCGATCGTCAGCACCGGGCTGTAGGCGCCGGGATTGCCGGGATTTTTCGTGAACGCGACGCGGGCGCGCACCACCCCGTCGCGGCCGACCAGCATGACCGTGCCGCCGGGCCCGAGATCGACCGCCTCGTAAAACCGCGCCAGGTAATAGGGGTCGAGCGAGACCACCAGAACTCCGGCAAAGCTCCCGTCCGCGTTGTCGATGCGGCGGGACAGCGGGATCGACCAGCGCCCCGCGCCGCTCCCGGCGATCGGCTTGCCGATGAACAGCGAGGCGTCGGCGTGATTGACGTGATAGAGGAAGTAATCCTCGCTGCGCACCGAGGCGGTGACCGGCGCCGGGCCGTCGGTGGTGCCGAGGATCGTGCCGTTCTTGTCGGCCATCAGGATCTGCACCGACAAATCCTGCAGCAGCAATTCCTTGCCCGGCCATTCCCACAGCTTGAAATGGGCGGGGTCGCTCTCGTACCCGCGCTTGAGCACGGCGAGCGTCTGGTCGACCTCCTTGACCGTGCGGCGGATATGCTCCTCGAAGGCGCGGGCGAGGTTGGAGGTGTGCTTGCGCGCCTCCTCGACGATCGCGGCGCGCTGCCCGGCGAGCTGCATGAACACGGCGACACCGATCAGCACGGCCACGGCCAGACCGAACAGCGAGGTGGCGAACGGCAGGAGGAACCCGGCGCCGCGCCGGAACAGGCGCAAGGCGGGGTCGGGCGCCTCGTATCGCGCCGGGTCGGGAGCGGCTCCGGCGGTCAGCCTCTTGCCCCGCGGGGAAACTGGATCGGCGCCGGCCCTTCAGCTATTTGAAACCATGTTCTACTAGGAAGGGAGCGTGCTGAAGGAGCTCGCATGACGGCCAAACCGCGCCTTTTGCTGGTCGAAGACACGCCTTCGATCCTGCATCTTTACCACGAGTTCCTGGCCAAGCTCGATATCGAGCTGATCGACGCCACGACCGGGGCGCGAGCGCTTGAGGCGCTGCGCGAGGCGATCCCCGAAATCGTGCTGCTCGACCTCGAGTTGCCCGACGCCAACGGCATCGAAATCCTGCGCTCGATTCGCGCGCGCAACCTGCCCTGCGCGGTGATCGTCGTGACCGCGCACGGTTCGGTGAAGGTCGCGGTCGAGGCGATGCGCGAGGGCGCGTACGATTTTATCGTCAAGCCGTTCGCGCCCGACCGCCTCATCGTCACGGTCCGGAACGCGCTCGACAAGCGCCGCCTCGAAACCCTCGCGGCCGCCAGCGACGTCGCCAAGAGCGGCCGGTTCTGCAATCTCCTCGGCGCGTCGCTGCCGATGCGCGGCGTCTACAACGTCATCGAGGGCGCCGCCGCCAGCCGCGCCACCGTCTTCATCACCGGCGAGAGCGGCACCGGCAAGGAGCTTTGCGCCGAGGCGATCCACCAGCTGAGCCCGCGCCGCGACGGCCCGTTCGTCGCCGTCAATTGCGGGGCGATCCCGAAGGAGCTGATGGAAAGCGAGATGTTCGGCCATGTCCGCGGCGCCTTTACCGGCGCGGTCGGCAGCCGGATCGGCGCGATCGCCCAGGCGAAGGGCGGCACGCTGTTTTTCGACGAAATTTGCGAGATGGAGCTGGCGTTGCAGGTCAAGCTGCTGCGCGTCATCCAGTCCGGCGGCGAGTTTCAGAAGGTTGGCGGCAGCGAGGTCGAGCGCGCCGATCTCCGCGTCCTCTGCGCCACCAACCGCGACCCGTGGCAGGAGGTCCAGGCCGGCCGCTTCCGCGAGGACCTCTATTATCGCCTCCACGTCGTGCCCTGCGCGATGCCGCCGCTGCGCGAGCGCGACGACGACATCCTGCTGCTGGCCCGCCATTTCCTCGCGCAATATTCCGAGGAGGAAGGGAAGGCCTTCGCCGATTTCGACGACGGCGCGGTGCGGCGCCTGCGGCGCCATCCGTGGCCGGGCAATATCCGCGAGCTGCAAAACCTGTTGCGCAACGTGGTGCTGTTCAACCGGGGCGAGACGGTGACCGAGGCGATGCTGTCGCGGCTCGACACGGCCCACGCGATCCGCCCCGCACCGGAATCGCCGGTCGCCCCGCTCCAGCGCGTCGAGCGCAATACAGTCAGGCCGTTGTGGATGATCGAGAAGGAAGCGATCGAGGAGGCGCTCGCGGTCTGCGGCGGCAATGTCCCGCGCGCCGCCGCGCTGCTCGAAATCAACCCCTCGACGATCTATCGCCGCAAGGCCGAGTGGGACAAGGAGCGCCTCGCCTCCTCGGCTTAGGCCTCGCGCATCCGTTCGGCGAGCGCCGCGCGAGTTTCGGCCGCGAGCCGCGCCACCACGGCGGCTGGCTCGACGAGCGGCGCGCTGCCCTCGGCGGCCCGCTCGACCGCCGCGGCGGCTTCCGACAAGGCGGCGGCGCCGAGCTGGCCGGCGCTGCTCTTCAGCGAATGCGCCGCCTTGCGCACCGCCTCGCGCCCGCCCGGGTCCCCGGCGCCGGCCGCGATCGCCGCGCTAAGCTCACGGCTTTCGGTCAGGAACAGCTCGATCACCGGCCGCAGCGCGTCGCGGCCGATATACTCGATCATGTCGCCGAGCACCGCGTCGTCGATCAGGGTCATGCCGGCGCGAACTTCTTGCCCTGGCCGACCAGCTTTTCGCGCTCCAGCCGCACCGATCGCGCCGGGTCGGCGACCGCGCGGCCGATCGCGCGCGCGTCGCGGCCATGCCGGCGCAGGATCGCCAGCGTCGCATCCGCATCGCCCGGCGCGACGGTGACGCAGAACCCGACCCCCATATTGTAGACCTCGAACATCTCCGCCCGGGGGATGCCGCCGAGCTTCTCGATCAGCCCGAAAAGCGGCGGAACCGGCGGCAGATCGTCCAGCACGAAGCCGATCTCGGCCTCGACTCGCGGCAGGTTGAGGAGCCCGTCGCCGGTAATATGCGCCAGCGCCTTGACCGACGGGATGCGCTCCAGCACTTCGAGAATCTCGGGCACGTAGATAAAGGTCGGGCGCAGCAGCTCCTCCCCGAGCGTGCAGCCGAGCTCGGCGACGTGGCTGTCGACCGTCAGCCGCGCCTCGTCGAACAGCACGCGCCGGGTCAGCGTCATCCCGTTGCTGTGGATGCCGCTGCTGGCGATGCCGATGACGACATCGCCCGGCACGAGGTCGCGGCCGACGATGATGCGGTCCAGCGCCACCGTGCCGATTGCGGTGCCGACCAGGTCGAAGCCGCGCACCACGTCGCGAAGCTGGGCGATCTCGCCGCCGGTGATCGAGATGTTCGACTGCCGCGCCCCCTCGGCGAGCCCGGCCGCGATGCCGCCGAGCATCGCCGCGTCGGCCTTCTCGACCGCGATGTAGTCGACCAGCGATACCGGCCGCGCGCCGACGCAGATCAGGTCGTTGACGTTCATCGCGATACAGTCGATGCCGATCGTGTCGTAGCGCCGGCACAGATCGGCGATCATCGCCTTCGACCCGACACCGTCGGTCGAGATCGCCAGCCCGATCCCGCCGATATCGATGACATTGGCGAAATAGCCGATCGGCAGCTGGACCGCGCCGAACCCCGATTTCGGCCAGGTTGCCGTGACGCGCTCGATGATGTTGGCAAGGCCGGCATCGGCCTCGGCGATGTCGACGCCGGCCGCCTTGTGGCGATCGAAGGCGATGTTGCTGCGCGCCACGCCCTTCCCCAAAGAAAAACCCGCCGGCCGGAGCTACATAGCGGCTCCGGCCGGCGGGCTCAACCGAACCGCCCTAGCGGACGTGCTTCTGGATGAAGTCGTGCACCGGCTGGTGGGTAACGTCGCTGCCCCGCTTCTCGTTATCGAAATACGCGATCTCGATATCGCCGCCGGCGCCGCGGTAATTGCTGACGAACCGCTCGGGCTCGTTGCCGGCGAAGCTCGAATCGGGGTCATGGTAGTCGTGGGTCATATCGGGCCGGCCCTGCAGCCACAGCGCCTTCGGCATCGTCACCTTCTCGCCGCGCTCGAGGATCAGCATCGGGTTGCCTTCCGACATCCCGGCCACGTCGTGCCAGTAGGTCTCGTGCTTCTTGTCCATGCCGACCGCCCAGCCCGGCGCGCCGCCGGCATCGACGAGGCGCTTGGCGTGGTTATAGCGCGACAGCGGGTTGATCACCGGCCATTGCATGATGACCGCCTTGACGCTCGCGTCGCCGGCCCCGCCCGGGATCGCGGTATAGCGCGGGTCGTTGGGCCGCATCGCCACCAGCATCGCCAGGTGCCCGCCGCTCGACGCCCCGCCGATCGCGATCCGCGCCGGGTCGGCCTTCAGCTCCCTCGCATGCGCCTTGACCCAGCGGATGCCGTAATTGATGTCCTGGCACGAGGTCGGATAGCCGTCCGGGCCGTGGCGGAAATTGAGCGTGACCATCACGGTGCCGCGCGCCGCCAGGTATTCGCCGAGCCCGGTGCGGTCTTCGAGGTCGCCGTTGTTCCAGGCGCCGCCGTGCAGGTCGATAAAGGTCGGGAACGGGCCCGCCCCTTCCGGCTTGAACACCCGCGCCATGATCTGCCGGTCGCCGTGGGTGACGTAGCAGACGTTCTCGATAGTGACTGCCATCTCGGTTCCTCCCAGGTTCGCGCGTCGCGAGTAATCGGATATGCTGAGCGTAGCCCCACGGGAGCGGGGCGGCCAGCGCGAAATTCCCAGCGCGAAATTCCACGGAGGGATGCCGATGACACGCTCATGGATCCACCACACGCGCGGACGGTTCGTGCGCCAGGCCCGGGTCGGGCTGGGCGATCTCCGGGAGGAGCACCTCTCCCGCCAGGGCTTCGCCGGGCCGGTGGCGATGGTCTACCGCACCGAGGGGCCGAACGAGGTCGTGCGGGTCGAGGGCGAGTACCGCCGCCGCGAAATCGACAGCGCCGATGTCGTTTCGTCCGACGCGAGCGATCCGCGCGGCTCCTGGCAGGTGCTGCTGTCGAACGGCGACGTCGCGGTCGCGGTTAGCCGGCGGCGCCAGGCGATGCCCTACCGCTTCCGCAACCTCGACGGCGATCTCCTCTATTTCGCCCATCGCGGCAGCGGCGCCTTCGCGACCGAGTTCGGGCCGATCGCCTACGGGCCGGGCGACTATGTCTACCTGCCGAAATCGACGACCTACCGCCACCTTCCCGACCCGGGCGACAGTCTCCTGCTCGTCGTCGAGTCGCCGCGCCCGATCCGCCTTACCGAGCACGAGCAGGTCGGCCGCCACACGCCGATCGACCCGACCGTGCTCGACGTCCCGGATGTCGCCGATTACGGCTGGCCGGCGGAGAAGGAATACGAGGTGCGGATCAAGGCGGGCGGCGGCGAAACCTCGATCTGGTATCGCAACGACCCGCTCAAGACGGTCGGCTGGAAGGGCGACCTCTACCCTTACCGGTTCAACATCGAGAGCATCCTGCCGATCATGTCGAACCGCATTCACCTCGCGCCGTCCTCCTGGGCGACGTTCGAGTCGGACGGGTTCGTCGTCGTCAGCTTCGTCCCGCAGATCGCGGTCGCCGATCTCGACGCCGAGGAATTGCCCAGCTACCACCGCAATATCGACATGGACGAGGTGATCCTCAGCCACGCCAACGGCGACCCCGGCGGACGGCGGCCCGGCGGGTTCAGCTTCACCCCGCAGGGCATTCTCCATGGCGCCACCGAGGAAGCCCGCGCCGCCTTTAACGCCAAGCGCAAACCCGGAGACATGCGCAAATGGACCGGCGTCGGCGTTGATACCTACAGGCCGCTCAAGCCGAGCGCCGAATTCGCGCGGATGACCGAATAGCGACGATTACGTGCGTCGGAACCGAGGGCTGTCGCCGGCGTTGCCGTAGCCGGGGAGGCTGTCCGCCGAGTGGATCGACGCAGAGAGATGGACGACAATCCAGTTGGCGCCGGCGAGCGGTTTTTCCGCGAGCTGGCCGACAACGCACCGGTCATGATCTGGCGGTCGGGACCCGATAAGCTTTGCGACTGGTTCAATCGGCCGTGGCTCGAATTTGTCGGGCGGACGATGGAGCAGGAGCTCGGAAATGGCTGGGCCGAGGGCGTCCATCCCGACGATTTCGAGCGGTGCCTGGGCATCTATGTGACATCGTTCGATGCGCGCCGGCCGTTTTCGATGACCTATCGCCTGCGTCGGGCCGATGGCGTTTACCGGGAGATTCTCGACAACGGCGCGCCGTTCTACCGGTCGGACGAATTCGCCGGCTATTTCGGCAGCTGCATCGACGTCACCGATCGCCAGCTATTCGAGGCGCAGCTGCGGCAGGCGCACAAAATGGAAGCCCTTGGCAAGCTGACCGGCGGCGTCGCGCACGATTTCAATAATCTGCTGCAGGTGATCGGCGGCAATCTCGAATTGCTGACGGCCGATGTCGCCGGCAACGAGCGCGCGGCGACGCGCCTGGAGATCGCGCTGCAGGCGGTTTGGCGCGGTTCGAAGCTGGCAAGCCAGCTTCTCGCGTATGCCCGCCTCCAGCCGCTGTCGCCTAAGGTGGTCAATCTCGGCCGGCTGATCCGCGGCACCGACGAGATGGTGCGGCGCGCGCTCGGCTCGGCGATCGAAATCGAGACCGTGATCGCCAGCGGGCTGTGGAACACCCATGTCGATCCGGTTCAGGTCGAGACCTCGCTGCTCAACCTCGCGGTCAACGCGCGCGACGCGATGAACGGACGAGGCCGCCTGACGATCGAGGCCGGCAACGCCGATCTCGACGAGAGCTACGCCGCCCGGCACCCCGACGCCACTCCCGGGCAATATGTGATGCTCGCGGTCAGCGATACCGGGAGCGGCATCGCGCCGGACATCGTGGAAAAGGTCTTCGACCCGTTCTTCACGACAAAGGAGGAGGGACAAGGTACCGGCCTCGGCCTCAGCCTGGTGCACGGCTTCGTCAAGCAATCCGGCGGACACGTCGAAATTTGCAGCAACGGCGGCGAGGGAACGACGGTCCGGCTCTATCTGCCGCGCAGCGCCGGAAGCGAGGACCAGCCGGCCGAACTGGAAAGCGGCCAGGTGATCGGCGGCAGCGAGACCGTGCTCCTGGTCGAGGACGACGAGGACGTGCGCGCGACCACCGCCGAGATGCTGTCGGGCCTCGGCTACACCGTCTTGCTTGCCAAGGACGCCGATGCGGCCCTCGTCACTCTCGATAGCGCGATCGACATCGACCTGTTGTTCACCGACATCGTGATGCCGGGTGCGCTGTCGACGCAGGAACTGGCGCGGCGCGCGCAGCGCACGCTTCCCGGCATCGCGGTGCTGTTCACCTCGGGCTACGCCGGCAGCACCGTGCTGCACGGCCGCTTCGACTACGGCGTCCACCTGATCGCCAAGCCCTACACGCGCGAGCAGCTCGACCGAAAACTCCGCCACGCGCTGGGCAAGCTCGACTAGGCGCTCCTGATCCACCGATTGTCATTGCGAGGAGCAAGGCGACGAAGCAATCTCGGGCTGAGACGGGGTGAGAGGAGCGGGTCGATGAAGCTGATGTGGTTCCACCTGATGCCGTACACCGAGCTTCCGGACGATTTCCGCGAGAAGCATCCGTCGGTCTGGGTCGACATCCACTCGTCGCTGTTTGATCCGCGGCGCGCGCATCACATGTACAACGACTTCATGGACGAGCTCGAATATGCCGCCGAGTGCGGCTTCGACGCCGTTTGCGTCAACGAGCATCACTCCAACGGCTATGGGCTGATGCCCAGCCCCAATCTGATCGCCAGCTCCCTCGCCCGGCGTACCACCGACACGGCGATCTGCGTCATGGGCAACTCGCTCGCGCTCTACAACCCGCCGACACGGGTCGCCGAAGAATTCGCGATGATCGACTGCATCTCGGGCGGGCGGCTGATCGCCGGCTTCCCGGTCGGGACGCCGATGGACACCTGCTTTGCCTATGGCCAGAACCCGTCGATGCTGCGCGAGCGCTATCTCGAGGCGCACGATCTGGTGATGAAGGCCTGGCAGGAGAAGGACACTTTCGCCTTCAACGGCCGCTACAACCAGCAGCGCTACGTCAATATCTGGCCGCGGCCGATTCAGCGCCCGCACCCGCCGGTGTGGATCCCGGGCGGCGGGTCGGTCGAGACCTGGCAGTGGTGCGCGAAGATGGACTACGTCTACGCGTATCTCAGCTACTTCGGCTACAAGGACGGCCAGGCGACGATGACCGGCTTCTGGGAGGAGATGAAGCGGCTCGGCAAGGACATGAACCCCTACCGCGCCGGCTTCCTCCAATTCGTCGGCGTCGCCGATAGCCGCGAAGAGGCGATGAAGCTCTACGCAGAGCCGGCCGAGTATTTCTATGGCCGCTGCCTGCGCGTCGACCCGAAATGGGCGATGCCGCCGGGCTATATCACCGAGGCGACGCAGCGCGCCGGCATCCAGGGCCAGATCGGCCGCGCCGCCAGCCTCGACGCCCGCCAGAAGGCCCGCGCCACCACGGAGATGGCCGATATCGTCGATCGCGGCTACGTGATCGTCGGCTCGCCCGACGAGGTGGTCGAGCAGCTCACCGAGGTCGCGACCAGCCTCAATGTCGGACACCTGATGATGCTGCTGCAATTCGGCAACATGAACAAGGAGCTGGCCATGTACAACACGCGGCTCTTTGCCGAGAAGGTGCTGCCGAAGCTCCGGCACATCCACGCCGACTGGGAAGACAAGTGGTGGCCGCAGCCGATGTCGCGCCCCGAGCGGGCCGAATTGCCCGCTTTTTCGGCGCACGCGGCGGAATAGCCCCCGCGACTTGCTGCATTTGTGCACTGCAAAATTATCGGTGCCGTTCATAAGGTAAGCCTACTATATCCCCCGATAGCTATCCTTGCTGCGGGGTGATGTGGTGAGCCTGACCTGGGACCGGCCGCTGGCATGGCGGCGCAACGCGGCCGCCCGGCGGCAGATCGGCGCCCTGACCCCGCTGCGCATGACGCTGGTCGGCGGCTTGCTGATCGCGGTCGGGCCCTTGTCGATCAGCCTCTACACCCCGGCGATGACGATGCTGGTCGCCGCGCTTCACACCACCGAAGGCGCGGTGCGGGCGACGATCACGGTCTATCTGTTCGGGTTTGCCGCGGCGCAGCTTTTATGCGGGCCGCTCTCCGACCGGCTCGGCCGGCGGCCGGTGCTGCTGGCCTGCCTTTCCCTTTACGTCGTCGGGTCGGCGACCTGCGCCGAGTCGAGCTCGATCGGGATGCTGATCGGCGGCCGCCTCGTCCAAGGCGTCGGGGCCTGCGCCGGCGTGGCGCTGTCGCGGGTCATGGTCGTCGACCGGTTCGCCGGCAACGGCGCGGCGCGGATCATCTCGCTGATGAGCCTCATCCTCAGCATCGCCCCCGCCGCCGCCCCGATCCTCGGCGGCGCGCTGATCACGGTGACGAGTTGGCGCGTGCTGTTCGCGATGCTGGCAGGGTATGGCCTGTTGCTGCTGGCGCTGGTCTGGTGGTTTCCCGAGACCAACCAGCAACGCGACCCGCGCGCCACCAAGCTGCGCTCGCTGGCGGTCAATTACGCGATGCTGATCACCTCGAAGGCGTTCATCAGCCAGGTGGTGCTGACCTCGCTGGCGATCGGCGGGTT
>DASUIE010000234.1:0-31934 GCA_036273175.1 Allostellaceae bacterium
CTTCCCGGGCGGAATCTGCTCTAGTGGCGGCTTCCGTCCAGGGAGGGCGTCGATGAGCAAGCTCTCGGACTACCAGAACAAGTACCAGACGATCCGCTTCGAGCGGCGCGGCGGCATCCTGCAGATGACGCTGCATACCGATGGCGGGCCGCTGCGCTGGGGTTTCCTGCCGCATGGCGAGATGCCCGACGCGTTCTACGATGTCGGCGCAGACCGCGAGAACAAGGTCGTCATTATCACCGGCACCGGGGATGAGTTTTCCGGGCCGCGCGCCAACCCCGGCACCTCGTCCTTCCCGACGCGCCCGCCGATCGACCGCATCGACCGCATCCATTGGGAAGGCCGGCACCTGTTGATGAAGCTCCTCGAGATCGAGGTGCCGGTGATCAGCGCGATCAATGGGCCGGCCTGGCGCCATTCCGAGATACCGCTGCTGGGCGACATCGTGCTCGCCGCCGACACCGCGCAATTCCAGGATTCGGCGCATTTCCCGTCGGATGTCGTGCCCGGCGACGGGATGCATATCGTCTACCCGCTGCTGCTCGGCATGAACCGCGGCCGGTACTTCCTGCTGACCGGACAGGTGCTCGACGCCAAGAAGGCGCAGGAGCTCGGGCTCGTCGCCGAGGTGCTGCCGCCGGACAAGCTTCTCGCCCGCGCCTGGGAACTCGCCGAGGATTTGGCGCGGCGGCCGACTCTCTTGCTGCGCTACACCAGGCTGCTGCTGACCGAGGCGCTGCGCCGGCAGATGCACGACCTGCTCGGCTACGGGCTCGGCATGGAATTGCTGGCGCTGGGCGAGAAGCCGGAAGGGCCGGCGTAACCTGTCGATCCTCGCCGCCCAGGCGCTCCCGGCGCCGGCCCGCCGCTGGCGCGGGCATCTGCACGGCTCGGAGTATTCCTGGGCCGTCGCGTTCTGCGCGCCTTACATCGCGCTGTTTCTGGTCTTTGTCGCCTATCCGGTCGGGTTCGGCATCTGGATGGGCAGCGACCCCGCGCTGTACGCCGAGCTCCTCGACGACCCGATCTATCTGAAGACGCTGGTCAACACCGCGCTGTTCCTCGGCATCGCGATCAACCTCAAGATGTTCCTGGCCCTCCTCCTGTCAGGGTTCTTTGTCCGCCGCGGGTGGTGGAGCAAGGGGCTCTTGATCGTCTTCGTCCTGCCGTGGGCGATGTCGTCGCAGGTCGCCTACATGTCGATCCACTGGATGCTCGACGGAGACTGGGGGCTGATCAGCAACATCCTGTGGCACGTCTTCGGGGTCGAGGACGGGCCGCATTTCTTAATCCACCGCTGGAGCGCCCTCGGCGCGGTGATGGGCTCGCATCTGTGGAAATGGCTGCCGTTCTGGACCGTGATTCTTCTGGCGGGACGCGCGGCGATCCCGGTCGAGGTGCAGGAAGCGGCCCGGCTCGACGGCGCATCGGGCTGGCGCATGTTTGTCCATGTCGAGTTTCCGCTGCTCGCCAACCTCTATCTGACCTGCACGCTGCTCGCGACGATCTTCGCGCTGGGCGAGTTCAACCCGATCTTCTTCGTGACCGGCGGCGGGCCGGTGCATTCGACGCATATGCTGGCGACGCTCGGCATCCGGTATGCGATCGACATGGCGCAGCCCCGGCTCGGCATGGCGGCGGTGTTCTCGGCGCTGCCGCTGCTGATCCCGCTGGTGATCATCCTGATGCGCAAATTCAAGACATCGCAGGTGGAGCTCTGATGCTCGATCCCGACGCCCAGACCCTTCTCGACATGGTGCGCGAGGCCAATCGCCCCGCTTTCGACACGGTCTCGCCGGCGGAGGCGCGGGCGCTTTATCGCGCCGGGCGCAAGGTGTTGTCGCCCGAACCTCCACCGGTGGCCGAAGTGCGCGACCTGACGATGCCGGGGCCGGGCGGGCCCCTCGCGCTCAGGCTGTTCCGCGGCAAGGCCGGGGACCGGTCGCCGGCGATGGTGTTCTTTCACGGCGGCGGCTGGGTCGTCGGCGACATCGATACGCACGACCCGATGTGCCGGCATCTCGCCTGGGCCAGCGGCGGCGCGGTGGTGTCGGTCGATTACCGGCTCGCCCCCGAGCACAAATTCCCGGCGGCGGTCGAGGATTGTCTCGCGGCGACCGAATGGGTGGCGGCGAACGCCGCCGCGCTCGGGATCGACGGCACGCGGCTGGCGGTCGGCGGCGACAGCGCCGGCGGCAACCTCGCCGCCGCGGTGGCGCTGCTGGCGCGGGACCGCGGCGCACCGAGGCTGTGCCGGCAGGTCCTGATCTATCCGGCGGTCGAGGCGGCGATGACGCATCAATCCTACGCGCGCTGCGGCGACGGCTACCTGCTGACCGCCGCGACGATGCGGTGGTTCTACGACCATTATCTGCGCGGGCCGGCGGATGTCGCCGATTGGCGGGCCTCACCGCTGCGCGTCGCGGATGTCGCCGGGGTCGCGCCGGCCTACATTCTGACCGCCGGCTACGATCCGCTGAGCGACGAGGGCGGGGCCTATGCCGCGCGGCTCGACGATGCCGGCGTCCCGGTGCGGCTGCGCCGGTATGACGGGCAGATCCACGGCTTTTGCCAGAACGGCAAGGTGATCCACGCGGCGTTCGGTTCGCTCGGCGAGATTGCCGATGTCTTGAAAGAGGCCTGGGGGACTACCTGACCAGCGGGCATTTCGATTCGGCGAGCGGCTGAAAGGCCTGGGCGCCGGGAACGGTGGCGACGAGTTTCAGATAGTCCCAGGCGTATTTCGATTCCGCCGGCGTCTTGACCTGAAACAGATGCATGTCGTGGACCATCAGCCCGTCGGCGCGGATGCGGCCGTTATGGGCGAAGAAATCGTCGACCGGCATGTCGCGCATCGCCGCCATCACCGGGTCGGTGGCGTCGGTGCCGGTCTTCTGGATCGCCTTCAGGTAGTGGGTGATCGAGGAATAGAGCCCGGCCTGGACCGCGTTCGGCATCTTGCCGACCTTGTCGTAAAAGCGCTTCGACCACGCGCGGGTCTGGTCGTCGAGGTCCCAGTAGAACGGCTCGGCCAGCATCATCCCCTGCGCGACCGGCAGGCCGAGCCGGTCGATCGCGTTGGCGTGGAGCGTCAGGCCGACGAGCTGCTGCTTGCCCGGAACGATGTGGCGCTGGGCGGCGGCGCGGATCGCGTTGAGGGTATCGGCGCCGGCATTGGCGAGGGCGATCACCTTGGCCCCAGATTCCTGGGCCTGCGCCACGTAGGAGATGAAGTCGGGCGCGTCGAGCGGATGCCGGGCATGGCCCAGCACGGTGCCGCCGGCGGCCTTCACCACCGCGGCGGTGTCGGCTTCCAGATCGTAGCCGAAGCTGTAGTCGACCGTGATGAAGAACCAGCTTGTGCCGCCGGCCTTGACCACCGCCGGAACAATCGTGTGCGCCAGCGAATAGGTATCGTAGGTGTAGTGGATGCCGGTCGGGCTGCAGGATTCGTTGGTCAGACGAAGCGCGGCGGGCGCGCTCAGCGACACGATCTTGTCGCGGTTCTTGCCGACCGCCTGGACGAGGATCGCCTCGGACGAGCCGGCGACATCCATGATCGCATCGACCTGCTGGCGCTCGAACCAGTTGCGGGAGATGTCGAGCGCGCGGTCGGTATTGCTCTCGTGGTCGGCGTAGACGAACTCGATCGGCGCCCCTAGCACGCTGCCGCCAAAATCCTCGATTGCCATGCGCGCGGCGGCGACGCTGCCGACGCCGGTGTTGTCGGCATAGGGCCCGGTCATATCGAGGATCGCGCCGATCTTGACGACGCCGTCGGAGATTTGCGCCGCAGCCGGCGCTGCGAGAGCAAGGATCGCCGCGAGCGCGGCTGGCAAGGTACGGATCATGACGACCGATATGCCTCGTCGAAGATGGCGGTGTGGACGACGCCGTCGTCTCTCGCGTACCCGCGATACATCCCCGGCGTACTGAACGGCAAGGCAATCGCGCCGTTGTGATCGACCGCGACGATCCCGCCCGTCCCGCCGGCGGCGGCCAGGGCGGCAATGACCGCCGCGGCGGCCTTTTCCACGGACTGCCCGGCATGGGCGAGGCGAGCCGCGACCTCATGCGCGGCGGCATGGCGGATAAAGAACTCGCCGTGGCCGGTGGCGGAGACCGCGCAGGTGGCATTGTCGGCATAGGTGCCGGCGCCGATCACCGGGCTGTCGCCGACGCGGCCGGGCGCCTTCGCGGTCATCCCGCCGGTCGAGGTCGCGGCCGCGAGGTTGCCGGCCCGGTCGCGGGCGACGGCGCCAACCGTGCCGTGTCGGCGGGATTCGTCGTTCTCGCCCTGGCCCCGCAATACTTCCTGCAAGGCCTGCCAGCGTGCCTCGGTGCGGAAATATTCGGCCGGGGCGAAATCGAGGCCCTGTGTCCGGCAGAACTCCAGCGCGCCCGGGCCGGCCAGCATGACGTGCGGCGACCGCTCCATTACGGCGCGGGCGGCGAGGATCGGGTTTTTCGGGCCGCAGATGCCGGCAATGGCGCCGGCGCGGCGGTCGCGCCCGTCCATGATCGCGGCGTCCATCTCGTGCGTGCCGGCGGCGGTGAAAACGGCGCCGCGCCCGGCGTTGAACAGCGGGTCGTTTTCGAGCTCGACGACCGCCGCCGTCACCGAGTCGAGCGCCGAGCCGCCGTCGGCGAGAATATCGCGGCCCGCGATCAACGCTCGGCGGAGCGCATCGTGATAGGCCGGCGCCCGCGCCGGATCGAGCGCACCCTTGGGTGGAGTGCCGGCGCCGCCATGGATGGCGAGGACAAACTGGTCTGTCATGCGGCGAAGAGCTTACCGCGAGCGCGCGGCGCGGGGTATGGTGCCGGAATGGCGGCGGATACGGCGATCGTTTCCAGCACGCGGGCCGGGCACGTGCTGCGGCTCGTGCTGATCGGATTCGGCGTATCGGTGGTCCCGCTCGACAGCTCGGTCAATATCGCCTTTCCCGATATTACCGGCAGTTTCGGCCTGCCGATCTCGATGATCCAATGGGTCATCATCGCCTATGTCCTGACCCATGCCGGGCTGATGCTCGCCTTTGGCAGGATCGGCGACATCTGGAGCCACACCGGGGTGTTCCGCGTCGGGCTGTTGTGGAGCACGGCGGCATTCCTTCTCTGCGCGGCGGCGCCGACATTCGGCTGGCTGCTGGGCGCGAGGGTCCTGCAAGGGATCGGCGCCGGGCTGGTGGTGAGCTGCGCGCCGGTGCTGGTGACGAGTCTCTACCCGGAGGAGCGGCGCAGCCACGCCGTGGCGATCTTTACGCTGATCTATTCAGTGGGCGCGACGCTCGGCCCGCTGATCGGCGGGGTGCTGGTCGCACGGTGGGGCTGGCCGGCGGTGTTCTGGTTCCGCGCCCCGATCGCCTTTCTGTCGCTGGTGCTGTGGCGCGGGACGGCCGTCGCCGCAACGGAGGGCGGCAGCGGCGAACGGTTCGACCTGCCGGGCGCCGTGCTGCTCGCCGCCGGGCTGTTCAGCCTCCTCTTCGCGGTCAACGCATTGCCGCTGCTCGGCGCCGGCAATTACCGCGCGATGCCGGCCGGCATCGTCGCCTTCGTCAGTCTCGCCGGCTTTATCTGGTGGGAGGGGCGGGTGGCCCGCCCGGTGGTGCGGATCGATCTGTTCCGGGACCGCCGGTTTGCCCTGATGAACCTGTCGAACGTGCTGATCTACCTGACGAACTTTTCGGTGATGCTGCTGGTCCCGTATTACTTCCCGCGCCTCACCTCGCTGCCGCTGCCGGTCGCCGGGGTGGTGCTGGCGATGGGCTCGGCGGGGATGGTGGCGATGTCGACGCCGGCGGGGTGGCTGGTGGCGCGCTATTCGGCCGGACGCATGGCGCCGGTCGGGGCGCTGCTGGTCGCCACGGGGCTATGCTGGGTCAGCCTGTGGGGACCGGGGACCGGGGTGTGGACGATGGTCGCGGCCTTGACGACCCAGGGGATCGGCGTGGGGCTGTTCCAGGTCGCCTCGATGGAGATCATCATGGGCGCCGTACCGCAAGCGCAGCGCGGGGTGGCCGGCAGCCTGGTGATGCTGACCCGGACGATCGGGGTCGTCACCGCCGCCTCGGTGCTGACGATCGGGTTCCGCAGTTTCGAGGCGACGGCGCTGACGACCGGCGCGGAGCCGATAACAGCCTTCCTCGCCGGTTTCCGGGTCGTGTTCCGCGCGGTCGCGCTGATCGCCGCGGCGACCGGGCTCATGGTGGCGTTGTCGGCGCGGCGGCAGACTCGGTGACGAGGCAGCGGTCGATCGCGGCGAGCAGTTCCGCGGTCGAAAACGGCTTTTGGATCGCCGCGTCGGCGCCGACCGGCTCGGCGAGGCGGAGAATCTCCGTCGCGACAAAGCTCCCGCCGCCGCTGATCGCGAGGATGCGCGCCTCGGGCCGGGCCTCGCGGATTTCGATGATCGTCGCCGCGCCTTCCTTGCCCGGCATCAGCATATCGACGACGAGATCGGGGGCGAGCTCGGCGCATCGCCTCGCGGGTTCCCTTGTTGTCGTCGGTCAGGAGAATCGTGCTCATGACCGGGCGAGTATGGTTAAGGATGTTGTAAGAAAAGGTTGAGGAGGCAAGCGATGGCAAAGGCTTATCTCGCGGTGCGCGCCGAGGTGCCGGAGGCCGACCGGGCGCGGTTCGACGAGTGGTACGCGACCGATCATCTGCCCTGGGCGCGCGAGGCGTTCGCCGCGAAGCGGGCGTGGCGCTGCTGGAGCCGCAGCGAGCCGGCGGTGCATGTCGAGTTCTATGAGTTCGCCTCGGTCGCCGAGGCGGAAGCGGCCACCGCGCCGGAGAAGATCGCCCCGCTGGTCGCCGATTTCGACCGCGTCTGGGGCGCCCGAGTCACACGGCGACGCGCTGTATTGGACATTGTGCAGGAGATCGGGTGATGCGGATCGACGACGCGGTCAATATCGAGGACCTCCACCGGATGGCGAAGCGGCGGTTGCCGAAGATCGCCTTCGATTTCATCGAGGGCGGGGTCGAGGACGAGCGCGCGCTGGAGACCAACCGGGCCGCGTTTCACAAGCACCGGCTGCTGCCGCGCTATCTCGTCGACGTCTCGAAGCGCGACCAGTCGCAGACGATCTTCGGCCGCCAGTTCAATAGCCCGTTCGGCATATCGCCGACCGGCACGGCGGGCCTGTTCCGCCGCGGCGCCGATCTGATGCTGGCCGAGGCGGCGCGCGAGGCCAACATCCCGTACATCCAGTCGGGCGGCAGCAACGATTCGATGGAGGCGGCGGCCAGGGTCGCGCCGCACCACACCTGGTATCAGCTCTATGCCGCCCGCGACGGCAAGATCTCCGAGGACCTGGTGCGCCGCGCGGCCGATTGCGGGATCGAAACCCTCGTGCTCACGGTCGACGTGCCGGTGCGTCCGCGGCGCGAGCGCAACATCCGCAACGGCTTCGCCGCGATCCGGGGGACCTGGCTCAAGGCGGCGCTGAGGCTCAAGCCGCATATTCTCGCCGAGGCGGTGACGCATCCGGGCTGGGTGCGGGAATACATCAGCCACGGCGGCACGCCCAACCTCGACAACTGGAAGCCGTATGCGGCGAACGGCGCCGGGGTCGACGAGGTGGTCGATTTGTTCGCCACCAACACGCCGGCGCATTCGCAGACGTGGATGGCGCTGGAGACCTATCGCAAGCTGTTTCCGCGCAACCTGGTCGTCAAAGGGCTGATGAACCCGGCCGATGCGATCCGGGCCCGCGATATCGGCTGCGAGGGCGTGCTCATCTCCAATCACGGCGGACGCCAGCTCGATCAGGCGCCGGGCGCCCTCGACGTGCTCCCGGCGATGAAGGCGGCGGTCGGCGACCGCATGACCCTTCTGCTCGACAGCGGCGTGAGGCGCGGCGCCGACATCCTGATCGCGCTGTGCCTCGGCGCCGATTTCGTCACCTTCGGACGGCCGACGCTGTACGGCGCGGTGGCGGGCGGGCTTGCCGGCGTCAACAAGGCGATCGACATCTTCCGCGGCGAGATCGACCTGGTGATGGGGCAGATCGGCTGCCCCAGCCTCGACCGGCTCGGCCCCGATTTCCTGTGGCAGGAGGACCGCCGCCTCAACAGCTGAGCCGCATCCGGCCCGCCTCAGAGATCGACGCGCTCCTCGGAAACACCGCGGCGCTCGGCCATGTTGAACCGGCCTGCATAGATCGGCTTTTCGCCGGTCGTGGGGCCGGGGTATTGAACGATGAGCAGATCGCCCCCGGTTTCGGTCTTAAACTCGCCCTCGAAGTGAGGGTCGGGGTGAAAGATCATCGTGCCGGGCCCATGGCACACGCCGTCGATGATGAATTCGCCGGAGAGGACGTACCAGACCTGCGCAAACCCGTGATAATGCTCGGGATGATACCCGCCGGGTGCGAGCCGAAGAATGCCCGCATTCGGCTCGGTCGGACGCTCCGGCCGAGGGTGAAACAGCATTTTCCCGGTCTCGCCAGGCCAGCGGATTGTTTCCCACTCCATGTCGTCGATGTGGCGCGCCTCGTACGGCAGATGGTCTTTGCGCGACGGCTCGCGGGTCGTCTGATCGCTCATGTTCTGCCTCCACTGAACGGGTTCGGGAGAGCATACACGGCCTAGCTCGGCCGGTCCTTCCTCAGCGCCATCCATTCCTCGACCAGGCGGCCGTCATCGGCCGGGAAAAGGTCGTCGAGGATGTCGGCGGCGTGCACGCGGTCGGCGCGGAAGTTGCGGAAATCCTGGCGCAGTTCGCACCACGCGCCGATCAGCGTGACATCGACGTAATAGGCGAGGGCGACCGGCCAGATCGTGCGCCGGGTGAAGCGGCCGGCCTCGTCGCGATAGGCGAGGGCGACCTTGCGCGTCTCGCGGATGGCCCGGCGGATCTCGGCGAGGTCGATCGCGACCGCCGGCGCGTCGCCGTCGGAAACATAGAACGGCTCCGCGTCGAGCTGGGCGCGTAGCGCCTCGGGCAGCACGGTGTCGATCTTGGCGAGGACCCGCTCGGCCGCTGCATTGAGCTGCGGGTCGCGCAGCCGCTTCAGGAGGCGCGCGCCGACCGCGATCGCGTCGATCTCCTCTGTCGTGAACATCAGCGGCGGCAGGTCGAACCCGCGCCGCAGCACATAGCCGATACCGGCCGCGCCCTCGATCGGCACGCGGCTCGCCTGCAGCGCGGCGATGTCGCGGTAGATCGTGCGGACCGTGACCTCGAGCCCGGCCGCAAGCGTAGCCGCGGTCATCGGCACCTTGGCGGCGCGAAGCGTTTGTATGACGTCGAAGAGGCGGTCGGCGCGGCGCATCCGAGGTCAATTTCCTCCTGACATAAGGCTGTCAGTATGCCGCGCGTATGCTCCCTCGACAATGCGAAGACGGAGGACGCAGAATGACTTCGATGCGGGTCGATATCGATGCGGTCGGATGGACTTCCGGGGCGCCATTCTATGGGCAAGGAGCGGTTTATGAGGGCCGGGACATCGTGCAGCTCAAGGTGCTCAGCGACCGCCGCGGCGAAGGCGGAGGCATCGCCTGGATCGCACGCTTCCGGCCGCCCGAGGGCAAGCTGATCAAGATTGTCGCCAACGCGCTTTCGGACGAGCACATCCTCAACCTCGAAGGCGGGCGCGGGACGAAGAGCGGCACGCCGGTCCGCGCCGCGAGCGGCTATGGCCTCAACACGACCGGACAGCCGCACAGCGCCTTTATCGGCGTCGAGACGACGAGCTTCATCCTCTATACCGGCGAGCCGGACGAGATCGTGTCGCTGGAAGTCGTCGACCCGGCCTAGCGCACGTTGCCGGCGCGGGTCAGGTGCGGCGCGTCGAGGCCGACGCCGACGAGATGGCCGAACAACTCGCCGACGCGGCGGCGGTCGGCTTCGGGGAGCGGCGGCTTCAACAGCGAGGCGATATTGGTGCGCAGGTGCTCGGGGCTGCCGGTGCCGAACAGCACCACATCGACGCCGGGCTCGTGGCGCACGTAGCGATAGGCGGCGTCGATGACGCTGCTCGCGCCGCCGGGATGGACGAGAAAGCCGAGCGGGTCGTCGCCCAGATCGGCCGGCAGCCGCCCGTCCTCGGCGAGCGCCCGTAAGGTTTCGGCGAGCCGTCCGGGCTGCGAGAAGATCTGGCGCACCGCAAACATCAAGAGCGTGCCGACGCCATGGGCGCGGGTCCGCGGAAAGACGCGGTCGCGGGCGTTCTGGTGCAGCATCGAGAACCCCACCATGACGACGCTCCACACCTTGTCCTCGGCGGCGCGGTGCAGCGTCGTGTGGTCGAGATCGTTGGGCGCGGTTTCGGTGATACCGAGAAAGCGGAACTTGCCCTTCTCCTTCTCGCGCAGCAGCACCGGCGCGAGCGCTTCGAGCGCATGGTCGTAGTGGGCCGGCGGGATGCCGTGGAGCTGGTAGACATCGACATGGTCGAGGTCGAGCTCGCGTAGCGATTTGTCGAGGCTGGCGACGATGCCCTGCGGGTCGGCGCGGCCGCTGCTCCACGAAAACGGCGCCTTGGTGCAGACCACGACCTGGTCGCGGGGGACGCCCTTCACCGCCTTGCCGAGCACGCTCTCGGTCCCGTAGGCCGCGGCCGTATCGAACAGATTGACGCCGAGATCGATCGCCTGGCGGATGATCGCGATCGCATCGGCCTCGCTGCCGCCGGCGCCGAGGCCGAGCCGGCTGAACCCGCCGCAGCCGAGCCCGGCGACGCTGACCTTGAGCCCGGTGCGGCCGAGCGTGGTGTAGTCCATGAGTCCGGTAAATCCCGTGTCAGAGGGCGTCAGGTCGACATTCTGGCTATCATATGGCTATAATTCGCCATGAGCACCCACAGCGTCGCCGAAGCGAAAAACAAGCTTTCCGAACTGATCAATCGCGCCCTCAAGGGTGAGGGGATCGTGATCACGCGGCACGGCCAGCCGGTCGTGGAGCTGAAGCCGGTCGAGGCTCGGAAGCGGCCGATGATGACCGAGGCCGATTTCGAATGGCTGAGGCGCCGCCGGGAACAGCTCCCGATGTCAAAAACCGATGCGGGCACATTTGTCAGCCAGATGCGGGACGAGGAGTGGGAGAGATAGTTCATTATCTCGACGCCAGCTTTCTTGTCGCTCTCCTGACGCCCGAACTCGCCAGTCCACGGGCCGAATCCTTCGCCGCGGCGAACGCCCTATCGCTCATCGCCAGCGATTTTGCGGCCGCTGAATATGCGTCGTCGATCGCTAGACGTGTCAGAATGGGCGAATTCACGATTGCCCAGGGCCAATTCGCTCTTGCCACATTCGACGGCTGGCTCGCCCAATCCGCAACCTGGATAGAAATTTCCGCCGCCGATATCGCGCTGTCGACGAGTTTCCTGCGACGCCTCGATTTACCGCTGCGAACACCGGATGCGATCCACATCGCCGCGGCGATGCGCTTGGAGGCGGGTTTAGCGACGCTCGACCGTCGCATGGCCGCAAATGCCCGCGCGCTGGGGCTCGAAGTCGCCGACATTTGAGCTTTTGATCGTCGCGGCAGTTGTCGGGTGCCTCATAACCGGCGCATCCTCTGGGGAAACGCGAGCCTGGGGGAGAGCGCCATGAAGCTCAACGACGTCGTCAATATCGAAGACCTGCATCAGATGGCGAAGCGGCGCCTGCCGAAGATCGCCTTCGACTTCATCGAGGGCGGGCTCGAGGATGAGCGCGGGCTGGAGACCAACACCTCGGCCTTTCACAAGCACCGGCTGCTGCCGCGCTACCTCGTCGACGTGTCGACGCGCGACCAGTCGCGGACGATCTTCGGCCACACCTATTCCAGCCCGTTCGGCATATCGCCGACCGGCGGGGCGGGGCTGTTCCGCTACCACGCCGACCTGATGCTGGCGACCGCGGCGCGCGACCACAACATCCCGTACATCATGTCGGGCGCCAGTAACGACAAGATCGAGGAGGCAGCCGCGATCGCCGGGCAAAACCACTGGTACCAGCTCTACGCGGCGCGCAAGCCCGAGATCAACGACGATCTGATCCGGCGCACCGCCGATGCCGGATGCGGCGCGCTTGTGCTGACCGTCGACACGCCGGTCGGGTCGAAACGCGAGCGCAACATCCGCAACGGCTTCGCCAATGTGCGCGGCGGTCTCTTGCAGGCGCTGAGCCTCAAGCCGTCGATCCTGTTCGAGGCGATGACGCACCCCGGCTGGGTCGCCGAGTATTTCCGCCGCGGCGGCGGCACGCCGATGCTCGGCAATTGGCAGCCTTACGCGCCCGAAGGATCGAACGCCGAAGAGGTGTACAAGGTCGCCTCGTCGGTGCGCCCGTTCAATGCGCAGACCTGGCGCGACCTCGAGCATTACCGCAAGATTTTCCCGCGCGCCCTTGTCGTCAAAGGCATCATGAGCCCCGCCGACGCGCAGCGCGCGCTCGATGTGGGCTGCGACGGCATCCTCGTGTCGAACCATGGCGGACGCCAGCTCGACCAGGCGCCGGGCTCGCTCGACGTGCTGCCGGCGATCCGCCAGCAGGTCGGCGACAAGCTGACCCTGCTGCTCGACAGCGGCGTACGGCGCGGCGCCGACATCCTGATCGCGCTGTGCCTCGGCGCCGATTTCTGCTTCTTCGGCAGGCCGACCCTGTACGGCGCCGCCGCGGGCGGGCTGCCGGGGGTCAAGAAGGCCGTCGACATCTTCCAGAACGAAATCGACCTCGTCATGGGGCAGATCGGCTGCCCGAGCCTCGACCAGCTCGGCCCCGATTTCCTGTGGCAGGACGATTGGCAGAAAAACCGCTGAGGCCGGCCTAGGCGCGGATCGCCCGCGCGACCTCGGAAAACCCCTGCCGCCAGCTCGGGTGCCGCGGCCGCCATCCGAGCTCGCGTTTTGCCCTCGCGTTCGAGCCGGCGCGGGCTTGGGTCATCATGACGACGAGGTGCCCGCCGGCCAGGAACCGGGCAAGCCACGCCGGTACACGGCGCGGCGGTCTCGCGCCGAGCGCGGCCGCCAGCGCGGGTAGCCACTCGCGCACCGGCGCCGGTTCGTCATCGACAATGTTATAGAGGGTTCCGGCCGCTCCGCGCTCGACCGCGAGCACCGTGGCGGCGGCGGCGTCCTCGATATGAATGAATGACCACCAGCCGTTGCCGTCGCCGATCAGGGGAACGCGGCGCTGCGCGACCTGCTCGATGGCCGCGCTCTCGAAGAACCCCGTATCCGGGCCGTAGAAGGCGCCATATCTCAGCACGATACCCGCCAGCCCCGATGCGTGCGCGACGGCTTCTTCGACATGGCGGAGCGCGTCTAGGCTGCGGCGCAGCGCCCGCGGCGGCGTGCTGTCGAGCGGGTCGCTCTCGGTCTTGACGGGACCGCCGGCGCGCGCGAACGGCCACCCGCAAAAACTTTGCGCGATAAACCGTGTGACCCCGGCATCTCCCGCCGCCGAGAGCAGGCGATCCGTTCCTTCCGTGCGCAATCGATTGGTGACGGCAAACGTGCGGTCGAAGTTCCGCAGATCCGACATTCCCGAGAGTCCGGTCATCTGGTGAATGACGGCATCGGGCCTGGCCGACCGCACGGCACGCTGGACCGAGGCGCCGTCGAGCCCGTCCATCACCAGCGGTTCGCCACCGAGCCGGCGAATGAGATCGGTCTTCTCCGCCGCCCGGGTCGTCCCGGCGACCTGGTGCCCGGCGGCGACCAGCAGCGGCAACAGGCTTCGGCCAACGGCGCCGGTGGCGCCGGCTAAGAGAATTCGCATTCGTCCTCGCTTACCCGGGCAAACGCCCTCGGCCTGGCGATGACGCCATGTGCGGCGGCGGTCTCATGTGGCAGGATGGCTCGTGTGGCAAAATGGAAAGAGACGGCCAAATCGGGGAGGACGCGATGATCGCGATATGGGTCAAGGTCAAGGTGAAGGCGGATCGGCGGGCGGATTTCCTGAAGGCGATCGAGGTCGACGCCCTCGGCTCCGAGCGGGACGAACCGGGCTGCGCGCGGTTCAACGTGCTGCAGGACCAGGGCGACCCGAACACCTATTACTTCTATGAGGTTTACCGCGACGAGCCGGCGCTGGAGGCGCATCGCGCGGCGCCGCATTACGAGGTGTGGCGGGCGGCGGCCGATACGCTCGACGGGCCGGCCCAGGCGGTGCGCTGCAACACGGTGTTCCCGGCGGCGAGCAATTATTGGTTCAAGGCATAGAGCGGGGAGACGACGATGGGCAAATTCGACGGCAAGGTCGCGCTGGTCACGGGCTCGGGACGCAATATCGGCCGGGCGACGGTGCTGAAACTGGCGCAGGAGGGGGCGAACGTCGTCGTTAACGCGCGCTCGAACCAGCAAGAGCTCGAAAGCGTCGTGCGCGAGGCGCGAGATCTCGGCGTCAAAGCGGTCGGTGTCCTCGCCGACATGGCCAAGAAGGACGAGGTCGAGGCGATGGCGGCGAAGGCGCTGTCGGAGTTCGGGCGCGTCGACATCCTCGTCAACAACGCCGCGATCCGTCCCCACAAGCCGTTTGTCGAGGTCAGCGACGCGGATTGGGAGCTGATCCGCGGGGTCGTGCTCGACGGCGCGTTCTATCTGACCCGCGCGCTGATCGGCAAAATGGCAGAGAACAAATACGGCCGCGTTCTGTTCTTTGTCGGCGACGGCGCCTATTCGGGCCGCGGCAGCGGACGCGCGCATCTGTCGGCGGCGAAGATGGCCCTCGTTGGTCTTGCGCGGGGCCTCGCCTCGGAATTCGCACCGCACAACATCCGCGTCAACGTCGTCTCGCCGGGCAGCATCAACACGACCCGCGCCAACCCGGAATGGTATGGCAACCGGCCGCCCGACGCCTCCGGCATCCCCTTGGGCCGCCAGGGGAAGATCGACGAGATCGCCGCGACTTGCCTGTTCCTGATCGGCGACGAGAGCGGCTTCATCACCGGCCAGACCATCCACGCGAATGGCGGCGTCGGGTACTACTGAGCGGATCGGGCGCGATCGGGCGGTTGAAATCTTCGTTAACGAGATCGATTTGGTAACGGGCCCGATCCGCTGACCCGCGAGGGTAGATGAGGCGACGCACATTTGCCGCGCTGCTTGCCGGCGCGGCGGTCTCGGCGTCTTGGCCGGTCCGCGCTCAGCAGCGCGCGACCCGGACGCGCCGCATCGGGGTGCTGCTCAATCTCGCGGCGGACGACCCGGAGACGCTGGTGCGTCTCGCCGCCTTTCTGCAAACCCTGCAGGAGCTCGGCTGGAGCGAGGGGCGCAACCTGCGGATCGACTATCGCTGGGGTGTCGGCGACGCCGAGCGCCACCGCGCCAACGCGGCGGAGCTGGCGGCGCTCGCGCCGGACGTGATCCTCGCTCACGGCAGCACGATCATGCGCCCGCTGCAGCGGCAGACGCGCACAATCCCGATCGTCTTCGTCTCGACCGCCGACCCGGTCTCCGGCGGGTTTGTCGAAAGTCTCGCGCATCCGGGCGGCAACGCCACCGGCTTTACCTCGTCGGATTACGGGATGAGCGGGAAATGGGCGGAACTGCTCAAGGAGATCGCGCCGCGGATCAAGCGGATCGGCGTCTTGCGGGACCCCGACCAGGTTTCGGGAAACGGGCAGCTCGGCGCGATCCAGGCGGTGGCGCCGCTGCTTGGCGTCGAGATGACCCCGCTCGCCTGCCGCGACGCGGGCGAGATCGAGCATGGCATCGCCGCCTTCGCCTCCCGGCCCGATGGCGGGCTGATCGCGACCACCAGCGCGTTCGCGCAAATCCAGCGGCCGCTGATTGTGGGGCTCACGGCCAAGTACAAGCTGCCGGCGATATATCCCTATCGCCTCTTTGTCCGCAGCGGCGGGCTGATGTCGTTCGGCCCCGACGTGACCGACCAGTACCGGCGCGCGGCAAGCTATATCGACCGCATCCTCAAGGGCGAGAAGCCCGGCGAATTGCCGGTGCAGCAGCCGAGCAAATACGAGCTGGCGGTCAACATGAAAACCGCTCGGGCGCTGGGCCTCGAGGTTCCGGCTTCCTTCGCCGCGCGCGGCGCCGACCTCATAGACTGAACGGCTGCGCGCAGCGGGAAGCAGCCCCGCGCGCGACAATTCTGCGTTGTCGGCAACGGGGGAATTGGGCCATGTTGCGCGCGGCTTAGGGTAGGGGCCGGGGAGCGTAGAACCATGAGACTCAACGACGCCATCAACATCGAAGACCTGCACCAGATGGCGAAAAGGCGGCTGCCCAAGGTCGCCTTCGACTTCATCGAGGGCGGGCTCGAGGACGAGCGCGGGCTCGACCGCAACACCGAGGCCTTCAAGAAGCACAACCTTTTGCCGCGCTACCTCGTCGACGTGTCGAAGCGCGACCAGTCGACGACGATCTTCGGCCAGACCTATTCGAGCCCGTTCGGCATCTCGCCGACCGGCAGCGCGGGCCTCTTCCGCCGCGGCGCCGACATGATGCTGGCCGAGGCGGCGCGCGAGGCGAACATCGTCTACATCCAGTCCGGCGCCAGCAACGAAACGATCGAGGACGCCGCCCGGGTCGCGCCGAAGAACGCCTGGTACCAGCTCTACGCGGCGCGCGACGGCAAGGTCTCCGACAATCTGATCAAGCGTACCGCCGATGCCGGTCTCTCGACGCTGGTGCTGACCGTCGACGTGCCGGTGCATTCCAAGCGCGAGCGCAACACCCGCAACGGCTATGCCAATATCCGCGGCAACTGGCTGCGCGCGGCGCTGAGCCTGAAGCCGTCGCTGCTGGCCGAGGCGGTGACCCACCCGGGCTGGGTGTGGGAATACATCAGCAATGGCGGCACGCCGGCGCTCGGCAACTGGCTTCCGTACCTGCCGAACGGCGCCAGCGCCGAGGAGACGGTCAAGTTCAACCGCTCGATGGTCCCGGCCCATGCCCAGACCTGGAAGGACCTCGAACATTACCGCAAAATCTTCCAGGGCAACCTCGTGGTCAAAGGCATCATGGCGCCCGACGACGCGGTGCGCTGCGCCGATGTCGGCTGCGACGGCATCATCGTCTCGAACCACGGCGCGCGGCAGCTCGACCAGGCGCCGGCCTCGCTCGACGTGCTGCCGGCGATCAAGCGCGCGGTCGGCGACCGGCTGACGGTGATGCTCGACAGCGGCGTGCGGCGCGGCGCGGACATCCTGATCGCGTTCTGCCTCGGCGCGCAGTTCGTGTTCTTCGGCCGTCCGACGCTTTACGGCGCGGTCGCCGGCGGGCAGGCAGGCGTCAACAAGGCGGTCGACATCTTCCGCGGCGAGATCGACCTGGTGATGGGTCAGATCGGTTGTCCCAGCCTCGACCAGCTCGGCCCCGATTTCCTGTGGCGGGACGACTGGGAGCGCAACCGCTAGTCAGCTACGCCGCGGCCGTCCGGAGCCCGCCGCCCCACCCGCGCTTCAGCACGAGGAAGCCGATCAGGGTCAGATTGGCGAGGTTGAAGATGACGCCGCTGGCGAAAGCGGGGCCGTAGAAGCCGAAATGGTCGTAGAGGGCGCCGGCCCACCAGCTCCCGAACGCCATCCCGCCCATGCTGACGAACAGCACCATCGGCACCCGCCACGATGCCTCGCTCGACGGGAACAGCTCGCGCACGATCAGCACGTAGGCCGGGACGATGCCGCTGAACCCGAGACCGAAAGCGGCCGACACGGCGAACAGTCCGACCTCGTTCTGGGTCAGCATGAAGGCGCCGATCGCCAGGGCCTGACAGGCCGACCCGGCGAGCAAAGTCGGCAGCCCGCCGACCCTATCGGCAAGCCAACCCCAGAACTGGCGGCTGACAAAGGCGCAAGCCTGCAGCACCGACAGCATCGCCGCGCCCTGCACGGCCGAGATGCCGACATCGCTGCAGAAGGCGACAAGGTGGCTCTGCGGCAGGGCCATCGGCACGCAGCAGCAGAACCCGGCGGCGCACAGCATGCCCAGCACCAGGTTCGGCGGCATGCCGAAAACGGTCGGCTTGGCCCGGCCGCGGCCTTCCAGGACGCTCGGGAGCGGCGTTTCCGGCGCCGGGTGCAGGTAGAGGGCGGCGAGCGGCGGGATCGTCACGACCACGACCGCGGCATAGGCGATCATCGTCCATTCCCAGCCATAGCTAGCGATCCCGTGCTGGAAAACGCTCGGCCAAATCATCCCGGCGATGTACTGGCCCGAGGAGATGAGGGCGAGGGCGGTGCCGCGCCGCGCCTCGAACCAGCGGCTGACATAGACCATCAGCGGCGGAAACATCGCCCCGTTGCCGAGCAGCCCGAGCAGCAGGCCGTGGCCGATATAAATCGCCCAGATCTTGCCGGTCGACGACAGCAGCAGCCCGGCGGCGATGTTGACCGCGCCGAATATCACGGTGCGGCGGATGCCGATGCGGTCGGCGACCCATCCCATCAGGATGCCGCCGAGCCCGGTGCCGACCCAGCTCAGCGCCGCCGCCAGTGCGACGACCTCGCGGTTGGTGTGGAGGCTCTCGGTAATCGGCTTCAGCCCGACCACGATCAAGAGCGGCGATCCGTAGGAGACCGACAGCAGCGCGAGGGTAATCCCGGCGGCGAGCCAGGAGCCGTGCCCTTCGACCTCGGCGCGGCGGCCAGGGCGCAAGGCGGGGTTCGGACCCGGCGTCGGAACTCCGGAATCCGGCATGTCCCCGCGTCTCCTCGGAAGGCTCGCTGCCCAGGAATTGGGCAGGAGAAGCCACTGATACTCCCCATGCCTTTGTCCGACAATCGACGATCGCACAAGGGACGTGTGCGTATCGTTGCCCGGGTGCAGTCATCCGAGTAAAGTGACTGCACTCCGAGGAGCATCAGTGGCGACGATTACGATCCGACGGCTGGATGACCGGCTGAAAAGGCAGCTTAGGCATCGGGCTACCGCGCATGGCTGCTCGATGGAAGAGGAGGTGCGCCGGATCCTGCGCGATAGCTTGGAGCGCGAGCGGCCGCAGAGTTTTATCGAGATCGCGACCGAGCTGTTCGGTCCCGAGCACGGGATCGACCTGCCGGAGTTGCCGCGCGGCCCGATGCCGGACCCGCCCGATTTCAGCAAGGAATGATCATCCTCGACACCAACGTCATTTCCGAGGCCATGCGAGACGCGCCGACTCCGGCGGTGGCTGGATGGCTCAACGATCAGCCTGTCTCGGATTTGGCGACAACGACGATCAACATCGCCGAGATCAAGCACGGGTTCGCGCTTCTCGGAGAGAGCCGCCGTCGAGCCTGGCTCGAAGGCCAGTTCGATCGGTTGATCGCGAGAACCCTCGGGAGCCGGGTGCACGAGTTCGACGCCCTGGCCGCCGAGGCGTTCGCCGAACTGGCCGCCATACGGCGCCGCCTTGGCCGCCCGCTTGCCGGTTTCGACGGGCTGATCGCCAGCATCGCCGCGTCACGCGGCGCCAGCCTCGCGACGAGGGATGTGGGGGATTTCGCGGATTGCGGGGTTCTGTTGATAAATCCGTGGGACGCGCCGGCCTCCTGATCGGCTACGATCCCAAAAGCCAGCGCAAGCGGGGAGGGGTCGATGGGCAAGCGGATCGTGATCGTCGGGGCGGGGGCCGTCGGCGGATATACCGGCGCGCATATGGCGAAGGCCGGGGAGGATGTGACCTATATCGATTTCTGGCCCGAGAATGTCGAGGCGATCAACCGCGACGGGTTCCATATAACCCACCACCAGGGGCCGGAGCCGTTCAATGTCAAGGTCCGCGCGCTGCACCTGACCGAGGCGCAAACCCTGGCCAAAGAGGCGCCGGTCGACATCGCCTTTGTCTGCGTCAAATCCTACGACACCGAATGGGCGGCGCGGCTGATCAAGCAGTATCTCGCGCCGGGCGGCTACGTCGTTTCGCTGCAGAATTGCATGAACGAGGCGACGATCGCCGAGGTGGTCGGCTGGGGGAAGACGCTCGGCTGCATCGCCAGCAATATCAGCGTCGCCCTGCACGCGCCGGGGCAGATCCATCGCGGCGGCCTGATCGGCGGCGACCGACACACCGTCTACCGCACCGGCGAGGTGCACGGCCGCTTGACCGAGCGGGCGCGGGAGGTGGCGCGCCTCGTCGGCCATGCCGACAGCGCCAAGGCGACCGATAACCTCTGGGGCGAGCGCTGGTCGAAGCTCGTCGCGAACTCGACCGCGAACGGCGTGTCGGCCTGCACCGGGCTGTCCGGAGGGCAATGCACCGATAACGAGGCGATCCGCCATTTCCAGGCGCGGCTCGCCAGTGAGGCGATTCGGATCGGCCAGGCGCTCGGCTACAAGCTCGAGGAGATCGGCCACCAGGACCCCGAGCTGATCGCGCGCGCCGGCGAGGGCGATGCCGCCGCGCTCAAGGCCTATGACGAGCACCGCCTCCACGCGCCGCGCGGCGCCGCCGACCAGCGTCCCTCTATGGGCCAGGACATGGCGAAGGGAAGGCGGACCGAGATCGAGTTTCTCAACGGCTTTGTCGTGCGCGAGGGGGCGCGGGCGGGCATCCAGGCCCGCGCCAACGAGCGGCTCGTCGACATCGTCAAGAAGGTCGAGAAAGGCGAGCTCAAGCAGGACCCGCGGCATATCAGCGAATTGAGGCTGAATTGATGATCCGAACCTTGATCCTCGCTACGGTCCTGGCGGCCGCGGCGTGCCACAAGGACGCTCCGCCGCCGCCGAAGCCGCCCGCCGCCGACGACCCGGTCGCCGCGCCGGTCTCCCCGGTGACCAAGGAGCCGATCGCCTCGCCCTCCCGCTGATCTTTGGCGATAACGCGCAACCAACCCGCCCATCGCGCCGTTCGCTCATCAGGCCAGATGGGAGACAAACATGGTACGCGTGCTTTTGATCGCCGCGATGCTTGGCAGCGTCGCGGCTTGCGCACCGGGGCCGCCGCCGCTGGGGCCGCCCCCGCCGCCACCGATGGCGTCGCCGATGTACGCCCCGGCGCCCCCCTATGTCATTCAGCAGGAACCGGAGAGGAACTACTACGGCCCGAAGCAGTAGGGTTGTCGCCCCCGGCCGCTACTTGCCGAAAAACAGCCCGCCATTGACGTGGATGGTCTGGCCGGTGATGTAGCGGCCGTTGGGGCCGGCGAGAAAGGCGACCATCGCGGCGATCTCTTCCGGCCGTCCCTGGCGGCCGAGCGGGATCGCCGAGCCGCCGGCGCGTCCCGACGGACCGCCGGCGGAGGGGCCGCGCACCGTGTCGATGGAGCCCGGCGCGACTGTGTTGGCGGTGATGTTCTGCGGCGCCAGCTCCTTCGCCATGCCGCGCATAAAGCCTTCGAGCCCGGCCTTCGACGCGTTGACATGGACGCGGTTGGCGGCGCCGGAATGATGCGAGATTCCGGACAGCCCGATCAGCGAGCCGCCGCCGCTCTTGATCATCTCGGGCACCGCCGCCTTCGCCAGGATGAACATCCCGTCGAGCGCGACCGAGAGGATTTCGTGCCACTCGTCGAGGCTCATCTCCAAAAATGGGGTCTGGCGCCGCAGCCCGGCATTGCCCACCGCGATATCGAGGCCGCCGAACTCCTTGACCGCCGCCTCCACCATCGCCGCGACCTGATCGGGCTTGGAGATGTCGGCCATCACCGGCAGCGCCCTGCCGCCGGCCAGGTTGATCGCCTTTGCCGTGTTCTCGACGATCGCGCGGTCGCCGCGCCCGTTGACGACGACCGCGGCACCCTGCTCGGCCAGCGTCTCGGCGATGCACTTGCCGATGTTCTTGCCCGAGCCGGTCACGATCGCGACCTTGCCGGCGAGGGGAAGCTGCTCCGCCATGACGCTGTTCTCCGCCGCTATTTGACCAGCAATTCCAGGATCGCCTCGAAATGCTCGTCGGCGAGCTGTCGCAGCTCGGCGTCGGTGCGGTCCTGGACCGGATGGGGGATGAAGACGAGGGCCGGATCGGTGCCGAGCGATTTCGCCTGCGCCTCCGCCCCCTGGATGAACTCGACTGTCGCCACGCCTACCGTCGGAATGCCGCGCGCCTCAAGGTCCGCCATGTCATGCGTACAGCACGAAATGCAGGACCCTCAGTCGCTCAGCCCTTCGATGACGACATCGACCTCGGTCGCGATTTGCTGCGCGAGCGGCAGCGGGGCCGGACGGGTGTTGGTCGGCTTGGCGTAGTGCTTGAACGCGATGCCGCGCTCGCCGAGCCGCTCGCCGAGGCGCTTCAGAAACACGTCGCCGCGCGCCTTGGCGATGTCGAGGATGCCGACGGTGAGGCCGTCGAGCTTTTCCGGGCGGGCCAGACGCGGCCGCCGCGTCGGCGTTTGCTCGGAGGTGGGGTCGAGAAGCACTGTCATAGCTTGACCTCCCTGGTTACGGGTGTGCTGCCGCGCGGGCCGCTGGACGACCAGCCGCCGATGATGCCGCTGAACATGCCGGCATCGCCGCCGGCGCGGACGAGCATCAGCCCGCCCGGGCGGAATTTCGGCACCATCGCGCCGGCGCGGTCGGGCGAGCCGCCCTCGGCGATGCCCTTGGCGCCGCGCGCCAGGTCTTCGCCGGGGATTTCGGTGAGCTTGTAGAGCTCCTCATAGAGCCGCGCCTTGGTCCAGCCGGCGTCGCGGAAGGTGCGGTGGTGCTCGGGGCAGACCACCAGCATCGCATCGGCCGAGGGCGCGAGCTTGACGTTGAACATCGCCTTCAGCGACTCCGCGTAGCTCCGCGCGAGGCTTTCGGGGGTGCGCGATTTCTGGTCGACGACGCCCTGCAACCCGAAGCCGGCGAAGACGGTGACCGCGGATTTCCCCGGCGCGAGCCCTTTCTCGACCGAAAGCGGCTCCCAGGATGAACCTTCCTCGTCCTCGGCGAAGCAGTAGGTCCACTTGCCGGGGTTGCCGAGCGTCGCGCGGTCGACCTCCTGGGGGCGGCCCCCGCCGATGTTGCGGATCACGAGCTGGAGCGCACGGCCGATCGCGCCGTTGGCGCGGTTGCCCTGGCCAAGCGCGTTGCCCTTTGCGTTCATGCCAATCTGGCGGCGGATCGGGCCGTTCACGACGACGACCGGGCCGACGAACATCGTCGTCGCCAAGACGCCGTGCATCGCGAATTTCTCGTCGAGTACCGCCTCGACCGCGGCGATCACGACCGGCAGCATCTCCGGCTTGCATCCGGCCATCACGGCGTTGACCGCGATCTTCTCGACCGTGGCCGGGGCGAGGTCGGGCGGGACGATGCCGATCGTCTCCCGCGGGTCGCGGCTGGTGCCGTCGAGCATCTTGAGCACGCGCTCCTCGGTCGGCGGCACCAGCGGCAGCCCGTCCGACCAGCCGCGCGCGACCATCGCCTCGTATTCGTCCTCGTCCTCGCCGATCTCGACGCGGCGCGATTTGAGCCCGGTCTCGTTAAAGCGGATCTTGAGCCGCTCGACGATGCCCGGCTCGATGTTCTTGGCGCCGCAGCCGGGCCGCTGCCGCGGCAACCCGGCGCCGAGCCCCGAGACCCCGGCGACGCGCTCCCATTCGGCGCGGTCCCAGCCATAGGTGCGGTCGGCCTCCTCGCCGCCGGCGCGGCGGATCAGCGTCGGGACAATCTCGATCGCGAGGCGGTGCGAGACGTCCAGCCCGGTATCGTCGACGCGGCCGGGGATCGCCTCCGGAAAGGCGGGATCGTCCTGCGTGAAGACGGTCAGCGCGCCCCGCGCCGCCAGTTCGGCCAGCACCGGCACGGTCAACTCGCAGGTCGGGCAATCGCGCTTGACGACGGCGACGAGGCCGTCACGGGGGAGATCGATCATGCTTCCGTTTACCACGAAGGCACGTAGGGCACGAAGAGTAAGGTTTTACCGCAGGAGGACGCAGAGGCCCGCAGAGGTCAGCCTTTGTCGCAGTTCTCCGCGTTCCTCCGCGTCCTCCGCGGTGAATCCCGTCACCACGCCAGCGCCCAGCCGTCGCGCCTCGGGTCGGAACCGGCATAGAGCGTGCCGGCTTTGTCGCGGCGGATGATCTCGATGCTGCACGGGCCGTCGAGATCGCCGACCGCGTCGACCGGGTGGCCGCGCTGGGCGAGGTCGCGCCGGGCCGCGTCGGAGAAGCGCTGCTCGATCGTCAGCACGTCCGGCCCGTCGTGCGGATAGTTGGCGTATTGGCCGGCGATGTTGCTGGTCCAGCGCGGCGTCTCGGCGGCTTGCTGCGGGTCGAGGCCGAGATCGATCATCGCGGTCAGCACCTGCAGGTTGACCTGCACCTGGTTGTCGGCGCCGGGCGTGCCGAAGACGCACCACAGCTTGCCGTCCTTGAGCACCAGCGGCGGGTTCATCGTGTGGCGGACGCGCCGGCCGGGCCGCAGGTAGTTCGGGTGGCCGGGGTCGAGGTGCCAATAGGCCATGCGGTTGTTGAGGAGAATGCCGGTGTCGCCCGCCGTCACCCCCGAGCCCCAGCCGCTATTGATGCTCTGGATGCCGCTGACCGCGTTGCCGTCGCCGTCGGCGGTGCAGAAATAGGTCGTGTCGCCGGCGGCGTCGGCGATCGCGCGGAGCGGCGCGGCGCGGCCCCTGTCGATGCGGGCGGCGAGAGCGGCGCAGTATCGGTCCGACAGCAGCTCCTCGAAGGGCGGCGAGACCGTGCGCGGATCGGCGCCCCAGCGCTCGCGGTCGGCGAAGGCGAGCTTCTTCGCCTCGACCAGCGTGTGCACCAGGTCGGCGGAGCCGAGCCCCATCGCGGCGAGGTCGAAATTCTCGGCGATCTTGAGCTCCTGGAGGAGCACGAAGCCGGTCGAGTTCGGCGGCGCCTCGAGCACGGTATAGCCGCGGTAGTCGATGCCGATCGGCGCTTGCTCCTCGGCCTCGAACTCGGCGAGGTCCGCCTCTGCGACGAGGGCGCCGGCCTCGGCACAGCCTTTTGCGAGGCGGCGGGCGAGGGCGCCGCGATAAAGCGCGTCGGGCCCTTCCTCGGCGATTTCCTCAAGCGCGCGGGCCAGGTCGGGTTGCAGGATCGTCGTGCCAACCGCGGCGCCGTTCCTCAGAAACACCGTTTCGCTGCGCTTGTCGGCGCGCAGCACCGCCTCGTGATCCAGCGCGAAATGGCGGTAGTTCGGCGTCGCGCCGTAGCCGTCGCGGGCCTGACCGATCGCCTCGGCGAAGAGGTCGCGCCATTTGAGCCGTCCATGCGCCCGATGCATCGCGCCGAGCCCGGCTACCATGCCGGGGACCGAGACCGAGAGCGGACCGGTGCGCGGGATGCCGCCGGCATAACGCTCCGGCGTTGCCGCCTTCGGGGCCGGGCCGGTGCCGTTGAACACCGTGGCGCGGCCGCTCTTGGCGTCGAACACGTGATAGAACGCGTCGCCGCCGAGCCCGGACATCATCGGCTCGACGACGGCGAGGCTCGCCGCGACCGCGACCGCTGCATCGACCGCGTTGCCGCCGGCCCTCAGCGCCAGGAGCCCGGCCTGTGCGGCGAGCGGGTGGTTTGCCGCCACCGCCCCCCGGCGGCCGATGATCAGCGGACGGTAGCGGCGCGGGGTGTCGGTCATGGCGGCGGCCCTTGGTCTGTTCCGCCGAAGAGTTTAGCGTAACGCCGCATGGGCAAGCGACTTTCCGATGCGCAAATCGCGCAATACCGCCGCGACGGGTTTCTGTTTCCGATCGATGCATTCAGCCCCGATGAGGCGCGCGGGTTTCGCGACGCGCTCGAAGGGTTCGAGGCGCGCGCCGGACGCAGGTTCGGCAAGGGGCATAATTTCAAGCCGCATCTGCTGTTCCCGTGGGTCGATGCGCTCGTGCGGCACCCGGCGGTGCTCGACCCGGTCGAGGACCTGATCGGGCCGGATATCCGCCTGTTCCACTTCACGATCTGGCCGAAATCCGCCGGCGATCCGGCCTATGTGAGCTGGCACCAGGATTCGACCTATTTCGGGCTGGAGCCGGCGGTTCACGTGACCGCCTGGGTGGCGCTGACCGATGCGCCGGCCGCGGCCGGGTGCATGGAGGTGCTGCCGGGGTCGCATACGCGCGGGCAGCTTCACCATTCCCAATTCGACGCGCCCGACAACATGCTGTCGCGCGGGCAGACCTTGACCGTCGATTTCGACCGCGCGAACAGCGCCTTCATGGCGCTCAAGGCGGGCCAGATGTCGCTTCATCACACGCATTTGATCCACCGCTCGGGGCCGAACCTGTCGCGGGACCGGCGGATCGGCTTCGGCATCAGCTATATTCCGACTTCGGCGACCTGCCGGGCGAGCCTGCGGCAATCTGCGATGCTGGTGCGCGGCGAAGACCGCTACGGGCATTTCGACGACGAGCCCCGGCCTCGGGTCGACTACGGCGAGGCCGAGCGCGCCGCCCACGCTACGGCGGTGGCCCGGTTTCGCGCGGCCAATGCCGAGGAGTTCGCACAATACGAGGTGGCGCGATGACATCGAAAAACTGGCGCCGCGTCGCGGCTCTGGCTGCTGTCGCGAGCATCGCCGCCGGCGCTTGCAGCCCCGCTCCGGCACCGGCCGACTACTCCAATATCGGGGTCTACAAGAGCTTCCCGCGCTACGACTATCCCGGCCCGGCATTGCGCGGCAGCCCGGGGAGCTGAGGATGGGCAGGCGGCTCGTTGCCCTGGCGCTGGCGTTTCTGCTCGCCGCCTGCGCGGCCCAGCCCGGCCCGCCGGTCCATCACGAGCCGGACAACGATCTGCACGGCCCGGCCGGCGGCGGCGATGGCGGCGGTGACGGCGGTTCGATGTGACCGAAAGGCCGATGAGCTGCGGCATTGTCGTGACCGACGGGCGGCTCATCCTGCTCGGTCACGCAACCCGCAGCCCGCGCTGGGACATCCCGAAAGGCATGGCCGACCCAGGCGAGGAATTCCCCGCCGCGGCCCGCCGCGAATTGCAGGAGGAGACCGGGCTCGTCGTCGCCGAGAGCGCGCTGGTGCCGCTCGGCACCTATCCCTACCGGCGCGACAAGGGGCTGGCGCTGTTCGGCTGGAGGCCTGCCGCTCTGCCTGACCCAAAGGCGCTGGTTTGCACCTCGGAATTCCCCTACCGGGACGGGTCGATGCTGCCGGAATTCGACCGCTTCGGGCTTTTCCCGCAGGCGGAGGCGGTGCTGCGCGTCGGCAAGGACATGGCGGACATTCTCGCGCGGATTTCGCTCGACCCGTTAGGCGGCGCCCCGAATTGATGCTAGAAACGACCCAACCCTATCCGCAAGGAGCCCGCCATGCCCAAGCTGCGCCACATCGCGATCGCCGCCGAAGACCCGGAAGCGATGGCCGAATTCTACAAGAAGGCCTTCGACTTCAAGGAAGTCGGCCGCCCGAACGGCTACCTCGCCGACGGCGTGTTCCTCAGCGACGGCACGCTCAACATGGCGATCCTCAAGTTCAAGACCGATCAGCTCGGCAAGGGCATGGATTTCCGCGGCATCCACCATTTCGGCGTCCTCGTCGAAGACGTCGAGGAGTTCACCAAGAAGCTCGATAGCCTCGGCGCCGAGCACTACATCGACCAGGGCCAGAGCGGGCACCAGGCCGGCTACTTCGAGAAGAAGTTCTTCGGTCCCGAGCACATCATGTTCGACATCGCCGAGCATGGCTGGGCCGGCGCCGAGCCGCTCCCCGTGCCGGTCAAGGAAGCCGCCGAGTAGGCGGGGAGGAGAAGCAGATATGGCCAAGCTCCGCCACATCGCCATCGCCGCCAAGGACCCGGACGCGATGGCCGATTTCTACTGCAAGGCATTCGACTTCAAGATCGTGCGCTCGAATGACGGGCCGCTCGCCTACGGGCACCATCTGAGCGACGGCACGATCGACCTGGCGATTCTGCGCTTCAAGAGCGACCAGATCGGCAAGGGCATGGACTACACCGGGCTGCACCATTTCGGCATCCTGGTCGAGGACATGGAAGAGAGCGCCAAGATCGTCGAGGGCCTCGGCGGCAAGCATTACATGGACCAGTCGAACCCCGACCGCACCGGCGGGTTCGAGACAAAGTTCTACGGGCCGGAGGGCATCCTGTTCGATGTCGCCGAGCACCCGTGGACCGGGACCGAACCGCTCCCCGTGCCGGTCAAGCAGGCCGCGGAGTAGGGCAAAGGCTCTCGCCCGGGCAGTCCTGACGGCAGCGGTCTTCGCCATCCTGGCCTCGGCCTGGGCGGCGGAGGGACCGCGCGTTCTCACCGGCGCGGCGGCGTTCGGCGACTGGCGGACCGACGCGCCGGGCGTGCGGCGCAAGATCACCGAAGCGGACCTCCCCGCGCCGTTCGCCACGGCGACGGCGCGTGAGACCCCGCGGGTAGTTCGACAGCCCGCCGGCGCGGCGCTGGCGGTACCGCCGGGATTTGCGGTGTCGCTGTTCGCCGACCGCCTCGATGTTCCGCGCGTCATTCGGGTTGCGCCCGACGGGGCCGTCTTTGTCGCCGAGAGCCGCGCCGGCGCGATCCTTCGCTTCCGCGACGGCCAGCGTTCGACCTTCGCCGACGGGCTGAACAGCCCGTTCGGCATCGCCTTCTATCCGCCGGGACCGGACCCGCGCTACGTCTATGTCGGCACGCCGGACGCAATCCTCCGCTACCCCTATGCGGGCGGCCCGGCCGAAACCGTCGTGCCGCACCTCGGCGCGGAAACCGGGTTCCATTGGACCCGCGACATCGCCTTTTCGCCCGACGGGCGGCGGATGTACGTCTCGGTCGGGTCGAGCAGCAACGACGCGGAAAACCTGCCGGGCTGGGATGCGCAGCGAATTGCGTCGTGGGAGGCGGAGCACGGGCTCGGGGCGGCCTGGGGCTACGAGACCGGACGCGCCGACGTGCTGGAATTCGATCCCGAAGGCGGCCACCGGCGGGTCTACGCGACGGGGCTTCGCAACTGCTCCGCGCTGGCGGTCGACCCGGCAACCGGCGCGCCGTGGTGCGCCGTCAATGAGCGCGACGGGCTCGGCGACAATCTCCCGCCCGACTTCGCGACGCCGGTTAAGGAAGGCGCCTTCTACGGCTGGCCTTGGTACTATATCGGCGATCACGTGGACCCCCGGCACAGGGGCGAGCGGCCGGACCTTTCGGGCAAGGTGACCATCCCCGAGGCGCCGATCCAGGCGCATTCGGCGCCGCTCGGGATTTGCTTTTACGATGGGACCTCGTTTCCGGCGGAATATCGCGGCAATGCCTTTGTCGCGCTGCACGGCTCGTGGAACCGGCATCGCCGCACCGGCTACAAAATCGTGCGGATCGTGCCCGGAACGGGCGTCTACGAGGATTTCTTGACCGGGTTTGTCGTCGATGACGGCCGGGTCTGGGGCCGCCCGGTCGGGCTCGCGGTGACGAGGGACGGCGCGCTGCTGGTCGGCGAGGATGGCAACGGCACAATCTGGCGAGTCGCCTACCAGGGCAGCTCGACGCCGCGATAATCGACAAACCCGTGCCGAAGCGTGCCGGCGCGGGCCTCCAGCACATCGGCGATGCCGCGTACGCTCTCGGCGATGCCGACCGGCGCCTGCGCCCCGCCCATATCCGTGCGCACCCAGCCGGGATGGATCGCCAGCACGGTCGCGCGCCGACCGCCGAGATCGGCGGCAAAGCTGCGGATCAGCGAGTTGAGCGCAGCTTTGCTGGCACGGTAGAGCGGGATGTAGTTGTCGGTCGTCCGGGTGACGCTGCCGAGGTCCGAGCTCATAAAGGCGACGATCCCGCCGCCGTCGCGCACCCGCCCGAGAAACTGCCGGGCGATGCCGACCGGGGCGACCGAATTGATCGTGAAGAGCTCGGCGATTTCCGCCTGCGTCGCGCGCGCGGGATCCTGTTCCGCCCCCTTGATCCCGGCATTGACGAAGACGAGGTCGAAAGCTTCGCCGGAAAGCCGCCGCGACAGGGCCGCGACCGACCCGGCATCCGCCGTATCGGCGATTTCCGCCCGCGCGCCGAGCGCCTCGATCCGCTCGGAGCCCGCCCGGTCGCGGGCCGTGCCGATCACCGCCCAGTCGCGCGCCCGCAATTCCTTGGCCAGCCCGAGCCCAAGCCCGCGCGAGGCGCCGACGATGAGGGCGGTTTTGTCGGGCATACTGTTCTCCCTAGAAGCTCGGCCCCGCGATCGATTGGAGTTTTTGCCACACCGGCTCGGACATGCCGTTCCGCCAGACGGCGCCGAGGAGCTTGCGAAAGCGGGGTTCGCGGCGGGCGAGCAAATAAACGCGGTCGATAAAGGCGTCGCCGTGCCGCACGAGGAGGTCCTCGACCGGCCCGGCGGCGATAGTGGCCAGCATCCGGTCGTCGGCGGCGTCGCGCCACATCAGATCGATAACGGCCCAGCCGGTTTCAGGGTCATGGAAGACCAGGTCATCGAGCCGCTCCGAGGCTTCGAATTCCGGGTCGCGCTCGCTGTATTTGCCGGCGGAATAGTGGAGCCACGCGGCGGCCAGCGCCTGGTGCTCGGCCGATGGCGCAAGCGGACGCTTCTCCGCCAGGCGCAGCGCCCGCCTAGACATCGAGATTGGCGACGCTCAGCGCGTTTGCCTGGATGAACTCGCGGCGCGGCTCGACGACGTCGCCCATCAGCGTCGAGAAGGTTTCCTCGGCGCTGTCGGCATGGGTCAGCTTGACCTGCAGCAGCGAGCGAATATCGGGGTCGAGCGTCGTCTCCCAGAGCTGCTCCGGGTTCATCTCGCCGAGCCCCTTGTACCGGGTGACCTCGATGCCGCGGCGGCCGAGCTCCATGATCGCCTCGACCAGGCCGGCCGGGCCGGCGATCCGGTACTCGCGGTCGCGGGCGACGAGCTTGCCCGGGCGCTCGTAAATCTCGCGCAGCGCCGCGGTATCGGCGTCGAGCCGGCGCGCCTCGCTGGTGCGGGTCAGCGCCGGATCGATCTCGCGCCGCTCGTCGACGCCCTGGCGGGTACGGGTGAAGACCATGACGCCGTCGCTCGCCGCTTCGCCGCGCCAGGGCGCCTCGGCGTTCTCGGCGATCATATTGAGCCGCTGTGCCGTGCGCTCGGCGGCCGCCTGCTCGGCCTCGCGGTCGTTGGCGACCGCGAGCGCGCCGGCGATCGCGGCCTGCTCGACGACAGTGGCGTTGCCGACCTTGGCGATCAGCGGCTGGAGCCAGCGGCGATGGGTGCGAGCCTGGCCGAGCAACGCTTCGAGGTCGTTGCCGGCGCGCTGGCCGCCATCGTGCTGGGTGAACACCGCGTCGCGCAGCGCGGCGGCGACGCAGTACGCCTCCAGCGCCGGGTCGTCTTTCAAATAGACCGGCTTGGCGTTGCCGCGCTGGAGCCGGTAGAGCGGCGGCTGCGCGATATAGAGGTAGCCGCGGTCGATCAGCGGCTGCATCTGCCGGAAGAAGAAGGTCAGGAGCAGCGTGCGGATATGGCTGCCGTCGACATCGGCGTCGGTCATGATGATGATGCGGTGGTAGCGCGCCTTGTCGGCCTCGAAATCCTCGCTGCCGATCCCGGTGCCGAGCGCCTGGATGAGGGCGCCGATCTCCGCCGAGCCGAGCATCTTGTCGAAGCGGGCGCGCTCGACGTTGAGGATCTTGCCCTTGAGCGGCAGGATCGCCTGAAAGCGGCGGTCGCGGCCCTGCTTGGCCGAGCCGCCGGCGCTGTCGCCCTCGACGATGAAAATCTCACTCTTGGCCGGGTCGCGCTCCTGGCAGTCGGCGAGCTTGCCGGGGAGGTTGGCGATGTCGAGCGCGCCCTTGCGTCGGGTCAAATCGCGGGCCTTACGCGCGGCCTCGCGCGCGGCGGCGGCCTCGACGACCTTGGCGACGATTTTCTTGGCTTCGGACGGGTGCTCCTCGAACCATTGCTGCAGGCGGTCGCCGACGATGCCTTCGAGGACCGGGCGCACCTCGGACGAGACCAGCTTGTCCTTGGTCTGCGACGAGAATTTCGGGTCGGGCATCTTGGCCGAGAGGACGCAGGTCAGCCCCTCGCGCATATCCTCGCCCTGCAGCGCGATTTTTTCCTTCTTGGCGATGCCGCTGTCATTGGCATAGGCGTTGACCGTGCGGGTCAGCGCGGCGCGGAACCCGGCAAGGTGCGTGCCGCCGTCGCGCTGCGGGATGTTGTT
>DASUIE010000235.1:0-2341 GCA_036273175.1 Allostellaceae bacterium
CCCTCGATCTTCGGGCACTCGGCGATCGGAGCGGGATAGCTCCACACGATATCGGGGAACTCGCGCTCGCCGATCTTCGCCGTCCAGTACCGCGCCGTCCCTTTGTAGGGGCATGAAGTGACCTTGTCGGTCGCGGTCAGCAGGTCCATCCGCACGTCATCGGGCGGGATGTAGTAGCGGGTCGGCAGCCCGGTCTCGAACAGAAAGCGGGCGCGCCGCGTTTCGGCGACGACCTGGCCGCCGAGCGTCACCCTGACCGGCCGCGCCGACGCGACCACATCGACGCGCTTGTACGGGTCGCGGGCATGAACGAAGACCTCCTCGTCCTCCTCCCACCAGCTATCGACCCGGTTCCAAGTGAACGCGACGAAATCCCGGATCGCCGCGACCTCGTCGAACGGCTCGGGATAGGCCCACACCGCGTTCTCCGCCTCCCGCCCGCCGGCCGCGACCGTCCAATACGAGGCGGTCCCCTTGTACGGGCAAAAGGTGTGGTGCTCGGTCGGCCGCAGCAGCTCCACCCGCACATCGGCGCGGGGGAAATAATAGACTGGCACGTGCCGCGTCTCGAACAGGAGGTGCGCGGCGGTGCTGTCGGCGATCGTCTCGCCGGCAAACTTCACCCTGACCCGCCGCGGCGAGGCCTCGAACGCGATCCGGTAGCCGGGGTTCTCGGCAAAGCCCGGAGCGCCCGTCATGCCGGCGGGAAGAACACCACCATCCGCACCTCGATGCTCTCGCGGGGCGGGGCGTTCGCAGGGGTTTGCGGGTCGGTGAAGCCGCCATGCGCCGAAAACCGCGCCGGCCCCGAGCGTGCCGAGTCGAAACAGCGGATCAGCACGTATTCGTCCGCGGTCATCCTCGGGAAATAGAACCAGCGCTGGCTCGGGTTGTAGGTCACCGAATAAGTCTCGCCGACCCGGTCCGGGTAGCGCAGTTCGCTGGCGACGAGGTTTTCCGCCTCCAGGCTCTCGGCGTCGCACAGCGCCAGCGGGCTTTTCAGCAGCGGTCCGGCGATCGGCCGCCACAAATTGATGATCGCGTAGCGCTGCTTGAGCAGTTGCTCGGCCTGCGGCCCCATCAGGTCGCGCACCCGCTGCGGCGAGGACGCGGTCGTGTAGTCGTTGTGAACCCGGCTCGACGGCATCTTGACGCCGCTCGACTTGTCGGCCGCCCTCGCCTCGTTGCGGACGATATGGTCGAAGGCGAAGGCGCGGTTGGCGCCGGTCGCCAGTTTCACGGTCTCCTCGCATTCGGCGTAGAAGATCGAGACGATCTGGCTCTCGTCGTAGAAATTCGTGACCTTGGTCGGCCCCCGGCGCAGCACGAAGCCCTCGTGGTCGAGCGACAGTTTGTCGGCGACCGCGCGGCCGTCACGCACCGCGACGTCGCGCATCTCGAGGCTGCCGGTGCGCGCCGGAACGCCCGGCGGCGGCTCGTAATTATAGGCGACCGGCTTTTCGTTCATCGGGGTCAGGAACTGAAGCGGGGCGACGACGCCCTTCAATTCGTTCGGCAGCAGACCGTCCATGTGATGTCCTCCGCGGCGCGGCGTTGTTGCTGCAAGGATAACCCCAGCGGCGCGGGTTTGAGCTATCCATAAATCGGAGAGGCCTATGGCGGGACGGTTCACGGACGAGGCTTGGGCGGCGACTGCGGAGCTGCGCGCGGCGATCGACACGCTCCCGTTCATCCGTGAGCTGACCGCCGGCACGCTCGCCCGGCCGCGCTTCCAGACCTACATCACCCAGGACGCGCTCTATCTCGGCCAATTCTCGCGCGCGCTGGCGATCGCCGCCGCGAAGGCGCCCGACACCGCGGCGCTGCAATCCTTCCTCAACTGGGCGATCGGCGCCGTCGCGGTCGAGACCGAGTTGCACCGCACTTATCTGAGCGCCTTCGGCGTCGACCCGGCCACAGCCGAGACCGCCGAGCCCTCTCCCGACTGCCTCGCCTATACGAGCTGGCTCCTCGCCACCGCGCACCAAGCGCCGTGGGAGGTGACCGTCGCCGCCCTCCTGCCGTGCTTCTGGATCTACCGGGATGTCGGCGGCGCGATCTCTCGCCAGACCGCCGCCGACAACCCGTACCGCGCCTGGATCGACACCTATGCCGGCGAGGCTTTTGGCGAGGCGGTCCAGGCGATGATCGCGATGACCGATCGGGCCGCGACACCGGTGCACCGCGCGCCGATGCTTGCCGCCTTCGCGCAGGCGTGCCGCTACGAGTATCTCTTCTGGGACGGCGCCTACCGCCAGCGCGCCTGGCCGGAAAACCCGAACGTCTCGATCGCCCGCCGGGGCTACGAGCTCTTCGCCGCGAACGACCGAGCGGCGATGGA
>DASUIE010000236.1:0-7050 GCA_036273175.1 Allostellaceae bacterium
CCGTGGCCAAGCCGACTGCCGCACCGGCGGCCCATCCGGCGCCGCCGCCCGCCGCATCCGCCCCCGCCGTCGACAAGGGCGGCCATATCCGCGTCGCGATTGCGTCGCTGCGGACGCCCGAGGAGGCGCGCAGCGAGTGGCAGCGGTTGAAGCACGCCAACCACGATCTTCTCGGCAAGCTGAGCGCCGATGCCGTTCGCGCCGATCTCGGCGATCGCGGCGTCTGGTACCGGATCGAGGCGGGGTCGTTCGCCAAGGCGGCGACGGCCGAGCATCTCTGCCATGAATTGAAGGCGCGGCATCTGGGGTGCTCGATTGTTCGATGAGCCGCCGCGCGCGGTCATCTTCGGCTGCGCCGGCGAGAGGCTGAGCCCCGCCGAGCGCGAGTTCTTCGCCACCGCCGATCCGCTCGGCTTTGTCGTTTTCGCCCGCAATTGCCGCGAGCCCGGCCAGTTGCGCGAGCTGATCGCCGCGCTACGCGATAGCGTCGGCCGCGCCGATGCGCCGGTGCTGATCGATCAGGAAGGCGGCCGCGTCGCCCGGCTCGGCCCGCCGCACTGGCGCCGCTATCCCGCCGCCGCGAGATTGCCGGACGCGGCGGCGGCGCGGCTCGGCATGCGGCTGATCGCGGACGACCTCGCCGCGATGGGCATCACGGTCGATGCCGCCCCGGTGCTCGACCTGCCGACCCCGGATGCCGATGCGGTGATCGGCGACCGTGCTTATGGCGGAGACCTCGCGCGCGTCGCCGCTCTGGGCCGGGCCGCTTGCGAGGGGCTGCTCGAAGGCGGCGTTTTGCCGATCGTCAAGCACATCCCCGGTCATGGCCGCGCCACGGTCGACAGCCACCGCGCCTGTCCGCGCGTCGACGAGCCGCGGGCGGCGCTGGCGGCGAGCGATTTCGCACCGTTCCGCGCTCTTTGCGACATGCCGTGGGCGATGACCGCGCATGTCGTGTTCGGCGCGATCGACGGCGAAGCGCCCGCGACGCTGTCGCCGCGCGTGATCGGCGAGGTCATCCGCGGCGAGATCGGTTTCGGCGGGGTGCTCGTCTCGGACGATCTGTCGATGGGCGCGCTCGGCGGCGGGCTCGGCGAGCGGACCGCGCGCGCGATTGCCGCGGGCTGCGACGTGGCCCTGCATTGCAATGGGAACGCCGCCGAGATGGCGGAGATTGCCGAGGCGGCGCCGCGCCTGACGGAGGTCGCGCTGGAGCGCATCGCGCGGGGCGAGGCGCTGCGGCGGCGATCGCGGCGCCAATTCGACCGCGCGGCGGCAGAGGCCCGGTTCGCGGAGCTTGTCGGCGAATGATGCCGCAATCGCTCAACGCGATGATCTTTTCGGCGACCACATGGATCCTGCCGGTCATCTTCGCCGTGACCTTGCACGAGGCCGCGCACGGCTTCGTCGCGCTTAGGCTCGGCGACGACACGGCGCTGCGCGCGGGACGGGTGAGCCTCAACCCGATCAACCATATCGACCCGCTCGGCACGATCCTGCTGCCGCTTCTGCTGCTGGTGACGTCCGGCTTTCTGTTTGGCTACGCCAAGCCGGTACCGGTCAATTTCAACCGGCTCAACCGCCCCCGCCGCGACATGGTGTTCGTGGCGCTGGCCGGGCCGCTGACCAATGTGTTTCTGGCGATCCTCTCATCGCTGATCTTCTACGCGGTGGACTACACGCCGCTCTCGGTTGGGGATTGGCTCGCGCGGAACCTGATCAATTCGTTGCAGATCAATGCGGTGCTCTGCGTCTTTAATCTGCTGCCTTTACCGCCGCTCGACGGCGGGCGGGTCGCGGTCGGGGTCTTGCCGAATGTCCTTGCCCGGCCCCTCGCGCGGGTCGAGCCTTATGGCATGATGATCCTGATGTCGCTGTTCGTGCTCTCCTATGTTTTCGTCCGGCTGGGCGCGGGGTTCAGCCTGCTCGGCTGGCTGATCGGGGTACCGACGCAGTATCTGATCCGTTTCGTCCTGGCGGTCACCGGGCAAAGCTGATGACGGTCGCCGATTTCGATACCGGCCCGCGCGAAGCCCCGTTGGTCCTGGAGCTCGACGGGTATGAGGGCCCGATCGACCTGCTGCTGGCTTTGGCGCGGGAGCAGAAGGTCGATCTCGCCAAGATTTCGATCCTTGCCCTCGCCGATCAGTACCTCGACTTCATCTCGGGGATGCACCGGCTGCGCCTGGAGGTGGCCGCCGACTATCTGGTGATGGCGGCCTGGCTGGCCTATCTGAAGTCGCGCCTGCTGCTCCCCGACCCGCCGGCCGCCGACGACGAGCCGACAGCCGAGGAGCTGGCGGCGGCGCTGCACCATCGCCTGCGGATTCTGGCCGCGATGCGGCGGGCCGGGACCGCGCTGATGGCGGGTCCGCTGATGGGCCGCGACGTGTTCCCGCGCGGCGCGCCGGAGGAATTCGCCCCAATCGACCGGCCGGTGTACGAGCTGAGCCTGTTCGATCTGCTGAGCGCTTACGGGACGACCCATCGCCGCCAGCACGCCCAGGTGCTGACGATCCTGCCGGCCGAGTTCCATTCCCTCGATGACGGGCTCAGGCACCTCATGCAATTTGTCGGGCATGTGCCGGAATGGTCTGATCTGATGGGGTTTCTGCCCGAGGAGTTGCGCGGCGGCGTGTTCCGCCGCTCGGCCGTGGCGGCGACCTTCGCCGCGACCCTCGAACTGGCGCGCTCGGGCCGGATACAGCTGCGCCAGGACCGGCCGTTCGGGCCGCTCTACCTGCGCAGCGCCGTCACGGACGCGCGCGGATGAGCGCCCGCCGCCTGCGCCTCGTCGAAGCGCTGCTCTTCGCCGCCGCCGAGCCGGTCTCCGAGGATGCGCTGGCCATGCGGCTCGGCGAGGATGCCGATATCTCGGCCCTGCTCGCCGAGCTGGCGGGCTTCTATGCCGGGCGCGGGGTCAATCTGGTTCGGCGCGGCGAGGGCTGGATTTTCGCGACCGCGCCCGATCTCGCCCCGGATTTGCGGCAGGAGCGGGCGGTGGCCCGCACCCTGTCGCGTGCGGCGGTCGAGACGCTCGCGGTGATCGCCTATCACCAGCCGGTGACGCGCGCCGAGATCGAGGCGATCCGCGGCGTCGCGCTCGGCCGGGGCACGCTCGACCGGCTGCTCGAAGCCGGCTGGGTGCGGCCGAAGGGGCGCCGGGAGAGCCCCGGCCGGCCGCTGAACTGGGTGACGACGCCGCATTTCCTCGCCCATTTCGGGTTGGGGGACCTGGCCGAATTGCCCGGCGTCGAAGAATTGCGCGCCGCCGGGCTGCTGGAGATCGGCCCGGCGGTGCTGGCGGACCACGATCCCCGCACCGCTCCTTCGGCCGACGATGAGTAGACCATGACGATCGATGCCGAGGCGCTTCAGGCCCTGATCGACGGCTCGCCGTTCCTGCGCTTTCTCGGCCTCAAGGTCGCCTCGATCGACCCGGCGGCGGCGACTGTTGTCATCACCACCGAGCTTCGCCCGGAGCTGGAGCGGCGCAACGGTTCGGGCCAGTGGCATGGCGGCGGGCTCGCGGCGCTGATCGACGCGGCCGGCGACTACGCAGTCGCGCTCAATGTCGGCAATGTCGTGCCGACGATCAACGTGCGGGTGGACTACCTTCGCCCGGCGACGACCGCGCAGCTCACCGCGACCGCGCGGGTCCGGCGCAGCGGGCGGACCGTCGCCATCGTCGATATCGACGTGACCGACGGCGAGGGGCGCCTCGTGGCGATCGGCCGCGGCACTTACAGCAGCCAGGCGGGGTAGCGGCCCGGCGTAATATTTGCCGGCCCGAATCCTTTCTGACATCATCGCGCCGCCTGCGGAGCCGCCCGATGCTGTTCACTTGTTCATTTGCGATCGCGCCACGAGATGCTGTTTGACATCGGCTGGCCTGAGCTGTTGCTGATCGGCGCCGTTGCGCTCGTCGTCATCGGGCCGAAGGACCTGCCGCGGGCGCTGCGGATCGCCGGGTACTGGGTGCGCCGAGCCCGCTCGATGTCGCGCGAGTTCCAGAGCAGCGTCGAGCAGATGATCCGCGACGCCGAGCTGCACGAGGTCCGCGACGAGCTGAAGCAGGCGACCCAGTTCGATTTCGACAGCGAGTTCCGCAATACCGTCGACCCAGACGGCAGCCTCGACAGGCAGCTGATGCCGCCGGACGTACCGGATCATTTCGACCCGACCCTGCCCGGGCTCGACATCCTGCCGGTGATGGAGGGGGACGCGATCACCGTGCCGGCGGGCAGCGTCGTCGCCCAGGGCGAGGAGCTGCCGGAACCGCCGATCGACCTGATGGTCGAGCCGGAATTGCCGTTTGCCGAGGGTGCGCTGCCGCATCAGGCCGCCGAGCTTCCTAAGCCGTAAGGGCTGGCGATGTCCGAGGACAATCGGGAGGACGAGCTAGAAGCCGGCAGGATGCCGCTGCTCGAGCACCTGACCGAGCTGCGCAACCGGCTCCTATGGTCGATCGTGGCGATCGTCGCCGCGTTCCTGATCGCCTACCAGTTCAAGATCACGATCTATCGCTTTCTGGCCCAGCCGCTCGCCGACATCTTCAACGGCGAGCAGGGCCGGAAGATGATCTTCACCGGGCTGACCGAGGCCTTCTTCACCTATATCAAGGTGTCGTTCTGGGCGGCCCTGTGCGTCGCCTTTCCCGTCATCGCGGTGCAGATCTGGCGGTTTGTCGCGCCCGGCCTCTACAAGAACGAAAAGCGGGCCTTCGCGCCGTATCTGTGCGCGACGCCGATCCTGTTCCTGATGGGCGCGTCGCTCGCCTATTACGTCGTGATCCCCTACGCCTTCCGCTTCTTCCTGAGCTTCGAGGCGCCGTCGGTCGACGGTTCGCTGCCGATCGTCAGCGAGCCCAAGGTCAACGAGTACCTGTCGCTGGTGATGACGCTGCTGTTCGCCTTTGGGGTGGCGTTCCAGCTTCCGGTGCTGCTGACCCTGATGGGCCGGGTCGGGCTCGTCACCGCGGCCGGTCTCGCGTCGAAGCGGCGCTATGCGATCGTCGGCATGTTCGTCGTCGCGGCGGTGCTGACCCCGCCCGACATCGTCAGCCAGACCTCGCTGGCGATCCCGCTGATCTTCCTGTACGAGGCGTCGATCATCTGCTGCCGCTTTGCCGAAAGGCAGAAGGCGCGCGAGGAAGCCGCGGCGGAAGCGGCCGCATCGGCCGGCGATACGTAGACGAGATGCACGATCTGCGCTGGATACGGGATAACCCGCAGGCATTCGACCGCGGCCTCGCGCGTCGCGGGTTGCCGCCTTGCGCCGAAGAGGTGCTGGCGCTCGACAAGGAGTGGCGGGCGCTCGAAACGGCGGCGCAGGAGGCACAGGCGCGGCGCAACGCGATCTCGCGCCAGATCGGCGGCGCCAAATCTCGCGGCGAACCGGTCGACGAGCTTATGCGCCAGGTCGCCGAGAGCCGGGATGCCGAGGCGGCGAACGCGGCAAAGGTCGCCGAGTTGCGCCGCCGGATCGACGACATGCTCGCCGCCTTGCCGAACCTTCCCGACGACGATGTGCCGGACGGGCTCGACGAGACCGCCAATGTGCTGCAGAGGACGGTCGGCACGCCGCCGCGGCTCCATTCGGTCCTGTCGCACGAGGCGCTCGGCGAACGGCTCGGGCTGATGGATTTCCAGCGCGCGGCCAAGCTCTCGGGGGCGCGGTTTGTCGTGCTGAAGGGGGCGCTGGTGCGGCTCAGCCGTGCGCTCGCCCAATTCATGCTCGACCTGCACACCCGCGAGTTCGGCTACACCGAGGTGGCGCCGCCCTACCTGGTGCGCGAGGAGACCGCCTTCGGCACCGGCAATCTGCCGAAGGCGGCCGAAGACATGTTCCGTACCACGGATGGGCTGTGGCTGATCCCGACCGCCGAGATGCCCCTGACCAACCTGGTCGCCGGCGATATCGTCGACGAGGCGGAACTGCCGCTGCGCTTCACCGCCTGGACCCCGTGCTTCCGCTCCGAGGCGGGCGCGGCCGGGCGCGACACGCGCGGGATGATCCGCCAGCACCAGTTCGACAAGGTCGAGCTGGTCTCGATCGTGCGGGCCGAAGATTCGCCCGCCGAGCACGAGCGCATGACCGCCTGCGCCGAAGAGGTGCTGAAGCGGCTCGGCCTCGCCTATCGGGTGATGCTGCTGTCGGCCGGCGATATGGGGTTTTCGGCGCGCAAGACCTATGACCTCGAGGTCTGGCTGCCGGGGCAGGGGGCCTATCGCGAGATTTCGAGCTGCTCGAATTGCGGCGGGTTTCAGGCCTTCCGCATGAGGGCGCGCTACCGCCCCGCCGACGGCAAGGGGACCCGGCCGCTGCATACGCTCAACGGCTCGGCGCTGGCGATCGGGCGCGCCCTGATCGCGGTCATGGAAAACTATCAGCAGGGCGACGGCACCATCGCGATACCGGCGGCGTTGCAGCCATATATGCACGGGGAGACGGCGATCGGATGACGCGACCCGAGCCGGTGACGCTGGCCAGGACTGTCCGCCTTCTGATGGAGCTGCGGCGCGGCGGGATCGGCGATGCGCGGGTGCTCGGTGCGATCGAAAAGACGCCGCGGGACATGTTCGTGGCGCGCCCGTTCCTCGACCAGGCCTGGGAAAACATCGCGCTGCCGATCGATAGCGGGCAGACGATCAGCCAGCCCTATGTCGTCGCGCTGATGACCGAGAGCCTGGAAATCGGCGAGCGCGACAAGGTTTTGGAGATCGGTACCGGGTCGGGGTACCAGACGGCGATTCTGTCGCGGCTGGCGCGGCGCGTGTTTACGGTGGAGCGCCATCGCGGCCTGCTGCATGAGGCGGGCAAGCGTTTTGCGGCCCTGCGGCTCGGCAATATCGTCTCGCGGTTTGGCGACGGCTTTAAAGGCTGGCCCGAGCAGGCGCCATTCGATCGGATCATCGTCACGGCCGCGGCGCCGGAGATTCCGGCGCCGCTGATCGAGCAATTGACGCCGGAGGGGGTGCTCGTCATCCCGGTCGGCGGGGAGCATCGCGACCAGCGTCTGATGCGGGTCCGTCGAAATGCTGCCGCAAA
>DASUIE010000237.1:0-9429 GCA_036273175.1 Allostellaceae bacterium
CGAAGATCAGCACGTTGGGATCGCGCCCCAGCATCACGTCCATCGCCGAATTGAGCGCCTGCACCATGGTCATCGCCGGCATGGCTCAGCCCCCCAGCTCGTCGCGCTGCTGGCGCAGGTGCCAGGGCATGTCCTTGTAGACATCCTCGAACATGGTCGCGGCGCTGAATTGCGGTCCCTGATCGAGGGTGCCCGATTTCTCGGCCTCGCGGTTCGCGGCGCGGACCGTTTCGGTCAGCTCCTTGGCGAGCGCGGCCTGCTTCTGCTCGGACCATTCGCCGAGCTTTATCAGATGCCGCGACAGGCGTTCGACGGGGTCGCCGAGCGGCCAGGTCGCCGGCTCGTCCTCGGGGCGATAGCGGGTCGGGTCGTCGCTGGTCGAATGCGAGCCGGCGCGGTAGGTGAAGAGCTCGATCACGGTCGCGCCGTGATTGCCGCGGGCGCGCTCGGCCGCCCATTCGGTCGCGGCGTAGACGGCGAGAAAATCGTTGCCGTCGACCCGCAGCGTGGCGAGGCCGAACCCGACCGCGCGTGCGGCAAACGTCGCCTCCTCGCCGCCAGCGACCTCCTGGTGCGAAGAGATCGCCCACTGGTTGTTGACGACGTTGAGCACGACCGGCGCCCGGTACACCGCGGCAAAGGTCAGCGCGTGGTGGAAATCGGGCTCGGCCGTCGCCCCCTCGCCGATCCACCCGGCGGCGATGCGGCTGTCGCCCTTGTAAGCCGACGCCATCGCCCAACCGACCGCCTGCGGGAATTGCGTGCCGAGATTGCCGGAGAGCGAGAAAAAAGAGTGCTCACGCGATGAATAGAGCACCGGAAGCTGGCGCCCCTTGAGCGGGTCGCGCTTGTTGGCGTAGCACTGGCAGATCATGTCGACGATCGGATACCCCCGCGCGATCAAGAGGCCCTGCTGGCGATAGGTCGGGAAGACCATGTCGTCGGGCGCGAGCGCCATCGCCTGGGCAACGCCGATCGCCTCCTCGCCGGTGCATTTCATGTAGAAGCTGGTCTTGCCCGCGCGCACTTGCCGGTACATGCGATCGTCATAGGCCCGGGTCAGCATCATCCAGCGGAGGCCCGCGCGCAGCGTCTCCGGATCGAGCTTGGGGTCCCAGTCGCCGACCGCGACGCCCTTGTCGAGCACGCGGATCAGCGACGTCGCCAGCGGGTGGGTCTTGACCGCCGGCGCGTCGATCGGCGGCCGCTTGGCCTTGCCGGCCGGCGGCAATTGAAAATAGCTGAAATCCGCGTGAGTTCCCGGCTTTGGCCCGTGCTCGGGAATATGCAGCCGCAACACCGTGTCCATGATTCACCGCCGCGCGAATTCGAGGCCTTGCGCTTAACGTAAGCCGAACGGCCGGAATGTCAGCGGCGATCCATCGAAAAATCGGCCATCGAAAAATCGGCCATCGAAAAATCGGAGGCCGGCTATTTGCCGCCGATCGTGTAATCGCGCACCGCCTTGCGGGCGTCCGCGGCGGAAATGCCGTAGCGGGTCTGCACGTCGGCGATCCAGGCGCGTATCTGCCCCTTTGACGTCGCGGTCGCGGTGCCGCGCGTTTGCATCCAGTCGTAGACCAGATCGACGGTCTTGTCCGTCTGTCGCGCGTCGTAAATAAAATACCCGGCAAAGGCGAGCGCGACGCAAATGACACCGATCGTTGCGAATATCGCCAGCCGCCGCATCGCCACCCCCAGCCGAGCCGATAGGTTGCCCGATCCGCCGGTAGGACTCAACCTGCTCGTTAGCGGCTACATCCCCCGCCGCAGCCGGGCCATGCCGGCGAGCCAGCGATCGTAGTCGTCGGCCTTGCGGCGCATATAGGTCGCAACCTCGGGATGCGGCAGGATCAGAAACCTCTCCGCCTCGAGGCCGGCGACGACGGCATCGGCGACTTCGGCCGGGGTCAGCACGCCGTTCATGTCGGGCACGCCGCGATCGATGCCGCGCAGCATTGGCGTATCGACGCCTTGCGGGCACAGCACCGACACCTTGACGCCGCGGTCGCGCACGTTCAGCGCGAGGTTTTCGGCGAAACCCAGCGCGGCGTGCTTGGTCGCCGAATAGGGGCCGCTGCCGATTTGCGACAGGAGGCCCGCCGCCGAGACGGTGTTGAGAAAATAGCCGCCGCCCCGCGCCGCCATCCGCGGCACGAGGTGGCGGGCGGCATAGACATGAGCCATCACGTTGACCGCCCAGCTCCGCGCCCAGCCGTCGGCGGCGGCACTGCCGGGATTGTCCCAATCGGGGTCGAGCACAGCGATCCCGGCGTTCGAGCAGAACAGGTCGATCGGCCCGAACCGCGCCTCGGTATCGTCGATCAGCCCGACAATATCGGCCTCCCGGCTGACATCGCAGCGCACGGCGCCATTGGCGGGATTGATGTCGGCGCCGATCACGGCCTTCGCGCCCTCGCGTCCGAACCGCTCGCACAATGCCGCGCCGATCCCCTGCGCCGCGCCGGTGACGACGACGACGGCGCCGCCGAGCCTCACTTGCGCCAGCCCCGCGCGTTGCGGCCGCCGGTGAAGCCGGCGCGCACCCGCTGCTTCAGCAGAGCCGGCGGCCGGAACCGCTCGCCATAGGATTCGAACAGGATCTCGCCGGCCTGCAGGCACAGCTTGGAGGTGGTCGCGTCCATCAGCTCGAACGGCCCCATCGGGTGGCCGAGCCCAAGCTTGCACGCGGTGTCGATATCCTCGGGCGTCGCCACGCCCTCCTCGACCAGGCGCACCGCCTCGTTGAGGAAAATGAGGAACATCCGGTTGACGGCAAAGCCGGCGACATCCTTGATCCTGACCGCGACCTTGTTGTTCTCGCGCATCAGCCGCATCGTCGTCTCGATCGTGGCCGGCGCGGTGTCGAATGCCGGGATCACCTCGACCAGCTTCATCCGCGAGGCCGGCGAGAAATAATGCGTGCCGATGAAGTTCGGCCTGCGCGCCTCGCCGACATGCGAGGCCAGGGTCGAGATCGGGATCGTCGAGGTGTTGCTGGCGAAGATGCAGGCGGGCTTGCAGATCGCGTCGAGCTTCCTCCAGGTCTCGGCCTTGATCGCCTCGTCCTCGAATACCGCCTCGGTGACGAAGTCGCACTCGGCGAATGGGTCGAGCGACACCGAGGTCGCGATGCGGGCGAGCGCCAGCGGCTTCTCCTCGTCGCGATAGTCCCCGCGCTGGATGCCGCGGTCCATCGCCCGGGCCAGCCGATCCATCGCCGCCTTGAGCTGCGCCTCGCCGGTGTCAGATAGCAGCACCTCATGCCCGGCCAGGGCGAAGACCAGCCCGATCTCGGCGCCCATCAGCCCGGCCCCGACAACCCCGACCTTTTCCATCGCGACCACCCCCGCGTGCCTTGTCCGGCCGCATCGTAGGACAGGCGTGGCGGCGGCTCAATCGGCCGGGATCAACATTGAAGCATCGTATAAAATAAACAAAACCTCGGTGACCCCAAATAAACCACAACGATCATTTTGAGGTTTCTAAATAATCGCTGCGAGTTGGAACGGTTAAAATAAGACAATGTTGAAGGGATCAGGAACTGCGGGCGGAGCCGCAGAGCCATTCCGCAAATCGCGTTTGAAGTGAGGGAATTCGGATGTTCATGCACAACAAGCGGCTGATGTACACGGTTCGGGTATCGGAGCCGAACCCCGTCTTAAGCAGCCTTCTGCTCGAGCAATTCGGCGGGCCGCAAGGCGAGCTGGCGGCGGCGATGCGCTATTTCAGCCAGGCGCTGGCCGAGAGCGACGCCGGGCGCAAGGACATGCTGCTCGACATCGCCACGGAGGAGCTGAGCCATCTGGAGGTAATCGGCAGCCTGATCGTCATGCTCAACAAGGGCATCAAGGGCAAGCTCGCCGAGGGAGCCGCCAAGGATGGGGAGCTGCTCGCCGAGATGACGGCCGGTGGGGAGAGCCACACGCTGTCGCTGCTTTACGGCGGCGGCGCGGCGCTGATCAACTCGGGCGGGGCGCCGTGGACCGCGGCCTATGTCGACACGATCGGCGAGCCGACCGCCGATCTGCGCTCGAACATCGCCGCCGAGGCGCGCGCCAAGATCATCTACGAACGCCTGGTCAACGCCACCGACGACCCGGGCGTGTCGGAAGCGCTGGGCTTTCTGATGACGCGCGAGGTCGCCCATCAGAAATCGTTCGAGAAGGCGCTCTACGCGATCGAGCCCAACTTCCCGCCGGGCAAGCTTCCCGGGATGCCCGAGTTCGCCAGCACGTACTTCAATATGTCGCAAGGCGAAGGCGACACCGAGGGGCCGTGGAACAGCGGCGTCCAATGGCAGGTCGTCTCCGAGCGCGAGCGACAGGCAGCGGTCGATGGCGGCGACGGTCTCGCCACCGTCAAGCTCCGCCCAGCCGACCAGAAGCTGTTCGACACGGCGGCGCGGCGCACCGCTTCCCGCACCGACGCGGACCCGGTGACCGGCGCTGAACTGGGCTCCGGCGAGGTCGTGACGGCCAAGTAGCCGGGCACCCCGCTCGCGGCGCTCGGCCCGCCGGGCGCCCGCAGCGGAGCGCGCGATGCCGCCGCTCGACAATCCCCAAAGGGCCGCGCCGGCCCTCGCCGGCGGCGTTGGGCAGCCCGCCCCGGTGCGGGACCGCCGCCGGCTTCCGGTCGCGGGGCCGCTGCTGGTCGGACCGGCGGTGCTGGCCGCGACCGCGTACATGGACCCCGGCAATTTCGCGATGAACATCGCCGCCGGGAGCCGCTTCGACTACCGGCTGCTGTGGGTAGTGCTGGCGGGCAATTTGATCGCGATGCTGCTGCAGGCGCTATCGGCCAAGCTCGGCATCGCCACCGGGCGGAACCTCGCCGAATTGTGCCGCGACCGCCTGTCGCCGGCGGCGGTGTGGCCGATGTGGGTCGTCAGCGAGCTGGCGGCGATGGCGACCGATCTCGCCGAGCTGGTCGGCGGCGCGATCGGCCTGTCGCTGCTGTTCGGCATCCCGCTGCTCCCCGCGATGGCGGTGGTGGGCGTGGCGACCTACGCGATCCTTCTGCTCGACCGCGCTGGGTTCCGCTGGCTGGAAATCCTCATCGGCGGCTTCGTCGTGACAATCGGGCTTTGCTATGTGGTCGAGCTGATCGTCGCCCCGGTCGCCTGGGGCCAGGCGGCGGCCGGCATGACGGTGCCGGCGATCCCGCCGGGCGGGCTTCCGATCGCGGTGGGAATCATCGGCGCGACCGTGATGCCGCATGCGCTGTACCTCCATTCCGGACTGATGCAGGCGCGGCTCCCGGCCGGCAGCGACGACGAGCGGCGGAAGGCCATACGGCTGTCGAACCGCGAGGTGCGGATCGCCCTTGGGATCGCCGGGGCGATCAACCTGGCGATGGTGATCATGGCCGCGGCGGCATTCGACGGAAGCGGCGGCGTCGACGGCATCGCGGCGGCCTATCGCCTGCTCGGGCCGCTGCTGGGGCCGGCCGCGGCAGCCGCGTTTCTCGTGTCGCTGATCGCCTCGGGCATTTCGAGCTCGGCGGTCGGCACGCTCGCCGGGCAGATCGTCATGCAGGGCTTTGTCGGGTTTCGCATCCCGGTATGGGTTCGCCGGCTGGCGACGATGCTGCCGGCCTTTGCCGTCGTCGCAGCGGGCGCCGATACGACGACCGCGCTCGTCGCCAGCCAGATCGTGCTGAGCCTGGCGCTGCCGGTTCCGATGATCGCGCTGGTCGCCTTTACCAGCCGGCGCGACGTGATGGGCGCCTGCGTCAACGCCCGGCTGACGACGGCGGCGGCGACGGCGGCGACCGGGCTCGTGCTGGCGCTCAACGTCGTTCTGCTGCTGGATTTGCCGGGATCGCCTTAACCGAGCGAGCGCGCCAGCTCCCAGGCCATCTCGCCCATCGGCCGCGCCGTGGCGCCGGTGGCGACGGCGTCGGCGCTCGCCGCGGTGCCGTCGATCGCGCGCTTGGCGATGCCCTGCAGGATCGCCGCGAGGCGGAACAGGCTGTAGACCAGGTAGAATTCCCAGTTCGCGATCGGCCCGCGGCCGGTGTGGCGGCGATAGGCGGCGACATATTCCGCCTCGTCGGGGATGCCGAGCGCGGCGAAATCGACGCCGGCGAGGCCGCGGAACAGCTCGGGCGTGACCCGCCAAGTCAAGCAGTGATAGGCGAAATCGGCGAGCGGGTCGCCGATCGTCGACAGCTCCCAATCGAGCACGCCGATGACCCGCGGCTCGGTCTTGTGGAAGACGAGGTTGTCCATGCGGTAATCGCCGTGGACGATCGAGGGGGCGCCCTCGGGCGGCAGATGCGCGGGGAGCCAGTCGATCAGCCGGTCCATCGCCGGCTGCCGCTCGGTTTCGGAGGCGCGGTACTGCCGGCTCCAGCGCGCGATCTGGCGGCCCATGTAGTTGCCCGGCCGGCCGAAATCGCCGAGCCCGAGCGTTTCGTACTCAACCGAGTGCAGCGCCGCGATGACCGAATTCATCGAGCCGAACATCGCCGTACGGTCGGCGGGGGCAATGTCCGGCAAGCGCTGGTCCCAGAAGATGCGGCCGTCGAGAAACTCCATCACGTAAAAGGCGCTGCCGATCACCGCCTCGTCCTCGCACAGCGCGTGGACGCGCGGCACCGGCACACCGGTCGCGGCGAGCGCGCGCATCACCCGGTACTCGCGGTCGACCGCGTGCGCGCTCGGCAGCAAGGGGCCGGGCGGCTTGCGGCGCAGCACGTAGTCGCCGGAGCCGGCCGAGAGACGGTAGGTCGGGTTCGACTGGCCGCCGGTGAAGCGCTCCGCCGCGAGCGGGCCGCGAAACCCCTCGACGTGGTCCTCAAGCCAGCGAGCGAGCCGGTCGAGGTCCATCCGGCTAGCCGCGGGTAATCGACGCCGACATCGCCGGCGCGTAGCCGGGCTCGACCCGCACATCGACGAGCGCGACGCCGCCGGCATCGACATGGTCGATCGCCGCCCTGAGGGCGCGCGGCAATTCCTCCGGCCGGCGGATCGGCCCCCACCCGCCCGCGCCCTGGCCGCGCGCCAGCATCGCGATGTCGGGCTCGGGATCGGCGATGCGCTGGCCGATCCACCGGTTGCCGACGGGGCGCTCGCGCTGCCGCGCCATGCGGTCCTGGTGCAGCTCGTCGTTGAAGAACGAGTTGTTGTTGGAGACGACGACCAGCAGCGGGACGCGGTAATGCACCGCACTCCACAGCGCCGTCACCCCCATCAGGCAGTCGCCGTCACCGAGCACCGCGATGGGCAGCCGGCCGGTGCCGCGCAAGGCGAGCGCCGCGCCGACCGCCATCCCCGGACCGCCGCCGATGCCGCCGCCGCCATCGCCGCCGAGCAGATCGAGCGGATGCGCCGCCTCCCAGTACCCGGCGGCCCAGGCGAGCGGGGTGCGGATCAGGCACACGTCGCGCGAGCCGACCGCCTCGCGCAGCGCAGCGGCGACATCGGGCGGCGCAATCGTCTCGCCGGCGCCAAGCGTCGGGAGCGCATTGGGCTTGAAGCTGTAGCCTTGCCAGCCCGGCGCCCGCGCCTTCAACAGCGGCAGGATCGCCGCGACGGCCTGGTCGGGCTCGACCGGCAAATGCAGGTCGGTCGGCGGCAGGCCTTGGTAGTCCATGCTCCAGCCGTTGTGGATCGTGTGGTCGAGCGAGGCGAGCACGATTTTGGCGGCCGGTGGCTTGCCCTCGCACGCGGCCTTGAACCCGCCGGCGAGATCGACCCAGTCGAGGCTGAGGATCGCGTCGGCCTCGCGAATGAGCGTGCAGGCGTCGGGGCTCGGATTGTTGCCGGCGGGCGGGCCGTGCAGCTTGTGCGCGGTCGGGAAGGTCGCGCCGGTCTTGGTGTCGGTTAGGACGATCGCGCCGAGCGCCTCGGCCAGCTCGATCCGCGCCGCCCATTCCGCCTCGCCGCGCGCAACCCGACCCGAGAGGATCAGCGGCCGCTCGGCCGCCTGGAGGATCGCGGCGGCCTCGACGGCGGCGGCCGGATCGGGAGCAGCCGGGCTCGGCGCCTTGAACCGGTCGGCGGTCGGCAGCGGCGGCAGCGCGCCGATGCGGCTCTCCTGCAAGGCGGCGTCGAGACAGACATAAACCGGGCCGCGCGGCGCCGTCGTCGCCATCCGGTGCGCCCGCAGGATCGACTCGGCGGCCGCGGCGACCGAGGCCGGCTGGTCGTCCCATTTGGTGTAGTGGCGAACGAGCGCGCCCTGGTCCTGCGCGGTGTGGATCCAGTCGATCCAGGGCCGGCGCTGGGCCGCGTCGACCGGGCCGGTGGCGCCGAACACGACAACCGGCACGCGGTCGCACCACGCGTTGAAGATGGCCATCGTCGCGTGCATCAGCCCGACATTGCTATGCACGATCGCACCCATCGGCCGCCCGGTCACCTTGGCGTAGCCGTGGGCCATCGCCACCGCGTGCTCCTCGTGCAGGCACAGGAGCATCTGCGGAGCGGTGTTGCCGAGCAGGTTGACGAGGCTGTCGTGGAGGCCGCGATAGCTGGCGCCCGGATTGAGCGCGACAAACGGCAGCCCGATCTCGCGCATCATCAGCGCCATCGTATCGCTGCCCCAGTAGTCGCCGGTCTCGTTGGCCAACGCCGGCCGCTCGATCGCGCCCAGTCCATGCCCTGCATCGCTCATGTCGCACCCCGCCGCTCCGAATAGGCTCGGATTAGAACTGGTAGGCCGGGCAGGACTCGAACCTGCGACAGCGCCGTTATGAGCGGCGAGTTCTAACCAACTGAACTACCGGCCCACCGAGGAGGAAAGATAATCGATGTGACGAGCGGTGTCGCCCTCACCCGCCCTTGCGCTTCCCTCTCCCACATGTGGGAGAGGGTGGCGCAAGCGGTCAGGTATCGAGGAAGCTGCGCAGCTTGCGCGAGCGGCTCGGATGCTTGAGCTTGCGGAGCGCCTTCGCCTCGATCTGGCGGATGCGCTCGCGGGTCACCGAGAATTGCTGCCCCACTTCTTCCAGCGTGTGATCGGTGTTCATGCCGATGCCGAAGCGCATGCGCAAGACGCGCTCCTCGCGGGCGGTCAGCGAGGCGAGGACCCGCGTCGTCGTTTCGCGCAGATTGCCCTGGATCGCCGCATCGATCGGCAAGACCGCGTTCTTGTCCTCGATGAAGTCGCCGAGGTGGCTGTCCTCCTCGTCGCCGATCGGGGTTTCGAGGCTGATCGGCTCCTTGGCGATCTTCAAGACCTTGCGGACCTTTTCGAGCGGCATCGCCAGCTTGTCGGCGAGCTCCTCGGGGGTCGGCTCGCGGCCGATCTCGTGCAGCATCTGGCGCGAGGTGCGCACCAGCTTGTTGATCGTCTCGATCATGTGCACCGGGATGCGGATCGTGCGCGCCTGGTCGGCGATCGAGCGGGTGATCGCCTGGCGAATCCACCACGTCGCATAGGTCGAGAACTTGTAGCCGCGGCGGTATTCGAACTTATCGAC
>DASUIE010000238.1:0-6723 GCA_036273175.1 Allostellaceae bacterium
ATTCCACGGCGTGATCGCGGCGCAGACGCCGATCGGCTCCTTGGTGACGACGATGCGCTTGTCGGCGGCGTGCGCCGGGATCGTGTCGCCGTAGATGCGCTTTCCCTCCTCGCCGAACCACTCGATAAAGCTGGCGGCATAGGCGATCTCGCCGCGCGACTCGCTAAGCGGCTTGCCCTGCTCGGCGGTCATCATCTGGGCGAGGTCCTCCTGGTTCGCCATCATCAGGTCGAACCATTTGCGCAGCACCGCCGCGCGTTCCTTGGCGGTCTTGGCGCGCCAGGCGGGGAGCGCCCTGTCGGCCGCCTCGATCGCCTGCCGCGTCTCCTCGGCGCCCATGCGCGGCACCGTGCCCAGCGTCTCGCCGGTCGCCGGGTTGGTGACCGGGATGGTGCCGCGGTTCAGCGCATCGGCCCATTTGCCGTCGACATAGCATTGCTGCCGGAAAAGCTTCTGATCGCGGAGCTGCATCGGGGGATCCTCCCTGGGGGCTGATTCATAGGTACGAGGCGCCCCCGGCTTTGGCAAGATGATGTCCGGAGAAGAGGAGGCTGGCGATGCAGACCCGCACGACGACCGCGAACGGGTTGCGGATAAACTATCTCGAATGGGGCGCGGCCGACGCGCCGCCGGTCGTTTGCGTCCACGGCTATACGTCGAGCGCGCAGTCGTTCAACGCGCTCGCCCGGCGGCTTCAGGATCGCTACCGGCTGATCTGCCCCGATGTGCGCGGCCACGGCGAGAGCGAGTGGTCGCCCGACCGCGCCTATCGCTACACCCATCAGGCCGCCGACCTCGCCGCGTTCACCGACCGGCTTGAGCTGAAAAACTACACACTGATCGGCACCTCGATGGGCGGGATCATCTCGATGGTCCATGCCGCCGAGAATGGCGGGCGGCTGAACGGGCTGGTGCTCAACGATATCGGCCCCGACGCCGAGCCCGGCACACAGCGCATCACCCAGACCGTCACCGCGCGGCCCGACAGCTTCGCGACCCTCGACGAGGCGATGGCCTATCGCCGCGAAATCTCGCCGATCACCGCCAACCGTCCCCGCGACGACCAGCGCGAGCTGGCGCTCGGCGTGCTGCGCCAGGATGCCGGCGGGCGCTGGGTGTGGAAGCTCGATCCGGCCTACGTGACCGATCGCGCCGCCCGCATCGTCGCGGATGCCCCGGTGCGGTCCGCCGCCTGGGCGACCCTTGCCAAGCTCGAATGCCCGACCCTGGTGATCTGGGGCTCGACCAGCGACGTGCTGTCCGAGGGCCAGGCGAGGCGCATGGTGGAGACGCTGCCGCGCGGCGAGCTGGCGGCGGTGCCCGATGTCGGGCACGCGCCGACCCTGGTCGAGCCGGCTTCCTTCGCGGCGATCGAGAAATTGTTGGCGGCGGTCAACCCGCGCTGACGTGCTGCCCGCAGGCGAACCGGTGGCTGCCTTCCCGCAGGCCGAATACCGGCGGTTTCGTCACGATGCCGGCGCCGGCGGCAGCGCTGCATCGCCTGGCCGAACGGCCGGACCAACTGCCAATGCTGAGCGGCGCTACTCCACCGTGACGCTCTTCGCCAGGTTCCGCGGCTGGTCGACGTCGGTGCCTTTGGCGACGGCCGTGTGGTAGGCGAGGAGCTGCACCGGGATCGCGTAGAGCAGCGGCGCGACAAACGGCGAGCAGTGCGGGATCGCGATGCCGAAGGCGGCGCGGCCTTCGAGCCGGGCGATGCCGGCGCTGTCCGAGATCATGATGACGCGGCCGCCGCGGGCCATCACCTCCTCGACATTCGACAGGGTTTTCTCGAACAAATCGTCGGGCGGCGCGAGCACGATCACCGGCACGTTGTCGTCGATAAGGGCAATGGGGCCGTGCTTCATCTCGCCGGCGGCGTAGCCTTCGGCGTGGATATAGCTGATCTCCTTGAGCTTGAGCGCGCCTTCGAGCGCGAGCGGGAAGGCGCTGCCGCGGCCGAGATAGAGCACGTCGCGGGCGAGCGCCACTTCGGCGGCGATCTGCTGCAGCCGCTCGTCGTGGTTGAGGACCTCGGCGGCGCGTGACGGGATCTCGGCGAGCTGCCCCGCCATCGCGGCCTCGGCGTCCTCGTCGATCGTGCCGCGGGCGCGCGCCATCGTTACGGTAAACGCGGCGAGCACCGCGAGCTGGGTCGTAAAGGCCTTGGTCGAGGCGACGCCGATCTCGGGGCCGGCGAGCGTCGGCAGCACGAAATCGGCCTCGCGGGCGATCGAGCTTTCCGGCTGGTTGACGACCGCGATGATCTTCTGCCCCTGCGTGCGGCAATAGCGCAGCGCCGCGAGCGTGTCGGCGGTCTCGCCCGACTGGCTGATGAAGATCGCCGCGCCGTCGCGCGGCATCGCCGGCGCGCGGTAGCGGAATTCGGACGCGATGTCGATCTCGACCGGGATGCGCGCGATCCGCTCGAGCCAGTATTTCGCGACCATGCCGGCGTGCCACGAGGTGCCGCAGGCGATGATCGTCAGCTTGCCGATATCGCCGAGCGGCCAGGGCAGTTCGGGCAGGTGCACGCTGCGCGTCGCCGGGTTGATGAGGGCATGCAGCGTGTCGCCGATCACCGCCGGCTGCTCGAAAATCTCCTTCTGCATGAAATGGCGGAAATTGCCCTTGCCGATCAGCGCGCCCGAAGCGGCGGTCTCGCGGATGTCGCGGGCGACCGGCTGGTTCTCGCTGTTGAAGATCGACACTTTGGCGCCGCTCACGGCCGCCCAGTCGCCCTCTTCGAGATAGGTGATGCGGCGGGTCAGCGGGGCCAGCGCCAGCGCGTCGGAGCCGACGAACATCTCGCCGTCGCCATAGCCGATCGCGAGCGGGCTGCCGCGGCGGGCGCAGATCAGGAGGTCGTGCTCGCCGGCGAAGAGGAAGACGAGGGCGAAGGCGCCTTCGAGCCGCGCGAGCGTGCGCGCCACCGCCTGCGCCGGGGCGAGCCCCTGCTCCAGGTGATGCGTCGTCAGGATCGCGACCGCCTCGGTGTCGGTCTGGGTGTGGAACTCGTAGCCGAGCCCGGCCAGCTCGCGCTTCAGCGTCTGGAAGTTCTCGATGATGCCGTTATGGACGACCGCGACCTTGTCGGTGGCGATCGGGTGGGCGTTCTGCTCGGTCGGCTGTCCGTGCGTCGCCCAGCGCGTGTGGCCGATGCCGATGGTGCCGCGCACCGGCTCCTTGGCGAGGCGCGCGGCCAGGTTGTCGAGCTTGCCCTCGGCGCGGCGGCGCTCGATCCGGCCGTTGATCAGCGTGGCGATGCCCGCCGAATCGTAGCCGCGATATTCGAGCCGCCGCAGCCCGTTGATCAGCTCGGGGGCAACCGTGGTCTTGGAGATGATTCCGACGATGCCGCACATCAGCGATTTTTCCCTCGCAGCCTCTCCCGCATCTCGATCGCCCGGCCCGGCTTGGTGACCTGCTGGCCGCGCGCTACCGCAAAGGCCTCGTCGGGCACGTCGTCGGTGACGACGCTGCCGGCGGCGACGATCGCGCCGTCGCCGACCGAAACCGGCGCCACCAGCGCCGTGTTCGAGCCGATAAACGCGCCCGCGCCGATCTTGGTCCGATACTTGTTAAAGCCGTCGTAATTGCAGGTGATCGTGCCGGCGCCGATATTGGTGCGCGGGCCGACCTCGCTGTCGCCGAGATAGGAGAGGTGGTTGGCCTTGGCCCCGGCCTTGAGCCGCGACGCCTTGACCTCGACGAAATTGCCGACATGCACCTCGGCCTCGAGCACCGCGCCGGGGCGCAGCCGCGCGAACGGGCCGACGATCGCGCCCGGGCCGATCTCGGCGTGGTCGAAATGCGAGAACGAGCGGATCAGCGCGTCGTCCGCGACCGTCACCCCGGCTCCGAAGATCACGTGCGGCTCGACGACCACGTCGCGGCCAAGGACCGTGTCGGCCGACAGGTACACGGTCTCGGGCGCGATCAGGGTGGCGCCCATTTCCATCGCTCGGGCGCGCAGCCGGTTCTGCATCGCCGCCTCGGCCTGGGCGAGCTCGGCGCGGGTATTGACCCCGGCCAGCTCCTCGGCCGGCAGCTCGACGACGCGGCAGGCGAGCCCGTCGGCGCGGGCGAGGCCGACGATGTCGGTCAGATAGTATTCGCGCTTGGCGTTGTCGTTGCCGATCCGCCGCACGAGGCCGAAGGCATGCGCGGCGTCGATCGCCATGATCCCGCCGTTGCACAGCCCGATCGCCGCTTCCCCGGGCGTCGCGTCGCGCGCCTCGACGATGCGGGCGATACCGCCTCTGCCGTCCTCGACGAGGCGGCCATAGGGGCTCGGATCGGCCGGCCGCATCCCGGCGATGGCGACCGCCGCGCCCTCCTTGCGGGCCGCGAGCAGGCGCTCCAGCGTCTCCGGCCGCAGCAGCGGCGTGTCGCCGTAAAGGACGAGGATCGTGTCGACCGTGCCGGCGAGCGCGGATTCGGCGGCGCGGACGGCGTCGCCGGTGCCGCGCGGCGGATCCTGGACCGCGACCGCGGCGGGGGCGACCGCCTTTGCCACCGATTCCATCCCGTGGCCGAGCACGACGACCGTTTCGGCCGGGGCGAGCGGCGCCAGCGCGTCGAGCACATGGCCGATCATCGCCCGGCCGGCGACCTCGTGCAGCACCTTGGGCTTGGCGGAGCGCATGCGCGTTCCTTCGCCCGCGGCGAGGACAATGGCGGCGAAACGGCTTTCGGTCATGGGAAGCTCGCTCTGGTCGTGGGGCGGCCGGGCGCGAGAATCGCACGCGCCCCACCTCTCCCCAAAACACAGATTGTTGCGGAATGTGACGGCAACAGCGCAAAGTCGCGCGCCATGCCGGGTTTTCTCCTCATCTTCGATCTCGACGGTACGCTGGTCGACAGCGTTCCAGATTTAACCGCGTCGCTTAACGAAGTCTTGCGCCAGAAGGGGTATCCGCCGCTGACGCAGGCTCAGGTGCGGCCGATGATCGGCGACGGCGTCGCCACGCTGGTCGCCCGCGGCTTCGTCGCGCAGGGCGGCACGGCGGCAGAGGCCGCGGCCTCGATGCCCGAATACGTCGCCTATTACGAGGCCAACGCGACACGCACGAGCCTGCCTTTTCCCGGCGTCGCCGAGACGCTCGCGGCGCTGCGCCGGCGCGGCTACCGTACCGCCGTCTGCACCAACAAATTGCAGCGCGCCAGCGAGATCATGCTCAAGGATTTCAAGCTCGATCCGCTGTTCGACGGGGTCGCGGGCGGCGACCGATTCGCCGTGCGCAAGCCCGATGCCGGGCATCTGACCGGGCTCATCGACCTGCTCGGCGGCGCGCGCGACCGGGCGGCGATGATCGGCGACAGCGAGAACGACGCCGCCTCGGCTCACGCCGCCGGCATACCCCTTATCCTGATGGGGTATGGCTATGCCCGCGCCGACCCGGCGACGCTCGGCGCAAGGCGGGTGCTCGACCGCTTCGACGAATTGCCCGGCGCGCTGGAGGCGCTGGGCCTTCTGCCCTAGCCGCCGCTTTTCGCCTTCGCCCAGCTGTCGCGCAGCCCGATCGTCCGGTTGAAGACGAGGCCGGGATCGGGGTCGCGGGCGAAATAGCCGAGCCGCTCGAACTGCACCGCCTCCTCGGTTTTCGCGTCCGCCAGCGCCGGTTCGAGCCGCGCCTCGGTCAGCGTTTCGAGCGAATCGGGGTTGAGGTCGGCGAGGAGGTCGCCGCCCGCGCCTGGGTCGGGGCGGGTGAAAAGCGGGTCGTAGAGGCGGATTTCGGCCGGGATCGATTCGGCGGCGGGGACCCAGTGGATCGTGCCGCGCACCCGCCTCCCATCCGGCGCGTTGCCGCCGCGCGTCGCCGGGTCGTAGGTGCAATGCAGCTCGACGACATCGCCGGCGGCGTCTTTGACCGCGTGCGTGCAGGTCACCAGGTAGGCATAGCGCAGCCGCACCTCGCGCCCCGGCGTCAGGCGGTAGAAATTGTTCGGCGCGTCCTCCATGAAATCGTCGCGCTCGATATAGAGCTCGCGGCCGAACGGAACCTCGCGGGTGCCGAGCGCCGCGTTGTCCGGGTGGTTGATCGCGGCCAGCCGCTCGCCCTGACCCTCGGGATAGTTGTCGATAACGAGCTTCAGCGGGCGCAGCACCGCCATCCGCCGTTGCGCCGTGCGGTTCAGCTCGTCGCGGATGGCATGGTCGAACATCGCGATATCGACGACGCTGTTGGCGCGGGCCACGCCCACCATGCGCGCGAATTCGACGATCGCCGCCGCCGGCACGCCGCGCCGCCTGAGGCCCGAGAGGGTCGGCATGCGCGGGTCGTCCCAGCCGCCGACCCGGCCTTCCTCGACGAGCGCGCGCAGAAACCGCTTCGACATCACCGTATAGGTCAGGCCGAGGCGGGCGAACTCGTACTGGCGCGGCCGCGCCGGCACCGGCAGGTGCTCGATCAGCCAGTCGTAGAGCGGCCGGTGATCCTCGAATTCGAGGGTGCAGATCGAATGCGTCACCCCCTCGATCGCGTCGGACTGGCCGTGCGCGAAATCGTAGGTTGGGTAGATGTGCCACTTCGCGCCGGTGCGCGGGTGCTCGGCGTGCAGGATGCGATAGAGCGCCGGGTCGCGCAGGTTGATGTTGGGCGACGCCATGTCGATCTTGGCCCTGAGCACGCGCGAGCCGTCCGGAAACTCGCCGGCACGCATCCGCTCGAAGAGGTCGAGGCTCTCCTCGATCGGACGTTCCCGCCAGGGGCTGTTCTT
>DASUIE010000239.1:0-4908 GCA_036273175.1 Allostellaceae bacterium
CATCGTCTGTGCCCCGGTCACCGGCGAGAAGGCGAGGCAACTCGGCCTGACGCCGATGGTCGCCGACAACGACGCGATCCACGGCACCGCCTTTACGATCTCGGTCGACTACCGGCACGGCACGTCGACCGGCATCTCCGCCGACGACCGCACCGCGACGATCCGCAACCTCGCCAACAACAATGCCGGCCGCGCCGATTTCGTCCGCCCCGGCCATATCTTCCCGCTGATCGCCAAGGATGGCGGCGTCTTGATGCGCTCCGGCCATACCGAGGCGGCGATCGATCTGTGCCGCTTCGCCGAGCTGGAGCCGGTCGCGGCGATCTGCGAGCTGGTCAACGACGACGGCACGGTGATGCGCGGTCCCCAGGTCGCCGCCTTCGCCGAGACGCACCGCCTGCGCCGCATCTCGGTCGCGGACCTGATCGAGTACCGCCAGGCGCGCGAGAAGCTCGTGACCCGCGTCGCCGAGTTCAAGGTCAAGAGCGAGCTGGGGCTGCTCGACGGCTACGCCTACGCGACCCCGTTCGACAAGGTGCAGCATTTCGCCTTTGTCTACGGCAAGCTCGATGACGGAAAGGACGTGCCGACGCGCTTGCACCGCGGCAGCGTCATCGACGACGTATTCGGCGGCGCCAAGCCGATCCATGCCGCGATGCGCCGGTTCAAGAAGGCGGGACGGGGGGTGCTCGTCTATCTCCGCGAGGGCACTTCGGGCGTCCCGACCCATTCGCTCGCCGAGGAGGAAGAGGCGACGACCCGGTCCGAGATGGAGCGCACCCGGCAATGGCGCGAGATCGGGCTCGGCGCGCAGATCCTTCGCGACCTCGGCATCTCGTCGATCCGCCTCTACGCGACGCGCGAGCGCACCTATGTCGGGCTCGCCGGGTTCGGCATCGAGATCGAGGCCACTGAGACGATCGAGGAAAAGTGAAGCCGGAGATCGTCATCGTCGGGCCGATGTACCCTGCCTGTCAGGCCCGGCTCGAAGCCGAGTTCACCGCGCATAGACTGTGGGAGGCGGCCGACCGCGGCGCCTTTCTGCGCGGTGTCGCGGACCGGGCGCGCGGGATCGCGGTCTATGCGCTGCACGGCTGCCCGGCGGAATTGATCGAGGCGCTGCCCAAGGTGGAGATCGTCGCCTGCATGGGGATCGGGGTCGACCGCATCGACCTCAAATGCGCAGAGGCTCGCGGCATTCGCGTCACCAACACGCCCGATGTCGTCACCCCCGATACCGCCGACACGGCGATGGCGCTGATGCTGGCGGTCGAACGCAGCATCCCGCAGGGCGACCGCTTCATCCGCCGGGGAGAATGGGCGACGGGCGATTTCGCCTTCGGCCGCTCGCTCGGCAAGCGCCGGCTCGGGATTGTCGGGCTGGGGCGGATCGGCGCCGCGATCGCCAAGCGCGCCGCCGCCTTCGACATGGAAATCGCCTATCACGGACCGCGCCCCAAATCGGACACGCCCTACCGCTATGTCGCCGATCTGGCCGAGCTCGCCCAATGGGCCGAAATCCTCGTCGCCGCGTGCCCGGGCGGCGAGGCGACGCGCAACCTGATCGACGGCAAGATTATCGCCGCGCTCGGAGCGCAGGGCACGTTGATCAACATCGCCCGCGGCTCGGTCGTCGACGAGGCGGCGCTGATCGCGGCGCTGCAATCCGGCGAGCTCGGCGCCGCCGGCCTCGATGTCTTCGCGGCCGAACCCAACGTCCCCGAGGCGTTGCGCGCGCTCGACAACGTCGTGCTGTCGCCGCATATCGGCACCCAGACCCATGACGCGCGGCGCGCGATGGGCGACCTGACCGTCGATAATCTGCATGCCCATTTCGCGGGACAGCCGTTGCTGTCCCCGGTCGTTTGAGGGTGCTTCCGGTGACTGTCGCAACGCAGAGCCGTCTCGTCTGGGGCCGCGTCCATTACGCCTGGGTGATCGCGGCGGTGACCTTCCTCGTCATCGTCATCACCGCCGGGGTGCGGGCCGCGCCGGGCGTGCTGATCGTGCCGCTCGAGGAGGAATTCCACTGGTCGCGGGCGACGATCTCGTTCGCGGTCGGGGTCAACCTGCTCCTCTACGGCGCGATCGGGCCGTTCGCTGCGGCGCTGATGGACCGGTTCGGGGTGCGGCGGGTGATGACGCTGGCGGTCGCTTTGACCGCCGCGGCCGTCGCCGTCAGCCCGATGATGCACGCCTCCTGGCAGCTGATCCTGCTATGGGGAGTCGTCGTCGGCATCTCCTGCGGCTTTATCGGCGCCTATCTCGCGGCCTTTATCGCCGCACGCTGGTTCCGGTCGCGGCAGGGGCTGGTCATCGGCATTCTGACCGCCGGCAACGCCGCGGGGCAGCTCGTCTTTCTTCCCTCGATGGCGGCGCTCATCACCGCCTATGGCTGGCGGTGGATGTCGCTGGTGCTGGCGGTATCGGTGATCGTGCTGGCGCCGGTGCTGCTGCTCTGGATGCGCGAGGGTCCGGGCGAGGTCGGGCTCGCCCCTTACGGCGCGACGATGGACCATCCGCAGGAGCGCCCCAAACCCGCCAACCCGTTCGTCGCGCCGTTCGAGGCGCTGTGGGAGGGGGCGCGGACCCGCGATTTCTGGCTGATCGCCGGCGCCTATTTCATCTGCGGCGCCTCGACCACCGGGCTGATCGGCACGCACCTGATCCCGGCCTGCGTCGATCACGGGCTGACCGAGATCGTCGGGGCGGGGCTTTTGGCGATGACCGGCGTCTTCGCCTTCGCCGGCGGGACGGCCTCCGGCTGGCTTGCCGACCGCTACGACAACCGCGTGCTGCTCGCCTGGTATTACGGCCTGCGCGGCTTGTCGCTGATGTACCTGCCGTTCGCCTTCGACATGTCGTTCTACGGGCTGACGCTGTTCAGCATGTTTTACGGGCTCGACTGGATCGCCAGCGTGCCGCCGACGATCCGGCTGCTGTCGCGCGTCGTCGGCAACGAAAGAACCGGGATCATGGTCGCGTGGATCACCGTGATCCACCAGGTCGGCGGCGCCGCCGCGGCGTTTCTCGGCGGCGTCCTGCGGATTTCGTTCGGGACCTACCTCGAAGCCTTTATGCTGTCGGGGCTGATGTGCATCGTCGCGGCGCTGATGGCGCTGCTGATCGGGGTCGGACGCAAGGGCAGGGACCGCATCGCCGCCGACGCCGCCCCGGCATAGGCCGCCCTCAGCCAGGTCAGCGCCCGCCGCCGCCGCGACGGCAGCACATGCGCGACGACGACGATCTCGCGCGCGCCGATCTGGATCGCGTAATCGGGAACCAGCCGGAACGACACAACCTCGCGCCCGCCGATCACCCGATGGCGGAAATCGCCAAGGTGCCGCGCTCGCTGCGCGCCGGCCCAGCGCAGGATATCGGCGGGGTCGCGCACGAGGAGGCGCATCCATTTCGTCCGGTTCATCGGAGGATGATGCGCCCCGAGTGGTTAACCGGGTGTTGCCGGCGCAGATGCCGAAGCACAACCCATGCGCCCGATCGGTCAGATAAAACAAATTTCAGAGGTCGCTGATCTCCGGCTGCACGGTTGCGGCAAACGAAGCACGCCGCGCGATCTCGTCGAGAAAGGCCGAAAGGGCGGGGCGGCCGGACTTCCAGTCCCATACCTTGTGCCGGCGCGCCGCGTTTTCGAGCGCCGCCCCGAGCACGATCTGCCCGGCGTCAAGCGGGCCGCCATAGCTGCCGGCGGTGACCTCGCGTTCAAGCCGGTCGGCGACGCGGTCGGCGCGGGTCTTTTCGAGCGCCAGCACACCCGGCGCCTTCAGCCCGAAGCGCAGTTCGCGGTTCCACACGCTGATGCCGTCGAGAAACGCCATCGCCGTGCCCACCCGCGACAGGGTCTTCCACCCGTCGGACCCGTCCATCGGCAGCAGCCGCCGCCCGCCATGCCGGCCGTCGAGAAAGAGCATCACGAGGAGGCTCTCGTTGAGGACCGTGCCGTCGTCGAGCTCCAGGGTCGGGACCTTGCCGCCGGGATTGAATGGCAACAGCGACGAAGAAGGGTCGCGCAACGTGACCTCGACCTCGTCGATCGTCTTGTCGAGCCCGGTCTCGCGCAACACCACCCTGGCGATCCGCGCGTACGGCGAGCCCGAGGCGTAGAACAGCTTCATTGTCGCTCCCTCCGCTTTGCTGCACCTTCAATACCGCGATGACGAGGGGCTGAACATGTGGGACATCCTGATCCGGGGCGGGACGGTGATAGACGGCAGCGGCGGCCCCGGCAGCCGCGCCGATATCGCGGTCGAGGCAGGGCGGATCGCGCGGATCGGCGATCTCTCCGGCGCGGCGGCGCGGGTCATCGACGCGGCCGGTCTCGCGGTGACGCCGGGGTTTATCGATATCAAGACGCACTCCGATTTCGTCCTGCCAATCAACCCCAAGGCCGAAAGCAAGCTGCGCCAGGGCGTCACCACCGAAATCATCGGCCATTGCGGATATTCGGTCGCACCGGTGCTGCCGGGCAAGACCGAGTTGCTCGCCCATTACCTGAGCGGCGGGGCGCCGTGGTTGCCGTTCCGCGAGATGCGCTTTCCCGAATACCTCGACACGTTTCCGTCTGTGTCGGTCAATGCCGGGATGCTGGTCGGGCACAATACCCTGCGGCTGATGGTGATGGGCCTCGAAGATCGCGCTCCAACCGCGGCCGAGCTCGCCGAGATGATCGCGCTCCTGGAGGAGGGGCTGGACGCCGGCGCCCTCGGCATGTCGTCGGGCCTTTTCACCCCGCCGGGGAGCTTCACTCAGCCCGACGAGTTCATGGCCTTCGCCGAGGTGCTGAAGCGGCACAACGCGGCCTACTTCACCCATATCCGCGACGAATCCAACAAGGTCGTCGAGGGCGTCGAGGAGGCGATCGCCGTCGCCCGCGCGACCGGCGTCCACACA
>DASUIE010000240.1:0-12236 GCA_036273175.1 Allostellaceae bacterium
GGCGATAAGATCGAGGTCGATCTCCTCCCCAATGGACGCGCCGAATTGCATGCTCCGAGAAAAAAAACCGGCTCGATCGATGCCTTTGTCGGCTCCCTCTACCGGCCCGGAACTAAAGCGCTGACGATCGAAGAGATCAACGAAGCGATAGAAAAGGGCTGGGCTGGCGAGCTTTGAGGGTCACTTTCGACACCAACGTCCTCGTGCGTCTTGCGCTTGCCGACGACCTCGAACAGACACAACGCGCGACGACGCTTCTGCAGGAGGCAGAATTCATCGCAATTCCGCTGCCGGTATTGTGTGAGTTCGTGTGGGTGACGACCCGCGTATATCGCCGTTCCCGCGCGGAAGTTGGAGGGTCGATCCGACGCCTGCTCGGCGGCGGCAACGTGCATGTTGACCGTCCTGCCGTCGAGGCCGGGCTGGCGATGCTCGACGCCGGTGGGGATTTCGCCGATGGCATCATCGCCTTTGCCGGGCGGCGGATGGGTGGCGCGATATTCGCGAGCTTCGACCGCCAGGCCGTGGCGCTGGTCGAGGCCGCTGGCGGCCAGACCCGCCTGCTGGCCGGCTAAGCCCTCGCCAGCACCCGCTCGCGGAAGCCGCGCATCCCGGCGATCACGTCATCCGCCGCGGGCTGCTCGAAATCGAAATCGATCGCGGTGACGCCGAGGTCCTGGAGCGCGTGAATATCGCCGACGATGTCGGCGTCGCTGCCGGAAAAGAGGCGGCGCTCGCCGTCGCTGGCGCGCGGCGGCAGCGCGTCGCCGGTGCGCTTGACGCGGTAGGTCAGTGCCACCGCCTCGGGAGCGCGTCCCGCCGCCGCCGTCAATTGGCGCAACCGCGCGACGCCCGCGCGATAGCGCGGCAGGCTGTCGAGCAGATGCTGGTTGTTGCTGCCGATCGGGTACCAGGCGTCGCCGAACTTGGCGGCGCGCCGCAGCGACGGGCCGCTCTCGCCGCCAACCCAGATCGGCAACGGGTTTTGCACCGGCTTGGGGTCGAGCACGAGCCGGTCGAACCGCACGTACTTTCCGTCGATCGCCGGCTTCTCCTCGGTCCACAAGCGGCGGAAAGCGGCGATATACTCGTCGGTGACCGCGCCGCGCTCGGCGAACGGCGTGGTCACCACCGCATCGAACTCGGCCTTGAGCCACCCCGCGCCGATGCCGACCGTCAGGCGCCCGCCCGACAGCACGTCGATCGTCGCCAGCGTCTTCGCGGTCAGCACCGCCGGCCGGTGCGGCACCACCATCACCGCCAGCACCAGCCTGAGCCGCGAGGTCGCCGCGGCGAGATAGGCGGTGCAGGCGAGCTGCTCGTGCCGGTACTGCGTGTCATGCGAATAGAATGCGCCGCTCTCGGAATACGGATAGCCCGGCTCGGCCATGTCGGGCAGCACCAGATGGTCGGTGACGGTCAGGTAATCATAGCCCAGGGCCTCGCCTTCGCGGGCGATGCGGGTCATGATCTCGGGAGCGGCCAGCGCCCCGCTGATCGGCAGGTTGAAACCGAATTGCATGGATTCCTCCGCGCTCCTCTCGCCGCTGACCCGGGAAGCGCTGTTCGGCATGAACGCGCTGACCCTGATCGGCTTTGTCGTGATGGGGATCGGCCTCAACCTCAGCCGGGCGCGGCGCATCCGGGCGCCATTCGCCTTCCTGCTGATGGGGGTCGGGACCGTCCTCGTCTTCGCCGGTATCTATACCGTGCAGCAGACCGGCTGAGCTAGACGGCCTCCAGCTTGCGGTGCGGCCGCGTGGGCAGTTCCACCGCGATCGCGTCGCCCGCGCGGATTTCGCCGCCGGCGATCACGATGCCCATGATGCCGGCCTTGCGGACGAGGTTCCCCTCCGCGTCGCGGTCGAGCGTCGCTTTCATCAGCCCCGGCCGCAGCTTGTCGAGCTGGTGGCACGGATTGCGCAGCCCGGTGATCTCGACCACCGCTTCGGCGCCCAGCCGCAATCGCGCGCCGTTCGGCAGTCCGAGCAGGTCTACTCCGCGCGTCGTCACGTTCTCTCCCATCTCGCCCGGCGCCAGCTCGAACCCGCCGGCCAGCAGCTCGTCGTGCAGCTCGGCATGGATCAGATGCACCTGGCGCAGGTTCGGCACGGTCGGGTCCTTGGCCACCCGCGAGCGGTGCTTCACGGTGATCCCCTGATGCGCGTCACCCTCCACGCCGAGGCCGGCGAGCAGCCGGATCGCTCCCTCGTTGGGTTTCGACATCGTATGCGCGCCGCTCCGGCTGACCGCCGTTACTACCCCGGCCATGGCCCTTCCGCCCTGATCCCGACAAAGGCGCAATCATCCGGTTTAAATCCGGCGGCGGCAAGCCTCACGGGTGGCCGGCGCCGGCGAGCCAACGCCAGCTCTCGGCGGCCCGCAGCAGCAGGTGGCGCAGCTTCGCGCTTTGGCACTGCGCGGCCAGCAACGCGCATTCTTCCGCATAGGTTTCGCACTGCCGGCGGGCCAGCACGGGTCTGCTCGAATCCCCGCGCGGCTCGGGGTCGAGCTCCTCGCGCCGGCGCGGCTGAGGCGGACTATTTCTCAAGCTCCTCGGCCTCGCGTTCGAAAGCCCGGCCGAGCGCCTCCAGCTCCTCGGCGAGGTCTCGGCTGACGGCGCCCTGAGCCAGGCGAAAGCATGCCTCGGCGCTGGTGCGCAGATGCTCGGGTCCGACGCCTTCTTCCGCGGCCAACGGGCCGGCCGGCGGCTCCGACGCCAAGTCGATCAGCGGCGGCGGGGGGCGAGGCCGTTGCCGGCGGGCATCGGCCAATCGGGTGAGGTTCTGGCGGATTGCCCGCAGCTCGTAGGTGACTTCCGCGTGCGCCCGGTCGATGCCGACAATCCGCGTGTCGATCAGCCGCGCGACGGCGCGGGACCAGGCGATCAGGATCATCTCGACGCCAAAGCTGACGAGGCCGCCGGCCACCCCGTTGATGAACCGCTCGTGGCCGATGAAATCGAACAGCGGCTCCATGGCGGCCGGGGCCGGCATGCGCGCGTAAAATTCCAACTTCGCCGTCTGCTCCCACCGGTACTGCGCCACTTGCAGCGGCGTCACGATGGCGCCGAGACAGGCGCAGCCAAGCACGATGAGAAGGCCGAACGCGTCGACCATGTCGAACTTTCGTGCCGGCCTGGCGAACGATCTGTGCGAATTGATCCCGCGGACCAACTGCGGCATCTAGATTCCCCTAAACGCTCCCCTTTAATGTGCTCGACATCAGGATAGCAGGTTAACCGGCGTTAACCATAATTCACTTGAGCAATCGTAAGAAGTTTAGAGAGGTAGGCCCTTAATCGCTTTTGGGTATTAACCATACTCCTTTCGGATAGAGGGCCAATTGAGGGCTCGCGCGAAAAGAAACATCATGAATTTCTGCTTTAAGCTATTGAATCGCAATGCCTATGTGAGTTAGATTTGAACCGTCTTCAGAAAGCCGCTCGCATTTCGTTGATCGAAGGCCGGTTGGCATTTCCTTAAACCAACCTTACATGTCGTTTATGGGGACAGCGTTAGACGAGGTTTCTGGCACCCATCCAGTGGGCCGAATGGCGATGAATCGGGTGTTGTTGATCTTACAGCTGCCGCTGGTGCGCCGCGGCCTTCACCACGTGCTGGGAGAGGGGGGCTATACGATCGTGGGCGGGGTCGCCACGCTGGCCGACGCCCAACCTTTCCTGCCGGATACCGACCTTGCGATCGTTGGCGCCCGCTTGTGCCGAGAGGAGGCCGGGGCCGCCGGATGGCTGCGCGCGCGCATGGCCGGCAAGATCGTCATATTGGGCTACGATGCCGATCTGCTGCGGCTGCCCCGCGATCAGGTGACGGGCGCGGACGGCGTCGTGTCGTTCGAGGTCGGCCACGAGGCGATGTTCGGCGCGCTGCGCCTCATCCAATCGGGGGAGCGCATCATCCCTCCCGAGCTCGCCGCGGCCTTGGCGCAATCCGCGGCGGACGCCGCCACCGCGAGCGCGCTTTCGCGGCGCGAGTGCGACATGCTGCGTCACCTCTCATCCGGCGACTGCAACAAGGTGATCGCCAACACGCTCGGGATCGCCGAGGCGACGGTCAAGGTCCACCTTAAGGGCCTGTTCCGCAAAATCCGGGTCGAAAACCGCACCCAGGCCGCGATCTGGGCGCATAACAACGCCGAGGCTCTCATCTCTTCCTCATCGGTGGAGGACGTTCCGCCCCGGATTTGAGCCCCGAAATGGCGCCCGCTTACGCTTGGGCCCAGAAGCCGTTTCGGTGCCGGGACCACCCCCCAGTCCGACCAGCTCGTCCTTTCACGTATCGCCGAGGATGTCGTCAGAGACGCCAGCGTGGGGGACGAAGTTAGCTCTTGGGACGTTGTCCAGGAGCGTCAAGGAAGGAGACCGCTCATGCGACGGCTCGGATGGTTATTCCTGCTTGTGCTTATCGCAAGTTTGCCCAGCCTGGCTTACGCCCAACATGGCCCGTGGGACAATTGGGGGTGGGGTTGGGGCTATCATGCCGCCGGAAATGGGCCCTGGAACAATTGGGGTTGGGGCTGGGAACGGGAACATCGCAATTGGGATCGCGACCACCATGACCGAGACCGGCATGGTCGGGATCACGACCATGACCGCGACCATGATCATCGGTAATCCAGTCGTTCGTAAGGACGGTCATAGACGGTACGCCTCCACGGCTATTCCCGCTGCATGGCGTTTAAAGCAGCGCGAACCCATGCGCGTGGCCTGAGCCTCGTAGTTCTTCGAGACGACGACGGGGCGGGCGCAAGGGCCGGCACGGGGGGCACCGCTGTCGAGCCCGCATTGCTTTCAGCGATCAACCCGGAATCTTCGAAACGACGGATTCGCCCAGTTTTTGTGTCTCCAAAAACCTTGGCCCAATCCGCCTTCAAATTGCCATCGGCAGTAATCTGATCAGGAGTGTAGTAAGACACCTGCGCAGTTTCTGCGCCGAGTGGGACTTGGCGCGCTTTCTGAAGCGAGCTTCGCAGTTTACTGGCAAAAGTGGGCTGAAGGCGCGGGTTCGTCTTGTGCGGCAACCGCGCATAGATCGTCAGCACTCGATGGCCGGTTAGCACTTGATGACTGATCGATCGCCCATCAATCATCCAGACATCGCCAGGGTCGAAAAAGGCGAGATGTCTTGGTGCGGCACGCTCCGTGGCACGTTGGTTCCATCCCCCAAAGGCCCGGGTGGTTACCCGCTTCAGGATTGTTTCAGCCGGCAGTCCATCGTCGAGATCATGCACCAACCGTTGCCCCCCAGTCTCGACCAGCTGAGTGCATTGGTAGCTCGTCGCCCAGAATCGCGTTGCTTTGTCGAGATTGATATAGAGGCGGAAGGCTTCATGGTCGTCGCTGCTGGCATCGAGATCAAAATGTAGGTTCTCCATGCGGGTCTCAGAGAAGCGGCTTATGTAAGCTGTATGCTCGACGTTGAAGCCTTGAAGCAGCCGACCGCTCACAGTGTCGGCTATGCGTTTCATCACTCTGAGCTGCTCGACGAAATGCTTCATCCGCTTTCGGTCGCCGGCGAATGAACCGCGAAGGATGGATTCGCCTAAGGAGCCATTGAGGCCTCGTCTGTCAACCTCATCGAGCAGGGGTTGAAATGTAAATTTCTTCATCTCCCAGGTCTGAGGCATGTCGATATGGCCGAGGAAATCGAAATCCAGCCCATTTAGGTCAAGTCCGTGAACGACGCACAACTCTTCGTTCAAAAATCCATTGATTACCCGGTCTCTGGCGTCGTCGTCGGATTGGACCGATCTCCAATCGTGTTCGCTGTAGTAATCTGGAAGCCGCGGGTCTTTAAAAAGATCGGCCATACCTATTCCTCCCGAAGCGTCTTGGAGGTCCAGCGGAAGTTATTTCCGAATTCGGCTCCAGGCTTTGGCCGGCCAGGATGAGGGCGGCGGTGGGGGCTCACTGGTGATCAGATTCGGCATCGTCTTCATTCCGCCGCCCACCTTGTAGGGTGGGTCGTATTTTGCAAGAAATTGGCGGAAGAGCTCTCCGTACGCCTGATCGCGATAGAAAATAAAATTAAATCCGTCTTTCTTGATTTCCATCAGTTCGCGCACCCGCTCGGGTTTCATGACGATAGCGCGATTGGTGATGAGCTGGTCCATTGAATAGCTCCAGCCGTCTTCCGTCATCGTTTTGACGATCGATTGCGTGGCTTCGCTGCGGAAATCGACTTCGATCAGCACGGTCTTGACCCGAGGGTCACGGAACGTCTTCATCGCGCCTTCCACTACCTTTGGCTCAAGGCCATCGACATCAATTTTCACATGAGTGGGGATTGGCACAACGCCGGATTCGACTAGGCTGTCAATCGTGACGGAGATGCACCCCTGAGTGATACGCTCGTCCCGATTGACGCGCACTTCACTGGTCCATTGCATATCCTTGGTCCAAGTATTCTCACCGAAATCATGATGCGAATAGCCGGCCGCGAACGCACCGAGCAGAAGCTCGCCAATCTTTCTTTCATTGCTTGCCGCGGCGCAGAAGGCGGTCACTTGGCCGTGCAGGTTGTTCAAATAGATGTTCTTGTTCAGTTCGGCGTAATTGAGGGCCTCCGGTTCGACGGAAAATACCCGGCATCCGGTCATCACCGCCGCGTAGACCGTGTACATTCCGACATTGGCGCCGATATCGAGGAAAACATCATCTTTGCTGAATGTTTCCAGGTAGGGGATCGTTGTCGGCTCCTTGCCGAAGATGGTCGCCACCCTCGCGTAGCTCATTTTATCACGCTCTGGCGCGGAGAACCGCAGCGTGCGACCGTCGACATCGATTTCGTAGCAGGGGAGCGCCACTAGGTCGCGGCTGTGGACGGTCTCCCGTACGACGTCCAGTCGCCGCGGCGTACGAGCAAGATGTGACGGCAGATTCACGCTGACATGCCCCCAATTTCTAAAGAAATATACCCACTCTTAGAGGTTGAAAGCAACCCAGCTTGCCTCGTGTCGAGCAGGTTCAAAGGGGCCAACCGGCAAGGACTGGGCCGCTAGCGAGACCGTTTTGAAAGTCAGCATTACTGAACTACATCGGTCCGACAGGTAATGTTCGCGATTGACGTCACGAGATTGCGTTTTGACTTTCAGGCCGAAGGAATTCGTGAAATTAATATTTTTTGTATCTTGTCTCAAAACAGGCGGTCTTGTGAATGAAACTCACTCCTGGGTGGCCCCTTTGATGGCTTGTCGAATGCCACGTCCTGTGCAACCGAACTCCTCAGGATTAGTTCCAGGCATGCAAAAGCCCCGCCCTGCTAGCCAGTCCGCTAGCCAAAGGCGGGTTTGTGCGAATGACCCAATTCGCCGGCTAAGTCATTGAAAAAATGGTGCCCCGAGTCGGATTTGAACCAACGGACTACCGCTTACGAAGCGGTTGCTCTACCGCTGAGCTATCGGGGCTCATCGCATTCCGGCGTGAGGCGGCCTAATTAGCTCATTGTCGCAGCGCCGCCAAGCGGTTCCGGTGCCGGCAATGCCGCCGTCGGCGGGATCGTCAGCGGCGGCGCCGCGCCAATGCGCCAGGCCATCGTGTCGAACCGGCGGCAGGCGGGGCACAGCGCGTGCCAGAGGGCCGCCTCGGCGCCGCAATGGGTGCAGACATAGCGCGGATCGGCGGGCGCGGCGACGGCGCGGTCGAGCCAGTCGCGCGCGCGGCCGCTGTTGCCGTGCTCGCTCTCCTCCAGCCGCGCCATCAGCCGGCACAGCCGGCGCGATGGGCCGGGCGGCGGCGCCGCGTCGATCGCCAGGCTCAGATGCCGGCGCGCTTCGCCCCACAGCCGCGCCGTCAGCGCCGCCTCGGCGACGATCACATGGCTGTCCTCCGCGTCCGGGTTTTCGGCGGCGAGGCGCTGCACCGCACTGAGCCGCGCCAGCGGCGCATCTTCGGAGTGGAGCCCGTCATACAGGCGGGCCAGCTCCGGATTCGGCGCGGTGCGCCACGCCCGTTCGATCGCCCGAGCGGCGGCTCTGGTGCGGCCCATCGCGATCAATGCCTCCGCCTCGCGGCAGGCCGGCGCGGCCCGGTCCGGGGTCAGGGTCACGGCCTGCGCCGCCAGCGAGGCCGCGTGGCGCAGCTCGCCACGGCTTTCGGCGGCACGGCTCAGTTCGACCAGGATCGCGGCGCGATGCCGGCGAGCCCGCTCGGGCGCCACGATTTGGCGCCGCGCCGCCTCGGCGAGCGTATCGCGGGCCTCATCCCATCGCCCCCCGCGCAACTGCAATTCCAGCACGCCTTCGACCGCCCAAGGCAGTTGCGGGCGCAGGTGTCGCGCCCGCTCCGCGAAATCGAGCGCCGCCGCGTCGTCGCCCGCGTCGAGCGCCTCGAGATAAAGCCCCCGCAACCCCAGCAGCGCCGTTTCCGGCCGCTCCAGCATCGCGGTCCGCAACTCGCGCACGGTCGCCGCGTCGCCATCGAGCTGCGCCGCCTGGGCCGACAGCGCCAGGGTCAGCGGCGCTTCGTCCAGCAGCGTGGCGGCGCGGCGCGCGGCGCGCTGGGCCTCGGCCGCATCCCCTGCCCCGATCGCGGCGAATCCGCCGGCCAGGGCGGTGTATCCCGCCCGTTGCCGCCGCTCGCGTCGCCGGCGGGCGAAATTATGCGGCATCCGCAGCATGCCGCGCAGAATGCCCCCGAGAATCCATAGGACGACGACCACCGCCAGCACCGCGCCGCTCAGAACGCCGACCGAGGTCCGCAGCTCCCAGCCCTGCCAGACGATGTCGACCCGGCCCGGATGGTCGGCCACGTAGGACGCCGCCACGACAAACACGGCGATCAGGATCAGCGCGATCGGAACCCGCATCAGCCGGGCGATTTCTGCGCCGCCGCGGCGGCGTTGCCGAGGCGCGCCGCGAGGATCGTCGTCAGCTTGGTGAGCGTGTCCTCGACCTGACGGCGCGCTTCGGCCATCCGCAGCCAGGGCGCGGCGGCCTCGGCGTCGGCGCCCTTGAGCGGGCGCAGCGCGGCGATCGCGCCGGCGAGGTCATTGCCCGCTAGCGCCTTCTCGGCTGCGGCCACGGCGGCTTCGGCCGGGCTCTGCCCAGAGCCGTCGACCCGGCGGATCGTCACCAGCCCGCGCAGCTGCGCCCAGATGCGGTCGGTCCAGCCTTCCTCGGGTTGCGGCGGCGACGCGGCGGCGATTTTGTCGGCGAGGCCGTGCAGCTCGCGGGTCAGCACCTCGCGGCTGGCGATGCCGGCGAGCGATGGCTCGGCGAGCGGCTGGGCGGCGGCCGCGATGTCGGGCCGGGCCTTGGCCAGCGCGGAAAAGCTCTGGTACTCGGCGGGGAAGGGACGTGCGAGCCGCACCGCCTCGCCGATCTGCAGGGTCAGGAGGGCGAGCGCCGCGTCGGTCGGGTCGGCGGCCTGCTGCGCCTTCTCGGCTTTCTCGACGGCGTCGGTCGTGGCGGCCAGCGCGTCGTTCTTGGCGGTGAGCGCGGCGATCTGCTGCTGGATGCTGGACAGATCGGGCGGGGGCGGCGGCGGTTTGGTCTCCACCGCCCGCAGACGCTGCTCGAGCGGCGCCAGGGCGGATTTCGCCGCCGCGGCGTTCTGAGCCTGCGCCGCCTCCAATTTGTCGAGCCGGGCCGAGACCGCCGCCATCCGGTCGCTGTTCTGCTCGCCCCGCGGCAGCAGCGGCAGCCAATAGGCCGAGGACGCGATGGCCGCGACGATCACGACCGCGAGCCCGGCGACGAGGATCAGCGCGACGCGGGGGCGCCGCCGCACCGGCGCCGGCTCGTCGATGACGGGGTCGGTCGCGGGGTCGGTCACGGGGCCTCCGCCGGCAGCGCGTCGATCCGGTCGAGCAGCGCCGCTTGCGTCGGCGCGGCGGCGATCAGCCGCTCGCGGAACGGCAGATCGGCCAAAAGACCGTCGGCGGCGGCGCTGATCGACAGCGCAGTGGTCGCATGCAGCCCGCCAGCGATCTCCGCCGCCTCGGCGAGGCGCACAAAGATCGCGGCGGTCCGCGGCGAGAAAAACAGCGCGAGCCCGATCCCGCCCTCGGCGATCAGCCGCGCGGTCGCCGGGGTAAGGGCGGTCGCCGCCTGTGCCTCGTAAAGCGTCGCGCGGTCGATCGCAAACCCGTCGAGCGCGGCGGCGAGGTCTCCGGCGACGGCGCTGCCCGCGACGTGCACCAGTTTGCCGTCCTCGGGCTTGAGCCGGCGGCGCACGAGATAGGCCAGGTCCTCGACATCGCCGCCGGCGCTCTCGACGTGGCGGAATCCTTCGGCCCGCGCCCGCGCGGCGGTGCGGTCGCCGACCGCGAAGAGGGGCAGGCGGCGCTCCGATGTGGCTTCGGCCAAGGCGCGGACGCCGTTGGCGCTGGTGCATAGGATGGCCTGGGCGCCGGCCAGATCGGGCAGCGCCATCGTGCCGGCGGCGATCTCCATCAGCGGCTCGATTACCGCCTCGATCCCGCGCCGGGCGAGCAGGCCGGCGAGCTCCGTGGCCTCGGCGCGCGGGCGGGTCACCAGGGCGCGCCGGGTCTGGCGTTGCGGGGTCGTCATCGCCGGCCTTCATCGCCTAAGATGACGCGGGACACAAGGTCGCCGAAATGGAGAGCGCCATGCCATTGACCCGCGAGCTCGGCGCATTCGCCGCCGGCCTCCGCTTCGCGCAACTGCCGGCCGAAGCGATCGAGATCGCGCGAACGGGATTTATCGACACCATCGCGACGATGATCGCCGGGTCGCGCGACGACGCGCCCCAGCTCCTGAAAAAGGCGCTGAACCCCCCGCCCGGCGAGGCGACATTGTATTTCGTCGGCGAGACCGCGCCGGCGCCGGAGGCTGCCTGGATCAACGGCACCGCGGCGCATGCGCTCGATTACGACGATGTCGCGGTGCGGGGCCATCCCTCGACCGTGCTGGTGCCGGCGATTCTCGCGGAAGGCGAGGCGCTCGGGTCCACCGGCGACGGGATGATCGCCGCCTATGTCGCCGGCTACGAGGCCTGGGCCGAGGTGGCGAACCGCGATCCCGGCCACCATCACCGCAAGGGCTGGCACCCGACCGGCATCTTCGGCGCGATCGCCGCGGCCGCGGCCTGCGCCAATCTGCGCGGTCTCGATGCCGGGCGGGCGACGATGGCGCTCGCCCTCGCCGCGTCTCAATCGGCGGGTCTGATGGCCAATTTCGGCACGATGACCAAGCCGTTCCATGCCGGCCGCGCCGCGCATTCCGGCCTCGTCTCGGCGCGCATGGCGGAGGCGGGGTTCACCGCGGCGGCCGACGCGATCGAGCACCCGCAAGGGTTTCTGTCGGCCGTCTCGCCCGACGGGCTATGCGACCGCGAGAGCCCGGCCGCGGGGCTCGGCCGCGACTGGCACATCGTTAGGAACCGGCTCAGCATCAAAAAGTACCCCGCCTGCTACGGCCTCCACCGCACCCTCGACGGGATGCTCGATCTGCTCGACAAGCGCCCCCTCCCGCCCGACCGGATCGCCCGCATCACCGCCTCGATCAGCAAGACCCGCTCGCTGATCCTCAGGAACCACCGTCCGCAGACCGGGCTCGAGGGCAAGTTCAGCATGGAGTTCGCGATGGCCGCCGCGGTGATCGCGCGCCGCGCCAGCCTCGCCGAGTTCACCGACGGGTTCGTCCAGCGCCCGGATGTGCAGGCGCTGATGCAAAAGGTCGAGATCGAGACCCACGAAAACTACGACCCCGAAGTTCCCGGCGCCGCGGTTTTCGACCAGGTGCGGGTCGAGCTGGTCGATGGCGAGCGGCTGGAGAGCGCCGAGGTGCGGCGGGCCCGCGGCGCGGCCGAGCTGCCGCTTTCCGAAGGCGAGCTGTTCGACAAGTTCCGTTCCTGCCTCGCCGCCGGCGGCGCCCACATCGCGCCCGAACTGCTGTTCGGCCGGCTGAAGAACCTCGAACGCCTGTCGGCACGGGAATTGACGGCGCTGGGGTGACCCCTCACCCGGCTCGCTATACTCGCCACCCTCTCCCGCACTGCGGGAGAGGGAAGGGGCCCGCGGCGCAGCCGTGGGAAGGGTGAGGGCCGTGCTCCTCCCGACCCCGCCGCTCCTCGTGATCTCCGACCGCAGCCAGGCGCGCCATCCGCTCACCGAGACCGCCGCGGCCTGCTTTGCCGCCGGGTGCCGCTGGTTCAGCCTGCGGGAAAAGAACCTGCCCGCCACCGAAAGGCGTGCTCTGCTCGCCGACATCGCCGTGCTCGCGCGACCTTACGGCGCGGTCGTCGGCGTCCATGA
>DASUIE010000241.1:0-4738 GCA_036273175.1 Allostellaceae bacterium
GCCATGCCGAAGAACGCCTCCACCAGCCGGTTCTATTCCGGGATCAACGTGCTGATCCTCTGGGGTTCCGTGATCGACCACGGCTTCCCGGTCCAGGCCTGGCTGACCTTTCGCCAAGCGCTGGGTTGCGCGAGGACAATCGAACCATCGTGCGCGCCGCGAGTGCCGCCTCCAAAGCTGCCGACTACCTGCTAGCCTTCTGCCCCGGCGCCGACGTCGCCCTCGCCCTCGACAACGAGCAGCGGCATGATGTATGCCCGCTGGGGTTCGTCGTTACGATCGACTCTGCCACGACATCTTCCAGGCGAACCATCGGAATGTCAGAAGTCCAAATGAAAAGAACATCTGTGACGCACCCGTTGGGGATCGCGGCCGTACCTGCGGGGCCCACTTAGACGATCGCGCGAGGGCTTTGTGGAACGAGTTTAGACCGGACACTGGTGATGGAGAGCCGAAGATTGGCTGAGCAATCCCCGCGAACCGCCTCTCAGTCGTTGACCTTCGGGGCCGCCGCGGCGCGGGTGAAGACCAAAGTTACGCGCGTCCCTCGCCCCGACGTCGACTCGACTTCAAGGCTAGCCTTCGCATTGTCACGCAAGGACTGAACGATAAGCGCACTGAGCTTGCCACGCTTGGGCCATTCAGCCCCTTGCGGAAGACCGATGCCATCATCAGCGATAACGACGCGACAACCGTTGCCATCGACAAGGCTGTGCAACGAAATCGTGCCACCGTCGCGACCGTTGAATGCGTGCTTAAGGGCATTGGTAAGCAATTCATTGACGACGAGCCCGGTCGGCATGGCGACGTTGACCGATACGGGATAGGTATCCACCTTGAGATCGAGGCGGATGCCCTCGACGGCATGCGAGCTCATCACCGCCGAAGCGATTTGACTCAGATAGACGCCCAGGTCGACTTCTTCACCTTGGGCGCTCTCCGTCAAAGAATTATAGAGTAGCTGCACGGCTTCGATACGCCCGGCGAGCCGGTCGAAAGGCAGGGTAGTTATTCCGCTGGCAGCGTTGCGGGCCTCGAGGCGGATCAGGCTAGTAATCATTTGTAGGTTGTTTTTGACGCGATGCTGGATTTCCCGAAGGAGAGTGTCCTTCTCGCGAATGCGCTGCTCCAGTTCGGCGCGCTGAGCCTTCTCGTGCGCGGTGACATCCACCAACGCGACAAGTCTAAAGGCCGTAGCACCATCGTCGTCTTCGATAATGTTGGAGTAGACGTCGACAATCGATCGTTCGCGTTCCGTGCGTTCAACGTGGAAGGTGCCCACAAAATCGGTAGTCTTGACAACCGCCGCGCCGAGGGTGCGGTCGAGGCCTTCGTTGTCGCGGTGACCGAGAACGCTCCACGGGCGTCCTTCAAGCTCGGCAGCAGCGTATCCGGATAATTTCTCGAATTCTGGATTGGCATAAACGATGCGTTCGCAACCCCTCAAGTCGGCAACGGCAATCGCGATTGGGACTTGGTCGAGAAAATGCCGGAACTGTTCGCTTTCGAGCGCGTCAGCGAGGTTTGGCGTCTCAAGTAGGTCATCGATCTGCTCCGCTTCCTTTTCCGCTTCCTCGTCCTTTCCTGTCATAATCGTTCCTCTTCATATAAATGCCGGCGACCGAGTCACTATCCTGGCGAAATCGGGAGCCCCCGCGTCACCTGCCAATCGGCCGCGGGTAAGAGGATCGCGTCGAGCGATTGCCCTACGATAGCGTAGCATTCGCAGGCCCTGGCGTCGAACACTCTCCGAGACCACGGCTGATCGCCGGTCTTTTTAGGAAGGCCGCCCCTCTCCACCTAAAGCCGTTTGGTGGGGAAACCCTTCCCCTGCGGCCGAGCCTGTGGTCTCGGCCGACCCTTTCTGCGGGGACACCCCGCAACGCCCCGAGAGGAAGAGTGCGGACGGGGTTTCCGTGACGGGTTGAAGGCTGGGAGAGAGGCTTCCGGCCCCCGTCGCGGAGATCCGCGATGTCCAGACACGCCGCTCGCGCCCGTTCCGCTCCGATCGGACGAGCCTTTACGACGAAATCACCACCAAGATTATCGCCGAGCTTGAGGCCGGCCGCGTGCCCTGGGTCCAGCCCTGGGACACGGCGGCGGCGAAAGCGCCGCTCGCCATGCCGAAGAACGCGTCTACTGGCCGAAACTATTCGGTGATCGAACATGGTTTTTCGGTCCAGGGCTGGGTCACCTTCCGCCAGACGCTGTCGCTCGGGGGAAATGTCCGGAAGGGCGAGCACGGCACCGCCGTCGTCTATGCCGACAGGGTCGTGCCCGACGAAGAGAAGAAGCGCGCGCGAGACTGGCGAGGAAGCGCAAGCCATCCCGCTCCTGAAGCGCTTCACCGTCTTACTGTGGGATAGCCCCGGATGAGCCAAAATCACTCCCACTCGATCGTTCCCGGCGGCTTCGAGGTGATGTCGTAGACGACCCGGTTGATGCCGCGCACTTCGTTGATGATGCGGGTGGCGGCGCGGCCGAGAATCTCGTGCGGGAACGGGTAGTAGTCGGCAGTCATGCCGTCGGTGGAGGTCACTGCGCGCAAGGCGCAGACGAAATCGTAGCTGCGCGCGTCGCCCATCACCCCGACCGTCTTGACCGGAAGCAGCACCGCGAAGGCCTGCCAGATGTCGTTGTAAAGCCCGGCCTGGCGGATTTCGTCGAGATAGACCGCGTCGGCACGGCGGAGGATATCGAGCTTGTCGCGGGTGATCGCGCCGGGGATGCGGATCGCGAGGCCCGGGCCGGGGAACGGGTGGCGCTCGACGAAATGCTCGGGCAGGCCGAGCTCGCGGCCCAGTTCGCGCACCTCGTCCTTGAACAGCTCGCGCAGCGGCTCGACCAGCGCCAGCTTCATCCGCGCCGGCAGCCCGCCGACATTGTGGTGCGACTTGATCGTGACCGAGGGGCCGCCGGTCGCGCTGACCGACTCGATCACATCGGGGTAAAGCGTCCCCTGAGCCAAAAACTCGACGCCGCCGATCTTGTGCGCCTCCTCGTCGAACACGTCGATAAAGGTGGCGCCGATGATCTTGCGCTTCTCTTCGGGGTCGGTGACGCCGTCGAGCTTTTCGAGGAAGAGCGCGCTCGCGTCGCGGTGGATGAGCGGGATGTTGTGGTGGCCGCGGAACAGGCGCACCACCTCCTCGGCCTCGCCGAGGCGGAGAAGGCCGGTATCGACAAAGATGCAGGTCAGCCGCTCGCCGATCGCCTCGTGGATCAGCGCCGCCGCGACCGCCGAGTCGACCCCGCCGGAGAGGCCGCAGACGACGCGGCCGCCCTTGACCCGCTCGCGAATCCGCGCCGTCGCCTGGGCGCGGAACGCCGCCATCGACCAGTCGCCGCGGCAATGGGCGATGTGGTGGGTGAAATTCCTGAGCAGCGCGGCGCCTTGCGGGGTGTGGACGACCTCGGGGTGGAAGAGCACGCCGTAAAACCGCCGCGCATCGTCGGCGACCGCGGCGAACGGGGCGCTGTCGGTCGAGGCGATCGCGCGAAACCCGGGCGGGATCGCATCGACCCGGTCGCCGTGGCTCATCCACACCGGCGCGCGCGATCCCTTGCCGCCGATCCCGGCGAATAGCGGGTGGTCGTCGACGATATCGACCATCGCCCGGCCGAATTCCTGATTGTCGCTACGAGTGATGCGGCCGCCGAGCTGGGCGCACATCGTCTGCATGCCATAGCAGATCGCGAGGATCGGCACGCCGAGCTCGAAGACGATCCGCGGCGCGCGCGGCGTCGTTGCCAGCGTCACCGAGGCCGGCCCGCCCGACAGGATCACGGCGCGCGGGGCGAAGTCGCGGATTTTCTCGGGCGCCACCGTGAAGGGATGAATCTCGCAATACACCCCGTTCTCGCGGACGCGCCGGGCGATGAGCTGGGTGACCTGGCTGCCGAAATCGAGGATCAGGATGCGGTCGTGCATGTCGCGGGCTTTCTCTCGAACAGGGCGACGAAGAAGCCGTCGGTGCCGTGGCGGGCGGGGGTCAGGCGCAGATAATCGCCGGCGGGGCAGGCGCCGCCGACCGTCTCGGCCCAGGCGCGCGCGGCCGGGTAGGGGGCGAAATCGGGGTTCGCGGCGACGAGCGCTTCGGCCTGGTCCTCGTTTTCCTCGCGCAGCAGCGAGCAGGTCGCGTAGATGAGGCGCCCGCCCGGCTTTACGAGGCGCGCGGCGCTGGCGAGGATGTCGCGCTGGCGGACGATCAGCTCGGCGAGGTCCTCCGGGGTGCTGCGCCATTTGGCGTCGGGGTTGCGGCGCCAGGTGCCGATGCCGAGGCAGGGCGCGTCGACAAACACGCGGTCGAAGCTCTTGGCGTGGCGCTTGATCCAGGGGTCGCGTTCGGTCGAAAGCGGGCGACGCTCGACATTGCCGATCCCGGCGCGGCGCAGGCGCTGCCCGGCGCGGTCGAGCCGCCACGACGCGGTGTCGCAGGCGACGAGCTTGCCGCGATTGTTCATCGAGGCAGCCAGTGCAAGCGTCTTGCCGCCGGCGCCGGCGCAGAAATCGACGACGCGCATGCCCGGCCGCGCATCGGCGAGAAGCGCGGCGAGCTGCGAGGCCTCGTCCTGCACCTCGATCAGCCCGTCCTTGAAGATTTGCAGCCCAGCCAGCGGCGCGCGCGCCTTGAGCCTGAGGCCGAGCGGCGAGTACCGCGTCTTTTCGGCGGAGATGCCGGCGGCCGCGAGACCGCGCAGCGCCGCGTCGCGATCCCCCTTGACCGCATTGACGCGC
>DASUIE010000242.1:0-16444 GCA_036273175.1 Allostellaceae bacterium
CCGTACCGACGGCGGCGCGCATTACTACCACGTCTACGAGACGAAGGACGGCGAGCATGTCGCGATCGGCTCGATCGAGCCGCAATTCTACGCGCTGCTGCTTCAGCACACGGGGCTCGCGCCCGAAGATGTGCCGGTCCAGACCGACCGCTCCACCTGGCCCGACATGCAGAAGCGCATGGCCGCGATCTTCAAACGGAAGACGCGCGCCGAATGGGTCGCGATCATGCAGGACACCGATATCTGCTTCGCGCCGGTTCTGAAAATGTCGGAGGCGATCGAGCACGAGCACAACCGCGAGCGCGGCAGCTTTCCGATCATCGATGGCATCGCTCAGCCGGGGCCGGCTCCCAAGTTTCTCGGTACACCGACGCAGGTGCAGCGGCCGCCGCGGCCGGTCGGCGGCGATACCGACGCGGTGCTTGAGGAGTGGGGGTTTTCGGCCGCCGAGATCGCCGCTTTGCACGGCAGCGGCGCGGTCAGATCGGCGGCGTAGCTTGCGGCTGAAATAAGCCGGTCCTATCCTCGCCGGGAGCACGATTTCCGGGAGGATCGCCATGGACACGATCGAGGCGAAGCCGCGCGACGCGAAGCTGCTGGGCGAGCTGCCGCTGCGCCTGCACCACAATGCCTATGTCGTCAAAGACCACGAGGCCAATCGGCGGTTTCTCGAGGACCTGCTGGGCATCCCGCTGGTCGCGACCTGGTGCGAGAAGACCTACCGCGCCGATCTCGGTCGCGAGGTCGAGTTCTGCCACACGTTCTTCGGGCTCAAGGATGGCGGCGCGCTCGCCTTCTTCCAGTTCGCCGACGAGGAGATGTACGAGCTGACCCAGGCGAAATCGCCGCCCAAGGTCGGCAGCCACTACCACATCGCCCTCAAGGTCTCGGACGCCAGCTACGACGAGCTGAAGGCCCGGCTCGACAAGGCGGGTGAGAAATTCCGCGAGACCGACCACGGCTATTGCAAGTCGATCTACACGATGTCGCCGGATGGGATGATCCTCGAATTCACCTGCGATCCGCCCGACGTCGCCGAAATCGATGCTATCCGCAGGGCCGACGCGCACTCGGAGCTGGCGCGGTGGCTCTCCGGAGACCGCAGCGTCAACAACCAGCTCAGGCACCGCGAAGCCTGACCGTTCCGCTATTTGGAGAGCATCGCATGAAGATCGGTTTCATCGGCCTCGGCATGATGGGCAAGGGCATGGCCGCCAATTTGCAGAAGGCCGGCCATCAGCTCGTCGTGCACGACATCCGCCGCGCCGCGGCCGACCCCTATATCGCCAATGGCGCGGTCTGGGCGGACAGCCCGAAGGCGCTGGCCGAGCAGGTCGAGGCGGTGTTTACCTCGCTTCCGGTCCCGGCCGACGTCGAGTCGGTCGCGCTCGGCCCTAACGGCCTGATCGAGGGGATGAAGCCCGATACCGCGCTCTTCGACATGTCGACCAACTCGGTCGCGGTGGTGCGCAAGATCAACGCTGCCTTCGCCGAAAAGAACCTCTATATGCTCGATTCGCCGGTCAGCGGCGGTCCGTCCGGCGCCGCGAGCGGCAAGATGGCGATCTGGGTCGGCGGCGACGAGCAGCAGTTCAACCGCCATGCCGCGGTGCTCGGCGCGATGGGCGACCAGGCCCGCTATATCGGCCCGATCGGCGCCGGTACGATCGCCAAGCTCGTGCATAACTGCACCAGCGCCGTCATGAACGTCGCGCTCGCCGAGGTCTTTACGATGGGGATCAAGGCCGGGGTCGCGCCGCTCGATTTGTGGGAGGCGGTGCGCCAGGGGGCGACCGGCCGCCCGCGTACCTTCGACCGGCTCGGCAAGTTCCTCGCGGGACAATACGACCCCGCCGATTTCGCGCTCCGCCTTCTGCACAAGGACGTATCGCTCGCCGTTGGGCTCGGCAAGGAGGTCGGGGTGCCGATGCGCCTCGCCAACCTCGCTCTCGAGGAGCTGACCGAAGCGATGACCAAGGGCTGGGGCCAGCGCGATAGCCGCGTCGGCATGTTGCTCCAGGTCGAGCGCTCGGGCATCGAGCAGCCGCGCGAAGACCTCAACAGGATCAACGCGATCATCGCCGGCAACGACAACAAATGACGCTGGCGGCGATGACCGAGCGGCTGGTCGTCGTCACCCTCGCCGAGCGGCCGGACCTGCGCCACAAGGTATTTGGCCCGGAAATCCAGACCGCAATGCCGGAATTTGTCCGGCATGACCCGACGGCCGCCCTCTACTACGCGGACGCCGCGCTGTCTCGCTATCTCGAGTACGGGCTGGTCGCGGTCGATCTCGACGAGCCGGATCGGCCAGTGGCGCGCGCGTTTTGCGTGCCGTTCGCGTTTCGCGATGTGCCGGGCCGCCCGGACCTGCCGGATGGCGGCTGGGACGCGGTGATCCGCTGGGCGCACGAGGACCATATCGAGGCGCGCCGGCCCAATGCGGTCAGCGCGCTGGAGATCATGGTCGCGCCGCGGCTCGCCCGACAAGGGATCTCGCGGACGATGCTTACGGCCATGCGCGGCAATATCCGCCGGCTCGGCTATCTCGAGCTGTGGGCGCCGTTACGGCCGACCGCCAAGGAGCGCGAGCCGGCGACGCCGTTCGCCGAGTATTCCTCGCGCCGGCGCGAGAACGGGTTGCCGTTCGACCCCTGGGTGCGTACCCATGTCCGGGCCGGGGCGGAGATCGTCAAGGTCGCCGCGCGCAGTGTCGTCATCCCCGGCACGCTCGCGGAATGGCGTCGGTGGACCGGTCTGCCTTTCGACAAGAGCGGTCCTGCCGTCGTTCCGGGCGCGCTCGTTCCCGTTCATGTCTCGCTCGAACAGGACCATGCGGTCTATGTTGAGCCCAATCTCTGGGTCCGCCACCCGCTTGACTGAGGACGCCATGCCCGCTCTCGCCCCCTATCACGTCGAGGCCTACAACACGGCCCACGCCTCCGAGAACAAAATCCACGACGACGCCGTCGCCAAAAAGTTCGGCTTTGGCGGCGGGCTGGTGCCGGGGGTCGATGTCTACGCCTATATGACGCACCAGCCGGTAGCCCGCTGGGGTCGCGCCTGGCTGGAGCACGGCACGGCGGAGTGCCGCTTCAGCAAGCCTGTCTACGACGGGGACCGCACGACGGTCAGCGCTGCCGAGGATGCCGCCGGCATGACGATCGAGGTCTCGGCGCGCGGAGTCACCTGCGCGACCGGCCGCGCCGATCTCCCGGGGCCGAAGGCGATCCCGTCGCTGGCTGATTTCCCCAAGGTCGCCGAGCGGTCGTCGCGGCCCCCGGCCAGTCCGGAGTCGCTGCCGGTCGGGCATTGGCTCGGCATCGAGCCGGTGCTGTGCACACCCGAACTTGCCGCAGACTATCTCCGCGACGTGCGCGAGACCGCCGGGATATACGCCGCGGAAGGCCTGGTCCATCCGGTCGTGGTGTTGCGCATGTGCAATTTCGCGCTCAACCGCAACGTTACCCTGGGCCCGTGGATGCATGTCGGCAGCAAGGTACAAAACTTCGCGCCGGCCAAAATCGGCGACGCGCTCGGGGTCAGGGCCAAGGTGACCGCCAATTACGAGCATAAGGGCCATTTGTTCGTCGATGTCGACGTGCTTGTGACCGCCAACGACGAGAGGCCGATCGCCCGGGTCGATCACATCTCGATCTACCGGCCGCGCCAAGTTTTGGCGGCCTGATGGCCGCGGATTTCCAGTTCGGCCTGGTAATCCGCGGCCAGGCCGAGCCCGGCGGGGACATCGCGCGGCGGTTCGAGGAGACGCTGGCGCTGGTGCGCCTGGCCGACCGGCTCGGCTACGATTCGATCACCAAGACCTCGCATTACAGCGCCCATCCGTGGCAGATGCTGCAGCTTGTGCCGATGCTGGCGCGGTTCACCGCCGAGGCGCCGCATCTGCGGCTCAACGCCGGCGTGGTCTTGCTGCCGCTGCTGTCGCCGCTGCACGTCGCCGAGGAATTCGCGACACTCGATGTGATGTCGGGCGGCAAAATTATCCTCGGCGTCGGGCTCGGCTACCGCGATGTCGAGTTCAAGGCGTTCGGGGTGCCGCGGGTAGAGCGAGCGCGCCGCCTGTCGCAGAACCTCGTTGCGATCCGCCGCCTGTGGACCGAGGACACGGTGACGATGACCGCCGGCCATTTCGAGCTCGACGGCGCCTCGTGCTCGCTGAAGCCGATCCAGACGCCGCATCCGCCGATCTGGGTTGGGGCCTTTGCCGACCGCGCGGTTGAGCGCGCCGCCCGGCTCGGCGATTGCTGGTATATCGGCCCCTCGACCGGTCTCGCCACGCTAGACCGGCAAATGATCCTGTACCGACGCGCCCTCGAAGCCGCCGGAAAGCCGTTTCCGGCTGAATTGCCGATGCGGCGCGAGGTGTTTGTCGCCAATACCCGCGAGGAGGCGATGCGGCTGTGCAAGCCCTACCTCGGCGCCAAATACGCCGCTTATAACGCCTGGGGCCAGGAGCTTCCCGACGATGATGGGGGGCTGGGCCAGGATTTCGATTCGCTGGTTGGCGATCGCTTCCTGATCGGATCACCCGACGAGGTTGCCGCACAGATTACCGGGCTGCACCGGCGGCTTGGGGTGAATCACCTGGTGATGAGCACTGAATGGGCGGGCATGCCGGAAAGCCTCGCGATCGAAACTATCGAGCGCATTGCGGCGGAGCTGATCCCGCGCGTCCGCCAGGGCTTGTAATCAGCGTGTAATTTTTCAGGGAATTCTACACGGGTGCGTGTCGTTACCTTCACATTGCGTCAACGGAAATGAGGTGACGTCATGAAGCTCATTCTCGGCACGCTCGCCGCCGCCGTCGTGGCCGGCGGCCTGTTCGTGCAGCCCGCTCAGGCCGCTTGCTGGAGCAACGGCTACTACACCCAGTGTTCGCACCATGGTTGGTGGCGCCATCACCACCGCCACCACTATTGGCACCGGAACTGGTAAGCGGAAGGCGCTTATTTCGGGTTGGCGGCGGAGGGGTTGAAAAGCTGCTCTCCGTCGACCCGGAAGGCGCCGATTGCCGCCTGACCCGCCGGTGACGCCAGCCATTCGGCGAATAGGTGCGCCGCCGCCAGCTTGGCGCCGGCATGTCTCTGAGGGTTCAGCTCGATCACGTCGTAGCGGTTGATCAGGTGCGGGTCGCCCTGGACGACAATCGCCAAACTTCCCTTGTTCTTGAAGCTGAGCCAGGTCCCACGGTCCGACAGCGTATAGGCGGGCGTCGCCGCGGCGGCGTTGAGGGCCTGTCCCATGCCGCCGCCGATGTCGCGGTACCAATTCCCTCCGCCGGATTTTTTCGGATCGATCTCCGCCGCCTTCCAGAGCCGCATTTCGAGCGCGTTGGTGCCGCTCCGGTCGCCGCGCGAAATGAACGGCGCATCTGCCTTCGCGATGGCTTTGAACGCGGCGACCGCGTCGTGGCCGCCATTGATATGGACCGGATCGGCGGAGGGGCCGACCACGATGAAATCGTTCCAGGCGATCTGGCGCCGATTGACGCCGTGGCCCTCGCCGATGAACTTGCTCTCCGCCTCCGGATCGTGGACGAGGACGAGATCGGCGTCGCCGCGCCGCGCGGTGTCGAGCGCCTGGCCGGTGCCTTGGGCCAAGACTTTGACCGTGATGTGGCTGGTCTTGGTGAACTCGGGCATGATCGCGGCAAGCAGGCCGGAATTCTCTACGGACGTTGTCGAAGCCAGCACGATCGATTCGTCCGCGCGCGCCGCCGGCGCGGCAAACAGGATCAAGAGGGCGGCGATAACGGCGCGCATAAGTGTCTCCTAGCGGGGTGAGCGGCCGATCAGCGCGAAGGCGGCGGCGCTAATGAACGTGCTGAGCCCTATCAACACCAGACCGAGCCCCAGCGCGAGCGGCAGATTGCCCTTGCTTGTTTCGAGCGCGACGGCGGTCGTCATCGTGCGGGTGTAGCCGGCGATATTGCCGCCGACGATCAGGATGGCGCCGACCTCGGACACGGTGCGACCGAACCCGGCCAGAATGGCGGTCAGCATGTGCAACCGGCCCATATCGATCAAGATCGCCACGGCGCGGCGTTTGCTCGCACCGAGGTCCATCAGCGCATCGCCGTATTCGGCCCAAAGCTCCTCGGCGGCGCGATGCGCCAGCGCGGTTACGATCGGCAGCGCCAGAACGGTTTGAGCGATCGCCATCGCTTCGGGGGTAAAGAGCAGTCCGAGAAATCCTAGCGGCCCCGAGTGCGACAGCGCCAGGTAGAGCGCGAGGCCGACGACAACGGGCGGCAGACCCAGGAACGCGTTGGCCGCGACGACCGCGGCGCGCCGGCCGGGAAATCGCCAGATCGCGAGCGCCGTGCCGAGGGGCAGGCCCAACAGCGCCGCGATCGCCGCCGCGGATAGGCTGACGCTCAGCGACAAGCCGATGATCTGCCACAGCTCGGCGGTGGCAAACGCCTCCCAGATCGTGTCGATTTCGCTCATGCAACGCGAAACCTCGGCGGGAGGTAAGCGGCGGTCTGGCTCAGCCGTTAGGGGCGGGCGCCGCCGGCTTGATTGTTGGCGGCGTGTTCCACCAGCCGCTGCCCAGCGCGACGTAAAGCTGTGCGGTGTCGAGGACACGACGCGAGCGCGCCTGGACCAAGCCGATATTGGCACGGTCGGCCTGCCGCTCGACGTCGAGCACTTGCAACAGGGTCGAGTTGCCTTCCTGGAAGCTGAGACGCGCGAGTTTCAGGGCCTTGTCGGCGGTGGCCACGGCGTCGCCCTGGGCCCGGACATCCTGGTCGTCGTGCACCAGCGCCTGCAGCGAATCGGCAACCTGGCCGAAGGACGCGATCACGGTCTGGCGATAGGTCGCGAATGCCGCCGCGAAGCTGGCGTAGGCGGCGCGCTGCTCGGCCTTCAGCGTGCCGCCGTGGAAGAGCGGCGCGGCCATGTTGCCGAGGATGGTGTAGGCGGTGAAGTTGTTCGAGAAGAAGTGGCCCAGATTGGTCGCGCCCTGGGTCACGCTGCCGGTCAGGGTGAAGGACGGGTAGAGGTTCGCGGTGGCGACGCCGATATTGGCGCTGGCGACGTGGAGCTGCGCCTCGGCGGCGAGAATGTCGGGGCGCTGGCGCACCAGGGCCGAAGGCAGGGACACCGGCACCACGTTGGGCAGCGGCAGATCGGCGAGCTCGAAATCGGGCACCGCCAATTCCGATGGCGCCTTGCCGGCATAGACCGCCAGAGCGTGCTTGGCGACGCTGAGCCGCTGACGGAGCGGCGCCAGCAAAGTGCGGTCGTTCGCGAGCTGGCTTTGCGCGGCGGTCAGGTCGACCTGGGTCGAGGTGCCGCCTTCGACCGCGCTCTTCACCAGCCCGACATTCCTCTCGTCGTCGGCGATAATGCGCTCGACGGTCTTCATCTCGGCGCGGATCGAGGCAATCGTGATCGCCTGCATCGCGACGTTGCCGGTCACGGTCAGATAGGCCGCGGCAAGCTGGTACTCGCCAAGATCGACGCCGGCCTCCTTGGCCTCAACCTGCCGCTTCAGCCCGCCGAATACGTCGAGCGCGTAGCTGACGGTCGGGCCGATCGAGTAGAGCGTGACCGGAACCGCCGCGCGGCTGACCCCGCTGGGTGCGGCGTTGAACTGCTGGCGGCCGACGCTGGAGGCAAGGTCCAACTGCGGCAGGAGACCGCCCGCGGTCGCCGCGACCTGCTCGCGCGCGACGGCAAGCTGGGCCTGGGCCTGGGCGATGTTGGGACTGTCGGCGAGCGCCTCCTTCATGACCCGGTCGAGCGCCGGCGAGCGGAAGATGGTCCACCACTCGTTCTCGATTTTAGCGCCAAGGGCCAGGCGCTGCCGTGCGCCGCGTCCCGTGCCCACTTCCGGCAGGTTCTTTTCGTCCGGCGAGACGTACCCGGTCGCTTCCGGGGCCTTCGGCGAAGCGAAATCCGGGCCTAGCGTGCAACCGCAGAGCACCACCGCCAGCGCGGTGAAGAGGCCCGCCGGCGCAGCCGCGGCGGTGCGGAATCGGTGGGTCATGCCCTGGTCAGTCGGAGGCTCTGGCGGTGGGACTAACGACGCGAACGGAGGGACTCGGCCTCACTTCGACGTTTCGTCGGCGTGGGCTGAACCGAACATACCCGCGAACGATCCTTCGATCCAGTCAAGCCACGGCCTGCGGTACTTGGTATCGACATTGACGGTGACGCTCATCCCCGCATGCAGCGGATGGTCGCCGTCTTTGTCTTCCAAGACCAGGCGCACCGGCAGGCGCTGCACCACCTTGACCCAGTTGCCGGTCGCGTTTTCGGGCGGCAGGAGCGAGAAGGTCAGGCCGGTGCCCGGGCTCAGGCTGCCGACCTTGGCCTTGAACTCGACCCCGGGATAGGTGTCGATATCGACCGTCGCCTCCTGGCCCGTACGCATGTGGGTCAGTTCGGTTTCCTTGAAGTTGGCCTCGACCCAGACGTTGTGCGACATCATCGAAAAGACCGGGGTCGCGGCCGTGATGTAGTCGCCGACCTGAAGCTGCTCGACTTTGGTTACCGTGCCATCGGCGGGCGCGTGGATCACCGTATCGGCCAGGTCCACCTCGGCGAGGCCGAGCACGGCCTGCGCCCGCTGCACCGCCGGGTGGTCGTCGACCGCGATATCGGGGTTGCCGCCGAGCTGGGCGATTGTGTTGCCGAGATCGTGCTGGGTCGAGGCGAGGCGCTGGCGCGCAACCTGAAGCCCGTTCTGCGCCTGATCGAACTGCGCCTGAGAAGCGACGCCCGAGCCGAGAAGACGCTTTTGCCGGTCGTACTCGCGCTGCTGGTAGGCGAGCGTCTCCTCGGCCGATTTCTGGTCGGCGAGCTTTTGCCGATAGGTCGCCTTCAGCGCGTTGACCTGCAGCCGCGCGGTCGCGAGATCGGCCTTGTCCTGTGCGACCTTGAGCTCATAGGTCTTGGGGTCGAAGCGGAACAGCACCTGCCCCTTCTTCACCGCCTGGTTGTCCTTGACCTCAACCGCGATGACCCGGCCGGAGACATCCGGGCTGATCATCGTCTTGGCCGCCTGAATATAGGCGTCGTCGGTCTCGACGAAGCGGCCGCTGGTCAGGTACCACCAGCCGGCCGCGAGCGCGACGACGATCGGGCCGGCCAGCATCAGCGGAAGGCGCAGACGCTGGCGCAGCGGCCGTGTCGGCGTGCCAAGCCGTCCGCCGAGGCCGCCGGCGATCCGGCGGACGGGGGTTTCGTTTTCGGTAGAAGTCGTCACCGTCCGCCCTCCACAAGGGCCGGCTCGCGGCGGTGCACCTGATGGCGGCGGGTCGAAGGTGCCGCGGGCTCCCGGGGTGACGCGGCCGCCGGGATACGTTCGGCCAGCGTGCCATGAACCCGGCGCAGCAGCGCGATTAGGCGGTCGGCGTCATCCGGCGACAGGCGAATAAAGGCTTCGTCCTGCGTCCTGGTCGCGACGTCCCAGATGCGGTCGAGTACCGGGCGCGCCTTGTCGGTCAGGAACAGGCGGCGGGCGCGGCGGTCGGCGGGGTCGGGACGGCGCTCGATCCAGCCCGATTCCTCCATCCGATCGACCTGGCGCACCAGCGTCATCGGGCGGATTTCCAGCAAATCGGCGAGGCCCGCCTGGTTGATGCCCTCGTTCCGAGCCAGATAGCCGAGCGTGCGGCACTGCGCCCTTGTCAGGCCGAGCCACCGCCCGTTCAAGTCGAAGCGGCGACCGAACAGCCGCGCGACATCATTGACCAGAAAGCCGAAACTTCGTTCCAGATCGACCATTTCACCCTGCGGGATAAGTACCGATGCTGATGATAAGGGTATAATACAATATCGCACGCCTGCCCATGCATACGCGCGTGAGGCTGCTCTTCGCGAAAGTGATGGCTCGGCTCAACCGGCGCGGGAAGCGGCGAGCGCCGCGTCTTCGATGCGGATCCGCCGTGCGAGCAGCGCGAGGTTGAGAAGCGAGAACGAGAATGCGACGGCTGCCGCACCGAAGGCAAGCGGCAGAACCGCGATCTCGCCCGCCACCACCGCATAGTTGGGATGCCGTAAGAGACGGTACGGGCCCGAACGCACCGGCGGCGCTCCGGGCAGGACCATCACCCGCGTGGTCCAGCGACCGCCGAGGCTAGCGATGACCCAGACCCGCGCAGCCTGCAGCCCGGCATAGAGCCCAAGCAGCGGCCAGGACGGCGGCGTCGCGGCGGGGATCGTCGCCACCATCGCCACAAGCCAGCCAATGTGAAGCAGAACGATCCAACGATAGCTGCCGGTATCGATTTCGCGGGCGCCGGCCGCGCGGAGAATCCGGGTGTTCCGGCGTGCGATCAGCAATTCGCCGCAGCGCTGCAGGGCCACCGCCGCGAGCACCGCCGGAAAGAGGTTCATCCCCGACTCAGCAGCGCGAATCCGGCGGTGAAGCCGGGTCCCAGAGCGGTGACCAGCGCGCGCCGCCAGTCCGAATCGGCGGCGAGCATTCGCTCCAGCACGAACATCACGCTCGCCGCCGACATATTCCCGAACTCGCGCAGCACACCGCGGGCGTCGGAGAGGCTTTCGGGGCGAAGTCCGAGCGCGCGCTCGCAGGCGGCGACGACTTTGGGGCCTCCGGGATGACAGACAAACCGGTCGATATCGCCCAATCCGAGCCGCTGCCGCGCGAGGAAATCGCGCGCCGCGGGGCCGAGGCCGTCGGCAACGAGCGCGGGGATGTCGCGCGAGAAAACCGCCTTGAGCCCGTCTTCGGCGACATCCCACCCCATCACGTCGAGGCTGTTGGGCCAGGTATGCTCTCCGCTGGCGAGGATCGCCGGTCCCGTGCCGCCGCATCGCAGCAATGCCCCGGCGGCGCCGTCGCCGAACAGGGCGCTGGCGACGATGTCGCTTTTCCCGTCATCGTGGCGACGGAAGGCGAGCGTGCAAAGCTCGACCACCAGAAACAGCACGGTGCGGTCGGGGATCGAGGCGGCGAGCGCGGCGGCCCGGCCCAGCCCGATCGCTCCGCCGGCGCAGCCGAGCCCGAAGATCGGCAGGCGCTGCACGGTACGCGACAGCCGCATCCGCTCGATCAACAGCGCGTCGAGGCTCGGGGTGGCGATCCCGGTGGTCGAGACGACGACGACCGCGCCGATCTCCTCAAGGCTTGCGTCGGCCCGGTCGATGAGACGCCGCGTCACCGTCTCAAGCAGATCGAGGGCGCCGTCGATATAGGCGCGGTTGCGCTCGGGCCAATTGTGCGGCCTGTCGAACCAGTCGAGCGGCACCGCCGTGTGCCTCTTGTCGATGCCGCTATTGGCAAATACCGGAAGCAGGCGATCGAGCCGGGGCGAGCTGGGAAACATCCCGCGCAACCGGGCCACGACCGTCCCCTGGTCGAGAATATAGGGCGGGACCGCGGTGGCGAGCGCGGCAAGGTGCGGTACCGGCATCATCGCGGTCCTCCAGCGGAGTAATGCCACGATACCGTTTAGTTAATCCGATCCCTCCATCACGATCGCGCGAGGGAAAGCAAAAGGGCGGCCCCCGGGGCCGCCCTTTCCGCGTAGCCGCACGCCGGCTAATTCGTGAAGCGATAGAATTTGGCGGCGTTTTCGCAGGTGATCTTGTTGATCTGCTCCGCGTTAAGCTCGGCGAACTGCTCTTCGATAAAGCGGTCCGATTCTGGCCAGACGCCGTCGGTATGCGGGTAGTCGGAGCCCCACATCATCGTCTCGACGCCGATATCGTCGAGCAGCTTGGCCCCGATCCGGTCATACTGGAACGTGCACTTGCACGACCGGCGCCAATACTCGCTCGGCTTCAGCTTCATCAGGTCGCGGAAGCGGTCCTCGAACTCGAAATCCATGCGGTCGAGCGCATAGGCGAGCCAGCCGGCGCCGCTCTCGCCAAACGACACGCGCAAGCTCGGGTAGCGGTCGAACACGCCGGCGCCGATCATCGCGGCGATGATGTTGATAAGGCCCATCTGGAAGGCCGAGACGCCGGTGAACATCGCGGCGCGGCGAACCTGCGCGCTGGTCTCGGCGCGAGCCTTGGGATTGGTGGTCGGAAAGGTGTGGAAATGCAGCGGCAGGTCGACATCGGCGACCGCCTTCCACAGCTTCTCCCAATCCGGGTGCCACATCGGCACCATGTCCCACGAGCACGACAGCTCCAGGCCGCGCAGGCCGAGCTTGGCGACGCGGTGAATCTCCTTCACCGCCTCGTCGATATCGCCGTAGGGCAGGCAAGCGAGCGGGAGCTGACGGTCGGGATGCTTGGTCCAGACCGCCTTCAGCCAGTCGTTGTAGATGCGCAGGAGCTCGTTCGAGGCTTCCTTGTCGTCGAGCTTCGACGCGGAGCCGAGCACGCCATAGATGATCTCGGCGTCGACGCCGTCATCCATCATGTCCTTGAGGCGCAGGTCCGGGTCGCGGGCGCGGAACTTGCCCTTCTTGGCGTCGTCGTAAAGCCCGGCCTTGTGCATTATGTCGACGCGATAATTCTGACCGGGGACGTACTTCGCGCCGCCCGGGCCGACGCCGTTGCACAGGCCGAAATCGGCGCCGTTGCTCGCGACCCAATGCGGACCGTCCGGCCCGTCGATGACATGCGGCATCTTCTCCTTCAGCTCGCGCCGGGCGTTCTCGACGAACAGCTCCGGCGGCATGCAGGGCATGTCGAGATGACAATCGGCTGAGATGCGCTTGTATTGCATGGGTCGTTCCCTTCAGGCGTGCACGCGATCGGTTGCCGAAACTGTAAACCCTGCCGCTCGGTTTTGCCTATGCCACAATTGCAGCCGGCCATGCCCGCGGCCGGGAGCGCGGAACGGGGTCCGTCGCGCCGCGTTTGCGCAGTATCGGATCAAAGGTGGATGGAATGGCCGATCAGCGCGCATCGAAGAGTCTTGGCGAGACCGGGCGGCAGGTGCAGGACGGCATCGCCGAAACGGTCGAGACGGTGCGGGATTACGCCGCCGATGCCGGGGCCAAGGCCGGCGAGTACGCCCGCGAGGCGGGACGCCAGGCGAGCATGGTTGCGACGTCCGCTTACGATACCGGCGGCGATGCTCTGGAATTCGTCGAAGACGCGGTGCGGCAGCGGCCGTTGATCTCGGTCCTGGCTGCCGCCGCGGTGGGATATGGGCTCGCCTGCCTGATCAAGGGCCGCTCTCCTATCTAATTCCTAGCGCGCCGCCTCGATCGCCTGCCAGATGCGCTGGCTCGTGGCCGGCATATCGAGGCTCGTGACGCCGAGCGGGGCGAGCGCGTCGACGACCGCGTTGATGATCGCCGGAAGGGCGCCGACCGTGCCGGCCTCGCCCGCTCCCTTGGCGCCGAGCGGATTGCGCTTGGTCGGCACCGGGTTCGAGGTCACGTGCATGTACGGCATGGTGTCGGCGCGCGGCATCGAATAATCCATAAAGCTGCCGCTTAGCATCTGGCCCGACTCTCGGTCGTAGACCACCGCCTCCATCAGCGCCTGGCCGAGCCCCTGGGCGACCCCGCCATGGATCTGGCCCTTGAGGCCGAGCGGGTTGACCACGGTGCCGACATCGTCGACGACGACGTAGTTGACGATCTCCAGCGCGCCGGTATCGGGATCGATCTCGACCTCGCAGACATGGCTGCCGTTGGGAAACGTGAAATCGGCGGGCGCGAAGGTGCCGGTTTCGTAAAGCCCGCCTTCGAGGCCCGGCGGCAAGTTGGGGGCGCGAAACGCCGCCTTGGCGATCTCGGCCAGGGCGATGCCGCGGTCGGTGCCGGCGACGGTGAACTGGCCCTCGCCGAATTCGATATCGGCTTCGGCGGCTTCAAGCAGGTGCGCGGCCAGGCGCTTGCCTTTGGCGACGATCTTGTCCGCCGCCATAACCACCGCGGAGCCGCCGATCACGGTCGAGCGCGAGCCGTTGGTGCCGATGCCGAAGGCGACGCGGTCGGTATCGCCATCGATGTATTGAATGTCGCTCGGATCGATGCCCAGCTTTTCCGCGAGCACCTGCTTGAATGTCGTCTCGTGCCCTTGGCCCTGGTTTTTGCTGCCCATCAACAGGGTCGCGTTGCCGCTAGGATGAAAGCGGATCTCGGCGAATTCCTGGCCCGGTCCGGCGGCCTTCTCGATCGGGTTGGCGATGCCGATACCGCGCAGCTTGCCGCGGGCTTTCGCCTCCTCCCGGCGCTTCGGGAAGCCGGCCCAGTCCGACTGCTTGAGCGCGGTCTCCTGGTTGGCGACGAAATCGCCGACATCGTAGTTGAGGCCGAGCGCGGTCTTGTAGGGCAGCTTCGCGGTTGGGATCATGTTCTGGCGGCGCAATTCGACCGGGTCGCGTCCGAGCTCGCGCGCGGCGTCGTCGATCAGACGCTCGATGACATAGGTCGCCTCCGGCCGTCCGGCTCCGCGATAGGGTGCGGTGCCGTTGGTGTTGGCCATCACCGCGTAGACCCCGACACAGGCGGCAGGGATGTCGTAGACCCCGGTCAGCGTTCCGACATTGCCGAAGGTCGCGAGCAGGTTGCGCTCGGACGAGATATAGGCGCCGACATTGGCGAAGGTCTTGACCCTGAGGCCGAGGAATTTGCCGTCGTTGTCGAGCGCCAGCTCGGCCTCGCTGATGTTGTCGCGGGCGTGCTCGTCGGCGAGGATCGCCTCGCTGCGCTCGCAGGTCCATTTGACCGGTCGCCGCAGCATCCGCGCGGCCAGCAGCACCAGCCGGTGCTCGGGGTATTGCCAGCCCTTGGTGCCGAATCCGCCGCCGACATCGCCGGCGACGACGCGGATGCGGCTCTCGGGAATTTTGAAGATGCGGGTCGCCAGGGCCTGCCGCACCCGGTGCGGGTACTGCACGTCGGCATAGAGGGTAAAGCGCTCCTCGCCCGGGTCCCACATGCCGATCGCGCCGCGCGGCTCCATGAAATGCGCGTAGACGCGGCTGATCACATAGCGGCGCTTGACGATATGCGCGGCGCCGGCGAGCGCCGCCTCGGCGGCGGTCTTGTTCCCGGCTTCGAACAGGTTCGAGATGTTGTCCGAGCATTCCGGCCACACGGCGATCGTGCCGGCGGCGGCCTCGGCGGTGTCGGTGACCGAGGGAAGCACCTCGTAATCGACCTCGACAAGCTCGGCGGCGTCCTTTGCTTGGGCGAGAGTCTCGCTGACGACAAAGGCGACCGGCTCGCCGACATAGCGCACGGTGCCCTGCGCGAGGCCCATAAAGGCGCGGGCGAACATCGGCGACCCGTCCGGCCGCTTGCGCTGGAACGGCACGCCCATCGCGCCGAGCTTGGCGGCGGCGATGTCGTCGCCGGTCAAAACCGCGATCGCGCCCGGCGCCGCGAGAGCGGGCGCGATGTCGAGCGACTTTATGCGGGCGTGCGCGTGCGGGCTGCGCAGCACCACCGCATGGGCTTGCCCCGGCATGGTGACGTCGCCCTGAAAGCGACCATTGCCGCGCAGCAGCCGCTTGTCCTCGAACCGCCGCACCGGCTGGCCGATCCCGAATTGGCCCATCGCTATTTCCCTGAATCGTGCAAGACCGATCATACGACAGCGATCAATGTCATTGCGAGGAGCGCAGCGACGACGCAATCTCGGCGCGGTGAGCCTCGATCGGCACGAGATTGCTTCGCTGCGCTCGCAATGACAGGTGAGGACGCCGCCGATGCCGCGCGAAGAGCTACCGCTCGAAATTGAAACCTTTGGCGCCGGCCGCCCGCTGCTGTTTCTCCACGGCGAGGATTATTTCGCCCAGCACCGGCCGTTTCTCGACCTGCTGGCGCGGCGGCACCAGGTCGTCGTGCCGCGCCATCCCGGGTTCGGCGGCACCGTGCGGCCCTCCTGGTTTCGCCAGGTCGGGGATATCGCCTATCTCTATCTCGATCTGCTCGAGGCGCGGAAGCTCACCGATGTAACCGTCGTCGGCGCGTCGTTCGGCGGCTGGGTGGCGCTCGAAATGGCGGTGCGCTCGACGGCGCGGATCGGGCGGCTGGCGCTGCTCGGCTCGGTCGGGGTCAAGTTCTCGGGGCGGGAGCAGCGCGACATCGCCGATACCGTCGCGATGTCGGCCGAGGAGCTGGCGCGGCACGTCTTCGCCGACCCGCGCCGGGCGCCCGACTACACCGCGCTGGGCGAGGCCGAGCTCGAAACGATCGCCGCGGACCGCGAGGCGACGGTGCTCTACGGCTGGCGCCCGTACCTCCACAACCCGGCTCTGGTGCATTGGCTGCACCGGGTCGCGGTGCCGACGCTCGTGCTATGGGGCGAGTCAGACCGGGTCGCCGCGCCCTCCTACGGCGAGCGGCTCGCCGCGGCGATCCCCGGCTCGCGCTTCCGCGCCGTCGCCGGCGCCGGCCACTATCCGCAGGTCGAGCAGGCCGAGGCCGTCGCCGCGGCGATCGAGGAGTTCGCACGATGATGCATGTCTGGCATTTCAGCGAGATGGCCTATCACCCGGCCTGGGAGCAGATGGGCGAGACCTATCGGGT
>DASUIE010000243.1:0-11346 GCA_036273175.1 Allostellaceae bacterium
CGGCCCCGATATTGGTGCCAACCAGGGCCACCAGCGGCGCGCCGAGCCCAAACACCAGCGGTACGAGCAGGTATTCGAGCCGCACGCCGGTGCCATAGCCGGCGATCGCGTCCGGCCCGGCGGCGACGCCGACGAGCCCGGTGGTCAGCGCCACGGTCAGCGTCGTCTGGAAGGTGCTGATCGCTCCAGCCGCGCCGACCCGGAGGATGTCGGCAAAAAGGCGCCACCGCGGCCTGTGCCAGCCGAACCGAACGAGGCACCGCCCGGCGGCGATATACGACGCGAGCCCTGCCGAGGTCAGTGCCGTCGTCGCCACCACGGCGATCCCGCCGCCGGCGATGCCGAGCGCCGGGAATGGGCCAAGCCCGAAGATCAGCGCTGGCGACAGCGGCACCAGCATCGCGATCCCACCGCAGACCGCGAGGGCCGGCACCTTCATGTTGCCGGTGCCGCGGACGATGCTGGCGAGCGCGTTGCCGAGCCAGACCAGCGGCGTTCCGGCAAAGACGATGTTGGAGTAGAGGAGGGCGGCGGCCAGCGATCCGCCGTCACCGCCGAGGAGGCGGTAAAGCGCGGGACCGGTTGCGAGCACCAGCCCGCCGAATAATACGCCGAGGGCAAGGTTGACGACGATCGCGTGCAGCACGAGGGCTTCGGCGTCGGCGCGGCGGCCGCTGCCGAGGGCGCGTGCGATCGCCGATGAGATTCCCCCGCCGAGCGCTCCGCCCGACAGCATCTGCATCAGCATGAAGCCGGGGAAGACGAGGGCCATTCCGGTCAAGGCGTCGGTGCCGAGCCGGGAGACGAACCAGGTTTCGATAAGGCCGGTCGAGGCCTGCGCCACCATGACGAGAACGTTCGGCCAGGCAAGCCGAAGCAGCGTGCGGGTGATCGGCGCTTCGATCAGCAGCGCGGTGCGGGGGTCGAAGGTCTGGATCGCCGTCATGGAAGCCTATATAAGAGAGTATATGCATCAAAAGAAAGAGTAGATACACATAAATTTCGGGGTCGATCAACCGGGAGAAACGCCGATGAAATCGGGCATCGCCGACTGCAATTGCCTGGCCATCCGCCAGGCGGCGCGCCATGTGACGGCATTCTACGACCAGGTCTTCGCGCCGGTCGGACTGCGGGCGACGCAATACGCGATCCTGAGCCGGCTGCGCCGCGAGGGACCGCTGCCGATCAACGCTCTCGCGGCTGTCCTCGTCATGGACCGCACGACGCTCGGGCGCAACATCCTGCCGCTTCAGCGCGACGGGCTCATCGAGGTCGTCGCTACCGAGGTCGACCGGCGCCGCCGTGAATTGCGGCTGACGCCGGCCGGGCTGGCGCGGCAGCGGGCGGCCGGCGATTGTTGGGAGGAGGCGCAATCGCGCTTCGAGGCCATCTTCGGCCGCAAGCGATCGGCCAAGATGCGCAATCTGATGCGCGAGATCAGCGCCTGCGATTTTTCCGTCGAAGCCGGTTAGGAGGAGCCCCGGAGCGCGGCGAGATATTTGCGGATGCGCGCGGCGTTGACCCCGAAATCGCCGCGTCCGTGGCGCGAGGCCGAACGGATATCGATCCGGCTCTTGCCATCCGCCGGGGTCACGCGGATCGCGATGTCGTCGGCAAAGCCGAACCAGCGGCTACGGTCATAGGCCTCGATCCGGCCGCCGGCGGGGTCGCTGGCATCGATCGTCCAGCCCATGCGTTCGGCCTCCGCCCGCGCCTTGGCGAAGGCCTCGGCCGGCGGAATCGGCAGGATCAGCGGCACGATGTCGGGATAGCCCTTGCGTTGCCGGTCCGCGGTCGCCGCGCCGCCATAGGCCGCGGTATTGCCCGCCTCCGCCGCGCGCAGCGGGATCGCGGCGACGAATTGTGGCGGGTCCGTCATGTCGGTCGTGATGTCGTTGATCGAAGGGTACTTGCCGCGAAGCTGATTGAGATGCCACGGCACGGCGGCGGTCGCGGTGCCGATGACGATCGCCGCGACCGCGAGCCAAATCCCGCCTCGGGCGCCGGTGAAGAGGCTGACCGCGATCGCGATCAGCCCCAGCAGCGCCCCGCCGCACCCCCAAAAGAACGACCACGGCAAAAGCGTGCCCAGCCCGAGCGAGTAGCTCCACCAGCCGGCGCGCCAGCCGAGCGGTCCCGCCGCCAAAAGGCACGGCGCCGCCGCCGCGATCAAAAGGGCCACCCGCGCCGCATGGCGGATCAGCCGTGGTCCCAGTATGCCCGGGCCCGACGTCGCCGTCGTCATCTTCGCCTCCCCTTCCACGCGCAGCGCGGCGATGGACGGCGGGCGCGCGGGCCGGCTAATCTCGGCCTCTAGCACCAACGCCGGAGAACAGCATTGGCCGATTCGACCGAACCCGGCAAGCCGATCCGCTGGGGGCTCGTCGGGCTCGGCAAATTCGCCGCCGAGGCTGTGGTCCCGGCGGCGCGGCGCACGCCGCGCGCCGTGATCGCCGGCTGCGCCACCCGCGACGCGAAAAAGGCGGCCGAATTCGCCGCGAAACACGGAATTCCGCGGGCCTACGAGGATGTCGGGGCGCTCGTGCGCGATGACGGGATCGACGCGGTTTATGTCGCGACCCCGAATGCCGAGCACGTGCCGGTCGTGCTTGCCGCGGCGGCGGCGAGAAAGCATGTGCTGTGCGAAAAGCCGTTGGCTCTCGACCTCGCCGGCGGCCAGGCTGCGGTGCGCGCCTGCAAGGAGGCCGGGGTGGTGCTGCGGCTCGGCCTGCACCTGCGGTTCGAGCGCAGCCTGTGGCGTATCGCCGAGATCCTCGGCGCCGGTACGATCGGCGCGGTGCGCGCCCTGTCGCTGGAGCGCTCGGCGCCGCTGGATGAGCGCATGCCATGGCGCGAAGACCCGGCGCAGGGCGGCAGCATCCTCTACGATGTCGGCATCCATCTCCTCGATCTGGTGCCGCGCCTCGCCGGCGCCGACATCGCGACGGTTTCCGCGCTCGCCACCCCGCCACCGGAATCCGCAAAGGCGGCGGATACGATGACGCTGTTGCTGCGGCTCCATAATGGGGTGCAGGCCACCCTGCGGATTTCGCGCGAGGCGCCGTTCACCGCCAGCGACCTTGTCGTGATCGGCACCCAGGGGATGCTGCGCACGGGACCGCTGCGCTGGGTCGGCGAGCATCATATCGCGGTCGTGACGGCCGCTGGGGTCAACGAGGAGACGGTGCCGGCCGGCGACCTCTACCGCGACGAGCTCGACGCCTTCGCCGAGGATGTCGCCGATGGCGCTGCTCGCCTCGCCACCGGCGAGGACGGGCTCAAGCTGATCGCGATCGCCGACGCGGTGCAGAAGGCGGTCCGGTAGCCTCCCGCCTACGTCCGCAGCTCGAAGATATCCAGCCCGTTCAGCCGGTCGATCAGGAAGGCGAGCCCGCGCGCCTTGTCGACGAAAATGTCGTTGGATTGCACGATTTTCTGGCCCGCGCCCGGGGTCGGCATGAACGAATCGATCTCCTCGGGCCGGTACGGGTTCGAGATATCGACCGCGCGGAGCCCGCCGCCAAACCAGGTGACCAGGATGATGTTGCCGTTGACAGTCTCCTGCGGCTGGTGCGCGCCGTACCAGCAATCCCGGTTGAACGGCTCGTCATGGGGCACGGCCCAGGTCGAGATCGGCACCGGATGCGCCTCGTCGGTGATGTCGACGATCCACATGAAGGCGTTGGGCGATGGAGTGAGCCGGTCGGATACCTCCTCGTCGGTGACCACGGCGACCTTGCGGCCCATCAGCTCGTGCGGGATCGGCAGCACGGTGTGGGTCGGGCACGGATAGGGCGGGCTCCAGTCCAAACCGCTGATGAAGCGAGGATGGCGCAAATCGGCGCAGTCGAGGATCACGAACCCGCCGTGCCAATAGCTCGTGTAGAGCCGGTCGCCGCGCCGGAGCGGGTGGTGGCAGCGATGTGCCCGGCCCCGCCAGGTCGGGGTCTCGCCGCCGGCGAGATGCTGGCCCGGCATGTGCCACTGGCCGATCTTCTCGGGTTTCGCCGGGTCGGCGAGGTCGAGGATCACGACGATGTCGCCGATAAACCCGTCCTCCTCGGAGGAGATATAGGCATAGCGGCCGTCTGAATCGAAACGATGCGAGCCGCCCGATTTGTAATGCCCGATCTGCCGCGGATTGGCCTTGTCCTTGGTGTCGTAGACCTTGATGCCGCCCTCGAAATCCGCCGGGCGCTCGCCGCCGGCGGCGCGGTAGAGCTCGTTATTGACCAGCATGATGTCGCCGTGGACCCGCACCTTGTGCGAATGCGTGTGCGCCGGCAGCTTGATCTGGCTGACGATGCGCGGGTTGCGCGGGTCCCGCACATCGACGATCGAGGTGCCGTCGGGCGGTCCCATATGGCCGACATAGGCATAGTCGCCCTCGGCGACGACCTGGCCGCCGCCGGGAATGTCGAGCTTGGACAGGTGGTGCAGTACGCCGGGCATGGCAATCCTCGCGTGGGTTCCGCGAGACGCTAGCACGCCCTCGGCGGGGCCGCACCCGCCGCGGCTTCTACCCGACGTGCTCGGGCTTGCCCTTGCGCTTGGTCGAGGCGAAGTCCTCAAGCTGATCCTCGCTCATCGACTTGTACATCTCCTTCGATGCGCCCTTCAGGTCGCTGACCTTCTGGTCGCCGCGTTTGGCGGAAAGCGCGGCGCCCGCCGCCTTCTGCTGAGCCTTCGACTTCGCCGGCATCGGATCATCTCCTCGGAGTGGCTGCGTCTCGAAGGCAAACGGCGCCGAAGCGGGCCGGTTCTGCCGAACGACTACTTGTCGAGCCAGATCGTCGCGAGGTCCTGGTTGACGTAGTGGCTGGGGCCGATCTTCCACCCTTTGACGTAGCTGCGGTAAGGCACGATGCGGTAGCGCCACAGCAGGAAGATTTCGTGCGCCTGCGTGTCGAGCACGTATTTCTCGAACCGGCGCATCAAGGCGCGCTGCTTCGCCGGGTCGGTTTCGCGGACCATCCGGTTGTAGATATCGATTTCCTCCGGGTCCTCGTACTGCCCGTAATTCGCCGGCGACACCGAATGCGGCAGGTACTTGGTGCCGTCTAGGAGCGGGTTGACGATGTTCTGGCAGTCGCCGTCGACAAACGCATCGAACTCGCCGGCGCGTATCGCCTCGGCGAACGGGCCCGTTTGCAGCACGCGCTGGGTGACCTTGACGCCGATCTTGCTCCACTCGTCGATGACCCAAAGGGCATTGAACTTATAGGGCTGGTCGACATTGCGGTTGAGCAGCTCGAAGGTCAGATGTTCCTGCCCGGCCTCCTTCAGCAGCCGCCTCGCCTCGGCCCGCGACTTTTCGATGTCGGGCCAGAACCCGGCGATCTGCTCCAGCTCCGCCTTCGTCGCGGCGAGCGGCGAACCCGGGAAGGCGACGCCGCCGACCGTCTTCATCACCGAGATTTTCGCCATCGCCGGCGCGCCGTGCCAGCGGTCGATCGCCAAGGTCAGCGCGCGGCGCACCCGCACGTCGTCGAACGGCTTGCGCTTATGATTCGGGGTGATCGGGTTGCCGCAATTCCAATCGCTTTCCTGCACCGCGATCTGGTCGCCCAGCGCCGCGACAAGCTCGTCGCGCGTCGCCGGCGGGAAGCCGCGGAACTCGATCGCGGCCCGGTCGGAGCGGATCGCCGCGACCCGGACCGCCTGTTTGTCGGCGAAAATCCCGGTGAACCCGTCGAGATACGGAAGCCCCTTGCGGTAGTAGTCGGGGTTGCGCACGCCGGAGATGGATTGCCCCGTCTGGTACTCCTTAAAGCGGAAGGGACCCGACCCCATGATGTTCTTCTCGAACCAGCGCGGATCCTTATCGAGGATCGCCTTCTCGTAGATGAAGGCGTAAGGGTCCGCGAGCGCCGGCAGGAACGCCGCGGTAGCGTATTTGAGGCGGAAGGTGACGGTCTTGGGCTCGGTCGCCTCGATCTTCTCGACCATCGAGTAATAGCCCTTGCGCACGCTGATGACGCCGGCGGGCGGAAAGACGATCTTGTTCCAGCTCGCCGCCACGTCGGCGGCGGTCAGGACCGCGCCGTCCGAGAACTTGACGTCGCCGCGGATCGTGAAGGCATAGGTCCGGCCGCCGTCGGCCGGTTTCGGGATCTCGGTGCAGACATCGCAGACAAAGGCCGTCGTGTCGGCCGGGTTCTCCGGGTTGGCCCGGATCAGCACGCTGTAGAACGGCGCGGTCGCGTGAATCGTCGCAAAGGTGTTCTCGCGGTGGCCGTCGAAGCTCGGCGGCGCGTCGGCCGGGATCATATAGGTCAGGGTGCCGCCGCGCTTCGGCGTCTCGGCGGCCAGCGCCGGTAGACCGAGCGCCGCGGCGGCGGCGATGATGGCGGCTGATCTTCTGAGCATGCCCGATGTTAACTTGCCCCCGCGGCGTCGGCACCTGATATAGTGCGGTGGGAGGTCGTCGGCGGGCAGGCCCCTCGCCAACCCGGTCAGGTCCGGAAGGAAGCAGCCGTAACGAGTTTCGGCCTGGGTCGTTCGCACGGTCTCCCACCCTTTTCCGTGCGGATTGGATGACCGACCCCGCGACCCACTATCGGGTGCTCGCCCGCAAATACCGGCCGCAGACCTTTGCCGAGGTGATCGGGCAGGAGGCGCTGGTCCGCATCCTGTCCAACGCGATCGCGACCGGGCGCATTGCCCATGCCTTTATCCTCACCGGGGTGCGCGGCGTCGGCAAGACGACGACGGCGCGGATCATCGCGCGGGCGCTCAATTGCGTCGGGCCTGACGGGAATGGCGGGCCGACCGTCAGCCCTTGCGGCGAATGCGACCACTGCCGCGCCATCGCCGAGGACCGCCACGTCGATGTCATCGAGATGGATGCCGCCTCGCGCACCGGCGTCGACGACATCCGCGACCTGACCGACGGCATCCGCTATCGCCCGGTCTCGGCGCGGTTCAAGGTCTACATCATCGACGAAGTGCACATGCTGTCGAAGAACGCCTTCAACGCCCTGTTGAAGACGCTCGAAGAGCCGCCGCCCGACGTCAAATTCGTCTTCGCGACGACCGAGGCGCAGAAGGTTCCGGTGACGGTGCTGTCGCGCTGCCAGCGCTTCTCGCTGCGGCGCGTGCCGGTGGAGATTTTGGCGGCGCACTACCGGCGCATCGCCGAGGCGGAAGGGATCGCGGTCGAGCCGGCCGCGCTGGGACTGATCGCGCGCGCCGCGGACGGCTCGGTGCGCGACGGGCTGTCGCTGCTCGACCAGGCGATCGCGCTCGCCGACGGCTCGATCGGCGAAACGCTGGTGCGCGACATGCTCGGCATCGCCGATCGCGGCCTCGTTTTCGACCTGTTTGAGACGGTGCTCGCCGGCGACGCCGCGGGCGCGCTCGACCGCATGAACAGCTTGTACCAGGGCGGCGCCGACCCGCTGATGGTGCTCCAGGACCTCCTCGATTTCTGCCACTTCGTGACCCGCATCAAGCTGGCGCCCGGCGCCGGCTCGGACGACCCGATGGAGGCCGGAGACCGTGCGCGGGCGGCGCCGCTCGCCGACAAGCTGGTGATGCCGGTGCTGGCGCGGGCCTGGCAGATGCTGCTCAAGGGGCTCGACGAAGTGCAGTCCGCGCCGTCGCCCGAGCAGGCGGCCGAGATGGTGCTGGTGCGGCTCGCCTATGCCGCCGAGCTGCCGGTGCCGGCCGATCTCGTGCGCAGCCTCGACAGCGGCGAGCCGGTCGCGACCGGCTCCGCGCCGTTCGTTCCGGCGCCCGCTCCGCGGCTCGCGCCGGCAATGCCCCCGCCGCAAAGGTCGACACAGACGGCGGGGCCGGCGGCCGCCGCGATCCCCGCCCCCATCGCCGAGCCGGCGGCCCAGCCGCAGTCGACCGCCAGCGCCGCGCTCGACCCGATGCCGCAGAATTTCGCCGAGGTCATCGCCTTGTTCGACCAGCACCGCGAGGCGCTGGTGCGCGCGCAATTGTGGTCGCAGCTGCATCTCGTCGCGTTCGAGCCGGGGCGGATCGAGTTCCGCCCCGCGGAGGGGGCGCCGCGCGACCTCGCCAGCCGGCTCAGCCAATGCCTCGGCGAGTGGACCGGAATTCGGTGGGTCGTCGCCGTCTCGCAAGCCGAGGGCGAGCCGACTCTGCAGCAGCAGGAGGAACGGCGCGACACTGTGTTAAGGAGCGAGGTGGCGAGCGATCCGCTGGTGCGCGCCGCGCTGGAGGCGTTTCCCGGCGCCACCATCGCCTCGGTGCGCGAGCGCCACGCCGCCTCGGAGCCGGGCGTTGAGCCGGCCGATGACGACGCGAACTCGATAGAGGATGAAGGATGAGGAATCTCGGCCAGTTGATGAAGCAGGCGCAGCAGATGCAGGCGCGCATGCAGGAGGTCCAGGCCCAGCTCGAAACCGTCGAGATGACCGGGGTATCGGGCGGCGGTCTCGTCTCGCTGACCCTCAACGGCAAGGGCGACCTCAAAAAGCTCAAGATCGATCCGTCGACTCTGGTCGCCGACGAGGCCGAGGTGCTGGAAGACCTGATCGTCGCCGCGTTCAACGACGCCCGCGCCAAGGTCAACGCCCATGCCGAGGCCGAGATGGGCAAGCTGACCGGCGGCCTCGGCCTGCCGGGCGGCTTCAAGCTGCCGTTCTAGGTGTCCGAGCTCGACACGCTGATCCAGCTTCTCGCCCGCCTGCCCGGGCTGGGACCGCGTTCGGCGCGGCGCGCGGCGCTCTACATGATCAAGCGGCGCGAGGGGCTGATGGCGCCGCTCGCCGCGGCGATGCAGCAGGCGGCGGCGGCGATCCGCCCGTGCAGCCGATGCGGCAACCTCGACACCGCCGACCCGTGCACGATCTGCCGCGACCCGCGCCGCGACGACAAGGCGATCTGTGTCGTCGAGGATCTCGCCGATTTGTGGGCGCTGGAACGCACGGCGTCCTATCGCGGGCTCTATCATGTGCTCGGCGGCACGCTGTCGGCGCTCGACGGGGTCGGGCCCGGCGAGCTCAACCTGCCGCGGCTGATTGCGCGGCTGGGTCCCGGGATCGAGCTGATCCTAGCGCTCAACGCGACGGTCGACGGGCAGACCACCGCGCATTATATCGCCGACCGCGCCGCCGCGACCGGGGCGACGATCTCCCGCCTCGCGCAAGGCGTGCCGATCGGCGGCGAGCTCGATTATCTCGACGACGGCACCTTGACCGCGGCGCTCAACGCCCGGCGGGTGCTGTAGTCAGGCCGCCCGCCGGCGGCCGCGCGGCATCGTCGATTCTTCCTCGAACAATTCGGCGAGACGTTCGAGCATCACGCCGCCGAGCTGCTCGGCGTCGACGATGGTCACGGCGCGGCGGTAGTAGCGCGTCACGTCGTGGCCGATGCCGATCGCGGTCAGCTCGACCACCCCGGCGCGCTCGATCTGCGCGATCACCTCGCGCAGATGCTTTTCGAGATAGTTGCCGGGATTGACCGACAGCGTCGAATCGTCGACCGGGGCGCCGTCCGAGATCACCATCAGGATGCGCCGCTCCTCGGGCCGGCCGAGCAGCCGCTGATGCGCCCAGAGCAGCGCCTCGCCGTCGATATTCTCCTTGAGGATGCCCTCGCGCAGCATCAGGCCGAGGTTGCGGCGGGCGCGGCGCCACGGGGCGTCGGCCGGCTTGTAGACGATGTGGCGAAGGTCGTTGAGCCGGCCCGGATTGGCCGGCTTGCCGGCGGCGATCCAGCGCTCGCGGGCCTGGCCGCCCTTCCACGCCCGGGTGGTGAAGCCGAGGATCTCGACCTTGACGCCGCAGCGTTCGAGGGTGCGGGCGAGAATGTCGGCGCTCATCGCCGCGACCGTGATCGGCCGTCCGCGCATCGAGCCCGAATTGTCGATCAGCAGCGTCACGACCGTGTCGCGGAACTCCATCTCCTGCTCTTGCTTATAGGCGAGCGGCAGGACCGGGTTGGCGATCACGCGGGCGAGGCGGGCGGCGTCGAGGATGCCCTCGTCGAGGTCGAACTCCCAGGCGCGGGTCTGCTTGGCGAGGAGGCGCCGCTGCAGCCGGTTCGCGAGCCGGGCGATGACGCTCTGCAAATGCTGGAGCTGCTGGTCGAGCAAATGGCGCAGGCGCGCGAGCTCGTCACCGTCGCACAGCGTGTCGGCCTCGACCACCTCGTCGGCCTCGGTGGCGAAGACGCGGTAGATCGCCTGGTCGTCGCCGCGGCCGCGCGGCAGCATGCCGGGACGGCCCGGGCGGCCGGGATCGTCATCGCTGGAACCCGGCATCATCTCGCCATCGGCGTCGGCCTCGCCGTCCTCCTCGGCGTCGTCGCCGGCGCTGTCGGCGGGGGAGCCGTCCATCGAGGGCTGCGCGCCGGTCGAGGCGCTCTCGCCGCTATCGGTCTGGTTCTCGCCGTCGGCTTCGTCGCCCTGCTGCTGCTGGTCGTTCGATTCCGATTCGTCGATCTCGCCGAGATCGAGATCCATGTCCTGGATCATCTGGCGGGTGATCCGGGCGTAGGCGTCCTGGTCGAGGATCGAGCGGTCGAGGTCGCCGAGGTCGCGGGCGATCTTGCCTTCAAGCCAGGGCCGCCACAGATCGACGACGCCTTTGGCGGCCGGGGGCGGCGGCTCGCGGGTCAGCGCTTCGCGGGTCAACAGGCGCACCGCCTCGGCCATCGTGCTTTCGGTGCGCTCGCTGACGCGCTCAAAGCCCTGGCGGCGGTACTGCTCGTCGAGCATCGCCGAGATGTTGGCGGCGACCCCGGCCATGCGCCGCGCGCCGAGCGCCTCGACCCGCGCCTGCTCGACCGCCTCGAAGATCGAGCGGGCGAGGGGTCCACCGGGCAGCCGCTTCGAGTGGATCGCGTCGTCGTGGTACCTGAGGCGCAGGGCCAGGCTGTCGGCGGCGCCCCGCAGTTGCGCGGCCTCGTCCGGCGGCAGGTCGCGCGCCGGGTTGGGCAGCTTCACCTTGGCCCCGGCCAGCCCCGGCGGCTCGGGACCGAACGCGACGTTGAGATCGTCGCGCTCGGCGATCGCCCGCAAGGCCGACGCGGTCGCCCGCTTGAAGATCTCGGTCGGCGAAAAATCCTGCGCCATGCCCCGAACGCTCCTACATCAGCGTCGCGTTGATGCCGGTCTCGGGCAGCTCGAGTCCGAAGCAGCGCTGGAAGTATTCCGCCACCGCCGGACGCTCGGTCTCGTCGCACTTGTTGAGGAAGGTGAGCCGGAATGCGAACGCGATGTCGTTGAAGATCGATGCGTTCTGCGCCCAGGTCATCACCGTGCGGGGAGACATCACCGTCGAGATATCGCCGTTGATGAAGCCGCTGCGGGTCAGGTCGGCGCACGCGACCATCGCGCTGATCTTCCGCCGGCCCTCCTCGTTGTCGTAG
>DASUIE010000244.1:0-8493 GCA_036273175.1 Allostellaceae bacterium
CCCGCGCGCGCGTCGACGCGATCGGCCGGCTCGCGGCCGCGGCGATGCGCGAATCGTCCGACAACGACGACGACGAGCCAGCCCGCCCCGTTCGCGACCGCTGGGGGATCGAGATCGGCGCTTTCCGCGAAGAGTCCGGCGCCCAGAAGGCGTTACAGCACGCGGCGCGGCTGCATATCACCCGCGGCAAGCCGCAGCAGATCCTGCCGCCGGCGAAAGCTGGCCATGGCGGGGTCTATCGCGCGCGCCTGCTCCACTTCACGTCTCGGGAAGCGCGGGCCGCCTGTATCGCCCTGCACAAAAAGGGCGTCGCCTGCGAGGTGGTGAAGCCCGACACGGCCCGGTACGCCAGCGGCTAGGCGCCGCCGGCGCCGCCTCACAGCGCGTAGAGGAGCTCCGGGCTCGGCGAGGCCTTGCCGAGCTCGACCTGTTTGACGGCCTCGATCAGCTTTGCGTGAGTCGGCGTCGCCCGGCCGATCTCGCGGCCGCGCTGGACGATGACGCCGTTGATGAAGTCGATCTCGGTGCGCCGGCCCTTTTGCATATCCTGGCCCATCGACGGCCGCTGCGCCTCGCTGCGCTGCTGCGAGTTGCGCAGGGCGAGCATCAGCGCCTCGACCGCTTCCTTGGCCTTTTCGTCGCCCTCGGAGGCGCGGGCCAGGGTCTCGGCGTCCTGCCCGGCGATGTCCTCGAGCTTGTAGCCGAGCGCCTGGCCGACGCGGACTCCTTCGCCGCCGAGCTGGATGATGACCTGACGGATGCGGTCGTCCTGGCGGATCGCGTTGCCGCTGAGCCCGCTCGCCGCCGACACGCCGTTATGCATGCCGTTGACGCAAAGCTTCGACCAGCGCTCGCCCCAGAGGTTGTCGGTGACCTTGCAGGTGTCGACGGTGCGAATCATCGCGCCGAGCTCCTCGATGCGCGCGGTGATCTTTCCATGCACCTCGCCGACCCGGTAGACCTCGTGGCCCGGCGGGTTCTTGCCGCCGGTGCGGCGGATTTTTCCCGGCGCGTAGAGCTCGGCCGAGAGGATCGCGGCGATCGCGCCGACCGTCTTGCCCCAGCCGACGATCCCGGCGATGCGCTCTTCGTTGATGCAGTTTTGCAGCGAGACGACGTAGCCGCCGGGGGCGAGATATTGCCGCATCATCAGCGTCGCCCACTCGGTGTCGTAGGACTTCATCGAGATGAAGCAGATGTCGATCGGCCGCTCTTTCGCGAGATTCTGCACCTCGGTCAGGTGCAGGGTTTTCGGGCGGGCGCGGACGAACTCCGCCTCGGTGACGCCTTCGAGCGCGAGCCCGTCCTTGCGGATCGTCTCGATATGCTCCGGCCAGGGGTCGATAAGGGTGACGTCGAAGCCGTTATGGGCGAGGTTGCCGCCGGTGTAGCCGCCGATCGCACCGGCGCCGAAAACGACGATCTTCTTCTGCTCCGCCATGGCGTCCCTCCCTGACCTGCGGGGGCATGATAAGCGCGGCGGCGGGCGGAAGAGCAACGCGGATTTGGCCGAGGGGAGCCGCCGAAGCGTCGGCGCTCCCCTTCGGCTTTGCGTCTAGCCCGGCTGCAGGCCTTTGGCCTTGTAGACCTCGGCGGCCTTGGGCGTCGCGAGGAAGGCGATCAGCGCGTTCCCCGGGACGGCCTGGTCGGTCCAGTTCGTCATCCCGGCGTCGAAGGCCAGCTTGTCGTCCTTCTTGGCGATCTGCTTGAAGGAGCCGATGGCGATCTTGCCACCCTTGCCGAGCTTGGCGGCGATCGTCTTGTCGACGATGATGATGTCGTAATCGTCTCCGGCGTCGATCTTCTTCTCGATATCGGCCGAGCTCGCGTAGTCGACCTTCACCTGGCCTTTGGAGGAAGCCTGGTAGCCTTTGACCAGCTCCTCCAACGCCGGTTTCATCGCCCCGTCGCTCAAAACCTTAAGTTCGGCCGCTCCCGCGCCGGTTGCCACAAGGGCAGCCGCCAGGAAAACGGTGCCAGCCACCAGTCTTTTTGTTTTCATGGTCCTAACCTTCCCGAAAATCCGTAACTGCGACGAAAGTGCGTGTCATAGCGCATCCGCCGCTTCTCCATAGCGAATTCTACCGCCTGGCGCCATGCACACGGCGCGACGATCCCCCTTTGACCCGGCGGCGGACATGCTAATCTCCAACGCAACCGTACCGTCAGTCGCGAGGAGAAGGCGCCTATGGATTGGGGCGAACGACGCAACCGCTTCCGCGCGCTGCTGGCGGGACCGCGCTGTGTGCACCCGGGGTCGGTGTACGACGCGATCTCGGCGCGAATCGCCGAGGATCTTGGCTTCGAAGTCGGGATCTTCTCCGGCTCGATCGGCTCGATGACGGTGCTGGGGGCGCCCGATCTGATCGTGCTGACCCTGACCGAGTTCGCCGCCCAGGCAAACCGCATCTGCCGCGCCGGCAACCTCGCGCTGCTGTGCGACGCCGATGACGGCTACGGCAACGCGCTCAACGTGCGCCGGACCGTCGAGGAGCTGGAAACGGCGGGAATCTGCGCGATGTCGATCGAGGACACCGTGCTGCCGCGCCCCTATGGGCCGAGCGGCAAGCCGACGCTGATCCCGGTCGAGGAGGGCATCGGCAAGATGAAGGCGGCGCTGTCGGCGCGCCAGGACAAGCGGCTCGTCATCGCCGGCCGCACCAGCGCCCTCGCCATCACCGGGGTCGACGACACGATCAAGCGCGCCAAGGCTTACGAAGCGGCCGGGGTCGACGCGATTTTCCTGGCCGGCGGGCTCACCGTCGAGGCGATCGAGGCGGTCTCGGCGGAGATCAAGATCCCGTTGATCACCGGCGGCGGCGCGGGATCGCTGGCCGATCTCGACTGGATGGGGGCGCACAAGGTTCGCGTCGCGCTGCAGGGTCATGCCCCGTTCAGCGCGGCGGTGCAGGCGGTCTACAACACGCTGAAGGCGCTGCGCGACGGCACCAAGCCGGCCGATCTCACCGGCATCGCCTCCGCCGATCTGATGCGTCAGGTGACGCGCGGCGCGGATTATGCGCAATGGACCAAGGATTTCCTCGGGGGGTCGTGATGCGGGTGCGCTTACTCCTGCTCTCGACGGCGCTGCTCGGTGTCGCCGCTTGCTCGGCCTCGGGACCGCCCGCGTCGAACATGGACCTGACGCCGCCCGCCTTTGCGGAGCGGCCGTCGCCGACGGTCCCGGCCGAGGCCGTGGCCGCCAACGCCGCGCCGGCGCCGGTGGGTCAGCCAGTGCCGCTGACCCCGCCGGGGCCGCCCGAGCTGGCATTGCCGGCGGCGCCTCCCGCGCCTCCGCCCGCACCAGTGGCGGCCGCGCCGCCGCCTCCTCCTCCGCCTCCCGCTCCCGCATCGAGAGCGGTGGCGGGGTTGCCGCCGCCGATCTTCGGCTCCGCTCCTCCGGCGCCGCCGCCTGCGCCGGAACCGATCGTCGCCGCCGCGCCGCCGCCGCAGGAGGCGCCGCCTCCGCCGCCCGCGGCCGAGGTTGCGGTGGCCGCACCGGCGCCGGCTTCTCCGTTTACGCTGCCGATGTTCGCCGAGCCTGCCTTGCCGCGGTTGACGCTGAGCAATTTCAGCTATGACCAGGCCCATGTCGAGGCGACGGTGACGGCGGTCCCGGACTGCGCCGCCGCGGCGCCGACGATGGAATTCGACCTCGCCTATAACGGCACCCGCGTCATCGAGGCGCCGGCGGGCAGCGATGTCTGCTGGCGCCGGGCCGGCTCGCCGCGCTGGAACCGGGCCTTTCTGTCGGCGGGGCGGTCGATCGATTCGCGCCTGTAAGCGCGCCCGGTCCCTCCCATGGCTCCCCGCCGCGACCTGTTCCTGCCGATCGAGCCCTACAGCACCGGGCAGCTGAGGCTCGACGCGGTGCATACGATGTACTGGGAGCAATCGGGAAACCCGGATGGGGCCGCGGCGCTGTTCCTGCATGGCGGGCCGGGCGCCGGGGCGACAGCGGTGCACCGGCGGTTTTTCGACCCGGCGCATTGGCGGATCGTGATCTTCGACCAGCGCGGCGGCGGCCGCTCGACGCCGCTCGGTGAGACGGCGGGGAATTCGCCGGACAATCTGGTCGCGGATATCGAGCGTCTGCGGATCGAATTGGGGATATCGCGCTGGCTGGTGTTCGGCGGGTCGTGGGGATCGACGCTGGCGCTGCATTACGCCGAGACGCACCCCGACCGCTGCGCCGGCCTCGTTCTGCGCGGCATCTTTCTGTGCCGGCAGGAAGAGATCGACTGGTTTCTGTACGGCATGCGGACGGTGTTTCCCGAACCGTGGCGGGCGCTCGCGGGGTTTCTGCCGGAGGGAGAGCGCGACGACATTCTGGCCGCGTACCATCGCCGGCTGATCAACCCCGATCCGCGAGTCCACATGCCGGCGGCGCGGGCCTGGAGCCTCTACGAGGGCTCGTGCTCGACGCTTCTGCCCAACCCCGAAACGCTGGCCGCGTTCGGCGAGGATCGCTTGGCGCTCGGACTCGCGCGGATCGAGGCGCATTTCTTCACCGAGCACCTGTTCACCGGCGAGCGCGACCTGATCCGGCGGATCGGCCGCATCCGCCATATCCCCGGCATCGTCGTGCAGGGGCGGTACGACATGATCTGTCCGATTCGCAGCGCCGACGAGCTGGCGCGGGCCTGGCCGGAGGCGGAATACGTGATCGTGCCCGATGCCGGCCATTCGGCGATGGAGCCCGGTATTCGCGAGCAACTCGTCCAAGCCACCGATCGGATGAAGCGGAAATGAGCGGCGATTCCGGCGGTTTCACTTGCCGTTATACCGTTCGCCTTTAATATCCGGTAACGCTGAGGGGAGCCTGCGGGTGAATTTTTTGACACGGGCGAGACGGATGGCGCGGGCCGCGGTCATCGGGATGCTGGCGGCGCTAGGGGTGCTTGCCGCGCAACACCCGGCGAGGGCCCAGCTCAGTATCGGCTCGCCGGGAGACCCGCCGCGCGTCGCGCTGGAGCTCGGCGCGTTCGATATCTTCCCGGGCAAGCATCCGGATAGCCATGTCGCCGCCGATTTCGGCCTCGAATACCGCTTCGGCGACGTGCTCTACGCTTTCTCGCCGTTTATCGGCGCGCTGGGGACGAGCGACGGCGCGGGCTACGCCTATTTCGGGTTCGGCTTCGATATCCATCTCGGCCCGAACTGGATCCTGACCCCGAACGGCGCGGCGGGCGTATTCGAGCGCGGCAGCGGGATCAAGCTCGGTTCGTGGTGGGAGTTCCGCACCGGGGCCGAGCTCGATTACAAGCTGCCCGACCAGAGCCGGGTCGGGATCGCCTTGCACCACATGTCGAACGCGGGGCTCGGCAAGTCGAACCCCGGCGAGGAATCGCTCGTCTTCGTCTACACGATCCCGTTTGGGCGTTGACTGGCGGGCGCTAGTCTAGCTTTCAAGCTTGTCGATCGCGGCAGCGAGCGCGATGTCGCGCTCGCCGAGCCCACCCGCGTCATGGGTCGAGAGGGTCAATTCGACCCGGTTGTAGACGTTGAAGATCTCGGGATGGTGATCCATTTTCTCGGCGAGAAGGGCGACGCGCGACAGCATCGCCCAGGCCTCGGAGAAATCGCCGAATTGGTAGTTCTTGTGGATCGCGTCGCGGCCGGCGACCTCGCTCCAACCCCGCAATCCGGCGAGCGCGGCGTGACGCGCCGCTCCGGTGAGTTTCTCGACCATCGCGTCCTCCGGCGAAGAGGCCGGGAAAATAGCGCATGACCGGGCGGCGCGCACCTTCCGCGCAGGAGATCGAGGGGCTCGCCGAGCGGGCGCTGGTAACGATACCCGCGACGGTGCGAGAGAAGCTCGGGCCGCTGGTGATCCGCGTCGAGGACTTTCCCGACGAGGAAACCGAGGCCGAGATGGAGCTGGAAAGCCCGTTCGACCTGCTCGGCCTCTATCGTGGGGTCTCGCTGCCGCGCAAAAGCGTCGTCGACACGCGGGTCGAGCCCGACATGGTGTTCCTCTACCGCCGCCCGATCCTCGATTACTGGTGCGAGAACGACGAGGCGCTCGACGCGATTGTCCGCCACGTGCTGATCCACGAGATCGGCCACCATCTCGGCTTCAGCGACGAGGACATGGAGCGGATCGAGGAGGCGGGGTAAGCGCGGCGGCGACCCGGGCGCGCAGCTCGGGCAGCAGCTCGGCCGCAAACCAGGGATTGGCGCGCTCCCAGAACACCGTGCGCCAGCTCGGATGCGGCAGGACGAAATAGTCGGGCAGGAACTCGCGCCAGCGCGCGATCGCCGCGCCCATCGGCTGGCGGCCGAGATAGCGGTCGATCGCGTAGGAGCCAACCAGCAAGGTCAGCTCGGCGGCGGCGAAATGCGGGCGCAGGCGTGGGTGCCAGAGCGGCGCGCATTCCCGGCGAGGCGGCAAATCGCCGCCTTTCGCATCGCGGCCGGGATAGCAGAACCCCATTCCCATGACCGCGACCCGGTCTTCGTCGTAGAACACGTCGCGGCCGATGCCGAGCCAGTCGCGCAGCCGGTCGCCGCTGCGGTCGTCGAACGACAGCCCGGTCTCGTGCACGCGCGTTCCCGGGGCCTGGCTGACGATCAGGAGGCGCGAGGCCGGGGTTCCGCGCACGATCGGGTTGGGGCCGAGCGGCAGGCCGGCGGCGCAGCGGGTGCAAGCCCTGATTTCGGCAAGCAGGCGAGGAAACTCGGGATCGGACATCGGCGGCGCACCGACGAAGGCGCAGAAGGCGCACTCTACCTGGCGGACGAGGGCGTGTGCCTCCGGAAAACCGTTCGGGGTTGGGACTGGGTTTCTACGCGGCTCTTGTGCGAGGCGATCCAGGCATCGGCTGCAGCCTCGGTGTCGAAACGGCTGACGGTCGTCGGATTTGCGGCCGGGACCGAAACCCTTACGCCGAATCCTCCCGTGTCCAGCCGGATAATCTGATAGGTCGCCTCAGCGTAGGGGTGCGGTTTCATGACCGGCTATCGATCGAGCTGGTCTTCGCGAACCACGCGTTCGCGCCCATCCACCTTGGCCCTGACGTGGTATTGCAGCATGCCCTCCGATTCCGGGAGCCTCTTCACAATCGTATAGGCGCCGCGCGCGCTGGTGCCGGCGCTGCGGTCAGGAGTGAATTTGACACTCTGACCGACCGAATATTTGTGCTGCGCCATTGCTCTTCTCCGGCCCCGGAAAGCTGTCAGGAATGCTGCCCGGCACGCGCGCGATGCGTGTCGCGTCAACCACCGGTTTTGCGGAAAGCGATCCAGCGCTCTGTCGCGCCACGAAATGCGAGCCGAATCATCCAAGGGCCAACCCATCGCATTTGGTGCTTCGGCCCCCAATTTGCAAGCAGATACGTCTACCGCCTCATTCTCTCAGGTTGACCCCTTTCGGGCGAAAGGCTAGACCTAGCGCCGCATGCGCCGTGCACCCACTCATCGGTGGAGGGGTGGCCGAGTGGCTGAAGGCGGCGGTTTGCTAAACCGTTATACGGTTAACCCCGTATCGTGGGTTCGAATCCCATCCCCTCCGCCACCTCGTTCCGGCCGCCAACGGAGTGAACGCGATGAGCGACGGTCCCGCGATCTACGGCTATCACGCGCATGTCTACTACGATGCCGACACCCTGCCGGCCGCCGAGCGGCTGCATAAAGGGTTGTCCGCGAAATTCCCGATCGAGATGGGCCAGTTCAGCGGCGCCGAGGTCGGGCCGCATCCGGTCCCGCAATTCCAGATCATCTTCACCAACGCGCAGTTTCAGGACGTCGTGCCCTGGCTGATGGTCAACCGCGAACGCGGCGACGATCACCTCACCTGAACTCACCCAGTGCATGAGCGGAAGATGACGATTTTGGTCGCGAAAAGCGTTTCCAGTCCCCGCTGACGCCGGTTTCGTCTGCCCGCTGCATTGGCCGCAGCAAAGCGTTACAGGCGCTGCGGGACCGTTGAACGCTGTTATCCAACGTATTACCGCCAATTCGCCGACGCGGGCGAGGGACAGAAGCGCGACCCGCATCGCGCTGTAATACGCTCGTAAGGCCGAGCTTCTACAATCGTTGAATGGGACATTTGGCCGGCAGATACATCGGCACGAGTTGGCGCATTCGATCGATCCTTGCCGACAATACCAACGACTAAAACCTGATCACGGATGACGCCGAGCACGGAGCTGCGGCGTACACGGGCTTTAATTCCGTAATCAAAAATCGGATCGGGAGGCAACATGTCATGAGTAATGCGAGTAGCTTGTCTTTGTTGCTCTTGGGCTCTGCCGCGGGAGCTGGCGCTGGTTTGCTCGCCGGTCTAATTGGAATTGGCGGCGGAATCGTAGTGGTCCCCGTAGTCTTTTACGGGCTGACGAGTTCCGGTGTATCGGCAGACGCAGCGGCGCATATCGCCGTTGGAACCTCGCTGGCCGCTATCCTGCCGGCATCAATCGTTTCGTTTATGGGGCACTGGCGGGCGGGGAACACGGACATTGGCTTTCTTGCCGCCTGGGGGCCGGGGATTGC
>DASUIE010000245.1:0-5927 GCA_036273175.1 Allostellaceae bacterium
CAGGCCTTTTACGCGCCGCCCTTCCTCGACATGCACAACCGCATGAAGGAGGTGCTGGCGCTGACCGGCAAGCTGCCGCCGGCGGTGGTGCGCCCGCCTCTGGTCAAGCTGCCCGAAGCCGAGATCGCGCGGCTGCGCGCGGCGATCGCCGCCTCCGACATCGGGCGCGGCGAGGCCGCCCCGCTCGCCGCCGAATAGGCGCCGACGCCGTGCATAGCGGGCCTCATGGATAGCGGCCCCGTGGATAGCGGATTGGCCGGCCTTGTCGCCGCCGAAACGGTGCTGAGCCACAGCGACGGCGCCAAGGGCATCATGTGGGTGCGCGGCCATACGCTGGCCGAGCTCGTCGCCGATTACGGCTACGAGGGCGCGGTCGGGCTGCTGTGGGAGGGGTTCGCCGGGGACGGGCTCGGCCGAGACGCGATGCGGGCGAGGCTCGGCGCCGGCCGCGCGGCCGCCTTTGCCCGGCTCGGTCATTGGCTCGCCGAGGCCGAGACGCGGCCGCTGATCGAGGGGGTGCGGTGCGCCCTCGCCGCCTTGCCGGAAGAGTCCGGTCCGGCCGAAATCCTGGCGACGCTGCCGGTGGCTATTGGCGCCCTGTTGCGCCGCCGCGCCGGCGCCGCGCCGCTCGCGCCGGACCCGGCCCGCGCCACCGCGGACGACCTCTTGCGCATGGCCGCCGGCGCGCCGGTCGATCCGGCCCTGCCGCCGGCGCTCGACAGCTACATCGCCGCGGTCATCGACAACGGGCTCAACACCTCGGCCTTTACCGCGCGGGTAATCGCGTCGAGCCGCGCCTCGCTGGTCTCCGCCGCGCTCGGCGCCTATTGCGCCTTTACCGGGCCGCTGCATGGCGGCGCGCCGGGCCCGACCCTCGACCTGATCGACGAGGCCGAGGCGAGCGGCGACGTGGCTGCCTGGGCCGCGCGCAAGCTGGCCGCCGGCGACCGGCTGATGGGGTTCGGCCACCGCGTCTTCCGGCTCGGCGACCCGCGCTCGCTGGTGTTGGGCGAGGCCCTGGAAAAGCTCGGCGCGCGCCTGCCGGCGGTCGCGGCGCGGCTCGCCTTCGCCGCCGAGCTCGAACGCGCGGTCGGGGCCGCCTTTGCCGCGCTGAAGCCCGGGCGCCCGCCGCTGCAGCCGAATGTCGAGATCAACGCCGCGCTGCTGCTCGACGCGGTCGGGTTGCCGCGCGAGGCCTTCACCCCGGTTTTCGCGGTCTCGCGCGCCGCCGGCTGGCTCGCCCATGCGATGGAGCAGCGGCGCAACGCGCGGCTGATCCGGCCGTCCTCGGCCTATATCGGGCCGGTTCCGGCCGGCGTCGGATAGCCTAATCGATGTCCCAGCGGTAGCCGATTTCGGGAGCGCGCCGGACGGCGTTGCTGAACCCGAGCCGCGGGCCCTGGTATTTCTCGACCGGGAGCGCGGGCGGCGGCTCCTTCGCGGCGCGCGGCGCGGGTGTCTCGGTGCCGATCACCTGCTGGCCGATGTTCGGGACGGCGCTCAGATCGACGCAGGTCGGGTGCTTCTTGGTCGCGACGCAACCGGCGACCGCGGCGGCGCTCCACATCAGCGCCGCGGCAATGCTCAGCAAGACGAGACGGGCCATCGGCAGACACTATCACCGAATATTACTAAAAGCGAATCGCCGGCAGCCCGCTCTAGTTCCGTCAACGCCTAGGTTTCAAAAGAAATATCCCGCCCGCGCCGGGTCAAGCTCTCGCCGCCGTCGAGCACGATAATGTTCCCGGTCGCGGATTCCGCGCCGATCAGGAACTTGACGGCGAGAACGACCTCCTCGACGGTCGCGTTGCGCCCGAGCGGCGTCCGCCGCCAGGCCGCCTCGAACTGGGCCGCGTTCTGCTTGGGGCCGGGCAGCATGATGCCCGGCGCGATGCCGCACACCCGAATGCGCGGGGCGAGCGCCATCGCCAGCATCTTGGTCGCGCCATAGAGCCCGACCTTGGCGATCGAATAGGACAGGAAATCGGGGTTGAGGCCCTCGATCTTCTGGTCGAGCATGTTGACGATCAGCCCGTGCTCGCCTTCCGCGATCGTCTCGGCGAAGTATTTCGACAGAAATACCGGCGCGGCGAGCCCCGGCCCGATATGCGCGTCCCAGCTGCCCCAGCCAAGGCTGCGGGCGCTGTCGAAGACGAACGGGCTGGCGTTGTTGACGAGGCAGGTCAGCTTGCCCCGCGCACGGGCGAGCGCCTCGACGGCCCGGCCGACGAGCCCATCGACCTCGTCCCGCCGCGCCAGATCGGCCTGCAGCGGAAAGCACACCTCCTCCCGCCGGTTCAGCGATTTGGCCAGCGCCGCCGCCTCCGCCGCGGAGCTGTTGTAGTGAAGCGCGACGAGCCAGCCATCCTCCGCCAGGCCGCGCGCGATCGCCGCGCCGACCCGCCGGGCCGCGCCGGTAACCAGCACGCCGCGGCGCGGCTCAGCCATCGGGATTACCGCGCACGCGACCGCGGGCCGCTTGGGCTTCGAGCATCGCCATCGTCATCGAGTCTTTCCCGCCGGCCCGCCGCGGTCAAGCCGGCCTGCCCCGCGTCCGTCGCCAGCGCTCCTCAACCATGCGGATCATGCAATTCTGATGCGTGTTAGCGACATTGACTATGGCAATGAACCGACACGACATAGAGTCGTTAATAATATGGGGTAGGATCGCCTCCAGGTTGACGCCGCGAGACGATGCTGCCAAGTATTTGGGACCCGATCATAACTTCCGGTCGGGCCTCGTGTTTCGGCTGGCGGTGTGGGCATTCCGGGCCATGGGCCCATGATAAGCGAGGCCGACGTGTCGATTGATCGCGCACCTTCAAGAACTGAACCCTCGCCGCGCCGTCTCGCCGGAATGGCCGCCGCGCTGCTCATCGCCCTGTCCGCCTCGACCGCGCTCGCGGCGCCGGGCGGGGTCGTGGCGACGCCGACCGCCTACGAGCCGACCGCGGGAAATGCCGAAAGCCCGGCTGCCGACACCGAGATCAAGGCGCGGCTCAGCCAAGGCAACAATTTGAACGTCGCCGGAGACCGGCTGCACGTCTCGCTGCTTCGCGCCTTCTACAACGCCCATAACAACCAATTGGTTTGGGATACCCGCGCCGACGCGGTCAAATCGCTGTGGGCGGCGGTGCTGCGCGCCGGCGCGCAGGGCCTCGACCCCAACAGCTTCCACGCCGTCGCCCTCGCCGACCCCGGCGGGCTGTCGCCGACCGACCGCGACCTCTTGCTCTCGGACGCGTTCCTCTCCTACGCCGACGCGCTGTCTCGGGGCGAGGATCCGGTCGAGGCGCGCCCCGGCGACCAGATCCTGTCGCCCGGCCCGGTCGATGTCGTCGCCGCGCTCGATGCCGCGACGAACAGCCCGCGACCCGGCGCGGCGCTCGAGGCGCTGGCCCCGTCGACCCCGCAATACGCCGGGCTGCGCGAGGGTTACCGGCGGTATCAGGCGATCGCGAAGGCGGGCGGCTGGCCGCGCATCGACGCCGCCGCGCCCGAAGAGCGGTTCAAGCAGCTGCAAAAGCGCCTCGCCGCCGAGAATTACCTGCCGGCGGACTACGCCACCGGCAAATACGACGAAGCCACGGTCGCCGCGGTCAAGGCGTTCCAGGAGCACCACGGTTTCGAGCCGGACGGCAAGCTCGGGCCCAGCACGCTCGCCGAGCTCAACGTCACCGCCGAGGCGCGGGTCCAGCAGATCGCGGTCGGTCTCGAACGCCAGCGCTGGCTGCCGCATGCCCCGCCGGCCAACCGCGTCGTCGTGAACACGGCGGCCATGCAGATCGAATATTTCCGCGACAACCAGCCGGCCTTCACCGGCCGCGTCGTCGTCGGACAGGTGAGCAAGCAGACCCCCGAATTCGAGGCGACGATCAAGAGCCTGCTCTACAATCCGCCGTGGAACGTGCCGGTGGACATCGCCGAGAAGGAGATATTCTCCAAGCTCGACGAGGAACCCGACTATCTCGAACGGCACAACATGGTGATGCGCGACAACGGCTCGGTGACCCAGCTGCCGGGCGCCGGGACCGCGCTCGGCTATCTCAAGTTCGAGATGGAGGACCGGTTCGACGTCTACCTGCACGACACACCGCTGCGCTATCTCTTTGCCCGCGAGAATCGGCGGCTCAGTCACGGCTGCGTGCGCGTGCAAAACCCGCGCGACCTCGCCTCGCTGCTGAGCGGCGAGCCGGTCGAGGCGATCAACAAGGGCATCGCGCAAGGCGCCACGAGCCGGCACATGCTGCCGACCCCGGTGCCCGTGTTCATCACCTATCAGACCAGCTTTATCGGCGCCGACGGGCAGGTCCAGTTCCGCCGCGACGCCTATTCGCGAGACGAGGCGGTGTGGCGTCATCTGGTCCCGACCGGGCAATTGCCGCTCGCCCGCAGCGAGGCGCCGGCTCAACGAAAGGGCTGATATCCGGCCTATTTAACTCTACCGATACGGGGAAATGCGAGAAAAGCGACGCACTCGACCCGTAATTCGGGCATATCGGGGTTGTTTGAACCTGTAGTCGATGCTATGGCCTCCCCAGGGCTGATGGGGGGATGACCATTGCCATTGACGTCCTTGATGAACCGGCGCCGCGTTCTCGGCGCCGCAGCGGCGGGCACCGTGCTCGCCATTACCCATACGGCGCCGGCCGTCTCGTTCGCTCCGCGATCCGTCTCGCTCTACAACACCCATACCGGCGAGTGGTTGCGGACGGTCTATTGGGCCGACGGGCATTACATCCGGGACGCGGTCAAGGAGATCAACTGGATCCTGCGCGACCACTACACCAACGAGGTGCGGCCGATGAATGCCGGCGTCCTCGATGTGATCGGGTTGCTGCGCCACCGCCTGGAGAGCTCGCGGCCGTTCCAGATCGTGTGCGGCTACCGCTCCCCGGAGACCAATGCGCGGCTGTACGAGCACCGCGCCGGGGTCGCCGCCAACAGCTACCACATCCACGGCATGGCGATCGATCTGCGCGCCGAGGGGCGTGACGTGTCGCAGGTTTACGACGCGGCGCTCAGCATCCGCGGCGGCGGTGTCGGCTACTACCCGTCATCCGGCTTCGTCCACGTCGATTGCGGCCCGGTTCGCACCTGGTAGGCCGGGTTACGGCGCGACCCTGAACCCGGCGAGCCCGTCGCGGGCGACCTCGCCGGGCAAGTCCAGCTCCCATTGCAGATAGGCGCGCATGGCGGCCTGGTTGCCGTCGTGACGGTCGTGGTTCCAGAAGACGAAGTCGATGCGCTCGCTATCGGGCGGGTCGTCGGGCGAGGCGGCGACCGGCAGCCCGGCCGCCTGCCAGGCCGCGACGCCGCCCGCGGCGAGGACGGTTTCGGCGCCGGTCATCTCGGAGAGGTCGTCGGCCGCCAGTTCGCCGACCGCCTCGTTCTCGGCGAAGACGACGATTTGGCGCGCCCCGCGCACCGCTGCGGGAAGCCGGTCGAGCCGGGGCCGGATGCTCCACACCGCACCGGGCGGATGGGCGCGCCGAAACGCGGCGCTCGACCCGATCACGATTGCGGCCGCGCCCTCGCTCAGCCGCAGCGACGCCTCGGCCGGCGAGATCGCCGCCGGCAGGTCGGGCTCCGAACCGCCGGTTTCCAGCGCCTGCCCGGCCAGCGGATTGTCGAGCACGGCCGCCTCCCAGCCGAGCTGCAACAGCCAGTGCGCGGTCATGATCGCCCGCGTCATCCCGTCATCGACCAGCACGAGCCGCGCGCCGCGCGTTCCGACCCAGCGGTCGATCGCCTGGACGAGCTGTCCGCCGGGCGCCGAACCCGACCCCGGCAGGTGACCCGCGGCGTATTCCTCGGGGGTGCGCACATCGAGCACATGGGTCGTGCGCCCGGCCTCGGCCCGCCAGGCCGCCAGCGTCGCGCGATCGATCCGCCGGACCCCGAACCGCTTTTCGACCGCGGCGGCA
>DASUIE010000246.1:0-12049 GCA_036273175.1 Allostellaceae bacterium
GGTGCGCAATCCCTCCGCGCGGATCGAGCACGAGGCGACGACCTCGAAGATCAGCGAGGACCAGCTGTTCTATTGCCGCCAGCGCGGCCTCGGCGACGAGGACGCGCTGTCGCTGATCGTCAACGGCTTCTGCCGGGAAGTATTGAAGGAGCTGCCGATGGAGTTCGCGGTCGAGGCGCAGAAGCTCCTCGCCGTGAGCCTGGAGGGCAGCGTCGGATGAATATGCTTGAAATCAATAGTTTGCATGTGCGCCTTCACGATGGGCGCGAGATCCTCAAGGGCATCGACCTCACGGTCGAGGCCGGCGAGGTGCACGCAATCATGGGGCCGAACGGGTCGGGCAAGTCGACTCTCGCCTCGGTGCTGGCCGGGCGCGATGGGTACGAAGTGACCGCCGGATCGGTGCGGTATCTCGGCAAGGACCTGCTCGGGATGCCGGCCGATCGCCGCGCCTGTGAGGGCGTGTTCCTGGCGTTTCAGTATCCGGTCGAGATACCGGGCGTTAACAACATGTATTTTCTGCGCGCGGCGCTCAACGCGCAGCGGCGGTACCGCGGCGAGGCGGAGCTCGACGCCGGGCAGTTTCTGCGCGCGGTGCGGACCAAGCTGAAGCTGCTCGACATCGGCGAAGACCTGATGCAGCGCGCGGTCAATGTCGGGTTTTCCGGCGGCGAGAAAAAGCGCAACGAGATTTTCCAGATGGCGATGCTGGAGCCCAAGCTGGCCATCCTCGACGAGACCGATAGCGGGCTCGACATCGACGCGCTGCGGGTTGTCGCCGGCGGGGTCAACGGGCTGCGCGCGCCGGATCGGGCGATCGTGCTGATCACCCATTATCAGCGCCTCCTCGACTATATCGAGCCCGACCGGGTCCACGTGCTGCAGGACGGACGGATCGTGCAGTCGGGAGACAAGAGTCTCGCCGCCGAGCTGGAACGGCACGGCTACGGCACCGCCGCATGAGCGCGCAGCCTTATATCGACGCCTTCGCGGGACGGGCGGGCGAGCCGGATTGGCTCGCACGGTCCCGCGAGCGGGGGATCGGCCGCTTTGCCGCCCAGGGCTTTCCGAGCCGGCGAAGCGAGAGCTGGCGCTACCTCGATTTGCGGGCGCTGGAGGAGAGGCCGCGCCTTCCCGGGGCGGAGGAGACGCAGCTTCCGCAGATGAGGCTCCCGAAGGGCGTGTGGCTCGGGCCGATCGCGCGGGCGATCGGCGAGCGGCCGGAGCTGGTGCGCCGGGCGCTTGGGGATGAGACCGGGCTTGTCGCGCTGAACGCAGCGTTCTTTGCCGGGGGCTATGTGCTCGATGTCGAGCCGGGGGTTGCGGTCGACGAGACGATAGAGATCGTCCATCCCGCGTCGGGGAGCGGCTCGCTGCATACGCGCTCTATTATCAGCCAGGGCGCCGGGAGCCGGGTTCGGCTGGTCGAGACCTATCGCGGAACGGGCGCGTATTGGCGCAACGATGTCGTCGATGCGAATCTCGGCGACGGGGCGGTGCTTGAGCGCATCGTGCTGATCGAGGAGGCGGCGGAGGCTGCGCATATCGGCGCGGTTCGGGCCGAGCTTGGCGCGCGGGCCGAATTTGGCGCCTTCGCGCTGCTGCTCGGCGGGAAGACCGTGCGACACGAGATTTCCGTCGCCATGGCGGGTGAGGGCGCCCGCTGCCGGATCGACGGGGCGTTTGTCGTCGGCGGCGACGACGAGGCCAACATCGTCACCGATATCGACCACCGGGCGCCCGGCGGCGAGACCCGCGAGCTGGTCAAGGGGGTCGCGGCGGGACGCGGGCATGGGGCGTTTCAGGGCACGATCCGCGTGCGCGAAGGAGCGCAGCGCACCGACGCCCAGCAGACCAGCCGCAATTTGATCATCGGCCGCCGCGCGGCCATCGACACCAAGCCGGAGCTGGAAATCCTCGCGGACGACGTGAAATGCGCGCATGGCGCCAGCGTCGGGGATCTCGACGAGACGGCGCTTTTCTACCTCCGCACCCGCGGCATCCCCGAGGATGAGGCGCGGCGGCTCCTGGTCGAAGGGTTCGTGCGCGAAGCGGTCGAGCGGGTCGCGAATTTGGGCGCGCGCGAGATGCTGCTCGGCCGGCTGGCCGCGAAGCTGGGCGCGCTATGACCGCCATCCGCGACATCAAGAACGAGTTTCCGGTTTTCGAGCGGAACCCCGGGCTCGTCTTCCTCGATTCCGGGGCGAGCGCGCAAAAGCCGCGCGTCGTGATCGACGGGCTCGCGGAGTTCTACCGCAGCGACTACGCCAATGTGCATCGCGGGGTCTATCAGCTCAGCCAGCGCTCGACCGACCGGTTCGAGGCGGCGCGGGAGGCGGTGCGCGCCTTCCTCAACGCCGCCGACGACCGCGAAATCGTGTTCGTGCGCGGCGCGACCGAGGGGATCAACCTCGTGGCGCAGGCGTGGGGCGGCAAGTTCCTCAAAGCCGGCGACGAGATCGTGATCAGCGATCTCGAGCACCACTCGAACCTCGTGCCGTGGCAGATGGCGTGCGAGAAGGCCGGCGCGAAACTCGTGGTGGCGCCGACCGACGAGACCGGCGGGTTCGACCTCGGCGCTTTCGAGGCGCTCTTGTCGCCGCGCACCAAATTCGTCGCGGTCACGCATGTGTCGAATGTCAGCGGCGCCGTGCTGCCGGTCGAGAACATCGCGCGGCTGGCGCATCGGCAGGGCGCGCTCGTGCTGGTCGACGGGTGCCAGGCGATCCCGCGCATGCCGGTCGATGTGCGGGCGATCGGCTGCGACTTCTATGTCTTCTCCGGCCACAAGGCCTATGGGCCGACCGGGACGGGCGTGCTTTACGGCCGCTACGACGCGCTCGACGCGCTGCCGCCGTGGCAGACCGGCGGCGGGATGATCACCAGCGTCGAATACGCGCGCACCGAGTTCCAGGACCCGCCGCACCGGTTTGAGGCCGGGACGCCCGATATCGCCGGCGCGGCGGGGCTGGGGCTGGCGGTCGGGTTTATCGAATCGATCGGGCGCGAGGCGATCCGCGACCATGAGGCCGAGCTGACCGATTACGCGGTCGATGTGCTGTCGCGCATCCCCGACCTCAACCTGGTCAAGGGCGGGCAGCGGCGGCTGAGCGTCCTGTCGTTCAACCTCGACGGCGTGCATCCGCACGATGTCGGCACGGTGCTCGACCAGCACAACGTCGCGGTGCGCGTCGGTCACCATTGCGCGCAGCCGCTGATGGATAAACTAGGTGTTGCGGGTACGGTGCGCGCCTCGCTCGGGATTTACAACGACCGCGCCGATATCGATCGGCTGGCGGCGGCGATCGAGGCGTGCCGGGAGATGTTCAGCCGATGATGGATTTGCGCGAGCTCTACCAGGACATCATCCTCGACCATGGCCGCCACCCCCGGAATTTTCGCGCGCTCGAACAGCCGACCCATCTCGCCAAGGGCCACAACCCGCTCTGCGGCGACCGGGTGACCGTGTACCTGGCGATGGACGGCGACCGGATCGGCGATGTCAGCTTCCAGGGACGCGGCTGCGCGATCTCGACGGCGGCGGCCTCGCTGATGACCGAGGTGCTGAAGGGGAAGACGGTCGAAGAGGCGAAGGCCCTCTTCGCCCGCTTTCATGCCGAGGTGACGGGCGGCGACCCGGTCGAGGTGCCGGAGGCGCTCGCCGAGGATTCGGAGCGGCTGGAGCCGCTGACTGGCGTCAAGGCGTATCCGGCGCGGGTCAAATGCGCGACCCTGGCGTGGCACGCCTTCGAGGCGGCGCTCAAGGGCGGCGAAACGGTGAAGACGGAGTAGGGGCGGTGGCGTCGGAAAACGAGGATCGCGACTATTTCGACTTCATGCCGCCGCCGCCGGCCAGCGAGCCGGTCGAGCGGCCGGAAGGCGACGACGACCCCGAGCTGATGGGGCCGGTGCTCGACGCGCTGAAGACCGTGCAGGACCCGGAAATCCCGATCAACCTGGTCGAGCTCGGGCTGATCTACGAGCTGCTGGTCAAGAAGGGCGGCATCGTCTTTGTCGAGATGACGCTGACGACGCCGGCCTGCCCGGTCGCGCAAAGCATGCCAGGCGAAGTCGAAAAGGCGATCGCCGAGGTGCCGGGTGTCAACGAAGTGCGGGTCAACCTGGTTTGGAGCCCGCCCTGGGACCGCGACATGATGAGCGAAGAGGCGAAGCTCGAGCTCGGGCTGATGTGAAGCTGCGGGCTGATGTGAAGCCGGGGGCGGTCCTGTTCGACCTGCTGACCGCGCTGATCGATTCGTGGTCGCTGTGGGATGCGGTTGCCGGCGGCGAGACCGACGGACGGCGCTGGCGGGCGGCCTATCTCAAAATCACCTATGGCGAAGGGCGCTATCGCCCGTACGAGGATTTGGTGCGCGAGGCGGCGGCGGCAGTGGGATTGCCGGCGCGGCTCGCGGACGAGTTGGCGGCGCGCTATGCGGAGCTGCGGCCGTGGCCGGAGGTCGGCGAGGTGCTGCGGTCGCTGCGGGTGCCGCTCGGGGTCGTGACCAATTGCTCGGAGGCGCTGGCGCGGGTTGCCGTGGCGTGCACCGGGATCGAGTTCGCGGTCGTCGTCTCGGCCGAGCGGGCGGGGTGGTACAAGCCGCGGCCGGAGCCCTACCGGCTGGCGCTCGCGGAATTAAGCGTGGCGGCGGAGGAGACGCTGTTCGTCGCCGGATCGGCATACGACCTGGCGGGCGCGGCGGGGGTCGGGATGTCGGTGTTTTGGCACGACCGCATCGGAATGGCGATGCCGCCCGAGGCGCCGCCGCCGCTCATGCGGAGCGAGGCGCTGTTCCCCCTACGCAGCCTGGTCTAGCGCCTGCTCGATATCGGCGAGGAGATCCCCAGGGTCCTCGCAGCCGACCGACATGCGCAACAAGTCGGGCGGGACCGGCGTGCCGGGGCCTTCGACCGACGCGCGGTGCTCGATCAGGCTTTCGACGCCGCCGAGCGAGGTCGCGCGCTTCCACAATTCGACATGGGCGGCGGTGGCGATGGCGGCTTTCTCGCCGCCCTTGACGCGGATGCTCATCATCCCGCCGAAGCCGCCCTGCATCTGCCGCGCGGCGACGGCGTGGTTCGGGTGATTGGGGAGACCGGGATAGAGCACCTCGGCGACGCGCGGGTTGGCGGCGAGCGCGGCGGCGATCTTCTCGGCCGAGCGGCAGGCGCGCTCGACCCGGAGGGGCAGCGTGCGCATCCCGCGCAGCAGCAGGTAGGCCTCGAACCCGCCGAGGATCGCGCCGCCGCTGCTGCGGGCGCCGACGATGCGGCGCCAGGCCTCGTCGTCGCGGGCGGCGGTGACCGTGCCGGCCATCACATCGCTGTGGCCGTTCAGATATTTTGTCGCCGAATGCATGACGAGATCGGCGCCGAGCTCGATCGGCCGGGTCAGGATCGGCGTGGCCACCGTGCTGTCCACCGCGAGGAGCGCGCCGGCGCGATGCGCGATCTCGGCGGCGCCAGCGATGTCGGTGACCGACCAGAGCGGGTTGGCGGGGGTCTCGATCCAGACGAGCTTGGTGCGGCCCTTTTGGGTCGCGGCGGCGATCGCGTCGAGCGAGGTCGCGTCGACGAACTCGGCGGTGAGGCTCGCCTCGCCGAGCCAGCGGCGCAGCGCCCAGTACATCACCCGCGGCGCGACGATGTGGCTGCCCGGCGGGAGGCTGCCGAAGATCGCGGTGGCGGCGGCCATCCCGGACGGGAACAGCAGGGAGCCGGCGCCGCCTTCGAGCGCGGTCAGAAGCTGCTCGGGCTGGTCGTAGGTCGGGTTGTCGGCGCGGGCATAGGAGCGGCCGCGGCGGTACTGGTTGTCGGGGTCGCGAATAAAGGTCGTCGCGGTGTGAATCGGCATGATTACCGCGCCGGTCGCCGCGTCGGTCCAGCCGAGCGCCTGGGCGGCGAGGGTCGCGGGGTGGAGCTTGCGGCCGGTCATCGCGGCATCCTAGAGCGTGCGCGGTTTTGATTGCATCAAAACCGGCGCTCTAGGTTCTTTGCGTCGCCGCATTTTCCGAGCGGTCAGGCGGTTCCGCCTGACGTGAAAATGCTTTGGCCGATTGACCGGGCGGCGGCGCTCGATTATCGGATCGTGCGATGCCGAGCCGCCGCCTCTTCCTTGTGCTTTTTGCCGCGCTGATGCTCGCGTCCGCGCCCACGCTGGCGCAGCTGCAGACCTTCGCCAAAGGGGAAGTGACGGTCGAGAGCGCGACTGGGCCGCACAAATTCGCCGTCGAGGTGGCGACGACGCCGGAGCAGCACGAGCAGGGGCTGATGTTCCGCCGCAGCATGGCAGCGGACGCCGGGATGCTGTTCGATTTCGGCACGCCGGCGCCGCAGACCTTTTGGATGAAGAACACGCTGATCCCGCTCGACATGCTGTTCGTCGGCGCGGATGGACGGATCGTCAATATCCACGAGCGGGCGGTGCCGCTGTCGACCGACATGATCCCGTCGGCGGGGCCGGTGCGGGCGGTGGTCGAGTTGAACGGCGGGACGGCGGCGCGGCTGGGCATCCGCCCGGGCGACCGGGTGACCTGGCGCTAGAGGAAGTCGCGCAGCTGGTCGAGGAAGCCGTCGAGCCGGTCGTGGTGCACCCAGTGGCCGGCGCCTTCGAACGAAACGACCTTCGCGTGGTGGAAATGCCTGATGCGGCCGTCATCCTCGGGGTTCGAGGCCCAGCTTTCCTTGCCGTAGACGAGAAGGGTGGGGCAGGCGATGCGCTCCCATAGGGCCTGGGTCTCGGCCTGGGTCATGCCGTAGGGGCGGTCGGAGCGGACGTAATTGTCGAACTTCCAGCTATAGGTGCCGTCCTCGTTCTGGTTGACGCCGTGCTGGGTCAGGTGGCGGGCCTGTTCCGGCGAGAGGTGGCGGTTGGCCTCCTGCATGCGCTTGAGCGCCTCGTCGATCGAGGTGTAGCGGCGCGCCATGCGGCCCGAGAGGTCGCGCTGCTCGGCGATCCACCGCCGCATGCGGTCGGCGATCGGCTGCTTGGCGCGCTCGACCATCGCCCGCGGGGTCATCCCGAGCCCCTCGATCGCGACCAGCTTGCGGACGTTCTCGGGGTAAATTCCGGCGTAGCGGAGCGTCAGCATGCCACCGAGCGAGTGGCCGACGATCGTGACCGGCGCCAGCTCCTGCTGGTGGATGAGCTGCGCCAGGTCGTAGATATAGGCGGCGACCGAATAGCTGCCGTCGGGCGACCACTGGCTGTCGCCGTGACCGCGCAGATCGGGGGCGAGGATGTGCCAATCCTTGCGCAACTCGCTCGCGACCCAGTCCCAATTGCGGCAATGATCGCGCCCGCCATGCACGAGCAAAAGCGGCGGCGCGCCCGGGTTGCCCCAATCGACGTAATGCAGGCGGAGACGTTGCGAGAAATAAATCCGCGAGGTCGGGCCGGAGGTATCTAGCGTTGCGGGCAATGTCGCGATCCCAAGTATCAATTAAAAATAACAAGACCCCCGCGGGCCAAGGCGCCTTGTGGCCACGAACGGGGGTCCCATCGCGAAGCTAACCTTCGCGCTCGACAGCATCTGCCGAGCTATCTCTTGGACTTGACGCTCGGTTGCCGATGCCAAGTGGTCGGCAACTGCGAACTGCCAGGTGGTGTCATGTGAATTACACACCCTCCTGTAAAGTTGACGACATTGAAAACTTGGCACTTCATGGGTCTGTTCGCAAGGGAAAATGCGATGGCACATTGGGGGTGGGGTCTCGTCGCGGCGCTGCTGGCGGCCTGATGCGGGACCGGCGTCACCGATCACCGGGACCGACCCGGCGAGCCGCGCCGACGCGCTGGCGCGGGTTCCGGTTTTTCTCGCGCCGTATCTCGGCGGACGCTAGCGGCACAGGCCGGGGTCGGGGCCGCGCCCGTAATCGTGCCACAGGCACCGGGCGATCTCGATATTGGCGAGGCCGGGGGTGTGCAGCGTCTTCAGCGCCTCGGGGTTGTCGACGCCGCCGGGGACGAGGTGCAGCGTGGTGTGGAAGCCGGCGCCGCCCTCATCGCCATCGACGGTATAAGCCTTGATCAGATAGCGGCGGATCGGCTCGTCCGGCCGGGTGATCTCGGCGGCCGCCACGGCGATCATGCGCTTCGAGTTGTCGCCGTCGGTCGCCAGCACGACCGGTCCGACGATGTCGAGCCCCTTGTCGGGCGGCAGGCCGGTGGCGATCGCCAGCAGCGACCATCCGGCGTAGAGATCGGTGCTGATCCCGCTGATCCGCAGCGACGGGCCGACCGCGGCGCCGGACTGGTTCGGCGTGGCCGCGGTCTCGAGCAGCTTGGCGAAGGTGGTGCCGGCCTCGCGATACTCGATCGGCGGGGTCGCCGCGGGCGGATTGTTGACGATCCCGTCTTCCTGCTCGCGGAAATACGACATCAAGCTGTTCCTCGAGGCCGCGGTGTCGCGCTTGAAGGCCAACGGCTCGATGCCGAGCGCGCCAGCGACTTCCCTCGGAGTGACGTCCGAGGCGTATTGAAAGAGCGCCAGCGCGCGCTGGAGCGGCGGCAGGCCGTCGAGCCAGGCATCGATCTCGGCCGCGGTCAGCTCCTGCGACAAATCGGCGGCGGTGGGCTTGCCGAGCGGCTTGTTGGCGCGGCGCAGCAATTTGCGCTCGTCCGGCGACTCCGAGACCAGCCGCGGCGCCGGGCGCCTGCGCTCCCCCATCCGCTGCAAGGTCATCGCCTGGATCGCCTCGATGACCATCCCGAGACGGCGCGAGCGGTCCGCCGCGACGATGCGCTTGCAGTCCTTGATCAGCCCGTCGAGCGCATCCTGCACCGCGTCGTCGATCTGGTCGGCGGTGAACTTGGCTCTTTCGTAGCTCAGCGTCGCGCGGACGTTGAAGCTGATCAGACCGTAAAGCCGGTCCTCCTCGTTATGGCGCAGCGAATCGGAGCAGAGCCGCTCCATCAGCGTCGCGGCCGACCATGGCTCGTCTTCCGGGCGCGGGCCGGCGGTGGAGACCGGCACCGGGCCTGGCGACGGTCCGGCCGGGGTGGGCATCGGCTGCGCGACCGGCGCGGGTGGGGGCGGCGGCGCGGCCGGGGCTGAAACCGGCTGCGCCACCGGAACGGATGGCGGCGACGGCAGCGGCGGAGCCGGCATTGGCGGCGGCGCGGCCTGCCCCGGCACGAACTCGTCGCCGTAGATATCCTCGTCGGGCGGCGGCCGTCTTTTCTTGCGATGCGGCTTCTTGACCGGAGCGGGCTCCGCGGCCGGCTGCGCGACGATCGGCGCCTCGTTGTTCAGGTCCTGGTCCTGCGCCGCCGCGGGACCGGCGAAACAGATGAGGGCGGCAAGCGCCGTCGCGGCGCACCACAGCACCGGCCTGGCCGCTTGCGCCGCGCCCGGGTCGAACGGCATACGCTAGGCTCCCCTTGGAAAGTGCTCGAAACGGCCGGGCGGACTCTCTCCCAATCGCGGCGGCGGGACAAGCCGACACACAACGCGCTGGCCAGATGCGCGGCGATCTTCGACATTGCGCGACCCGCGGGGAGGAGGGATCGATGCCGATGGCCGGTGGATGGCGGCGATGGGGGCTGGCGGCGCTGTTGGCCGTGGTGTCGGGGTGGCCGGCGTGGTGCGGCGAGCCGACGATCTGCACCCTGCGCGACTTCAAGTTCGAAGACGGATCGGTTCTGCCCGAACTGCGTATCGCCTACGAGACCCGGGGCAAATTGTCGCCCGGCGGCGACAACGCGGTCGTGCTGCTGTCGGGAGCGCGCAGCGGCCGCGATGCACTGGCGCCGCTGGTGGGTCCCGGGAAGCCGATCGACACGGACAAGTATTTCGTCGTCACCGCCGACGCGATCGGGGGCGGCGGCTCGTCGTCGCCGGCCGACGGGGCGGGGCAGGAATTTCCCCGCTACACGATCCGCGACATGATGGAGGCCCAGCACCTGCTGGTGACCAGGGAGCTCAAGCTCGGCACGGTCAAGGCCGTGATCGGGCGCTCGATGGGCGCGTTCATCGCGCTGGAGTGGGCGATCCATCACCCGACCGCGATGCAGAGCGCCGTGCTGATGGCCCCGAGCCCGAAATCCGAAGCGAATTTCCAGCTCGTCGTCGATGTGATGAATTCGGTCATCACGCTCGATCCGCAATGGCAGGGCGGGCGCTACGAGCACAACCCCGAGGACGGGCTGCGCCGCGCCGGGATGGTCTACTTTCCCTGGGCGGTGTCGAGCGCCTATCTGGAGCGCGTTCCGGCCAAGCGGCTGGCCGAGGAGATCGAGGCGACGGCCAAATCCTTCGCCGCCTGGGACGCCAACGCGCTGGTGTTTCGCTATGCCGCCTTTCGCGAGCACGACGTATCGGCGCCGTTCGGCGGCGACATGCAGGCCGCGTTTGCCCAGATTCGGTCGCCGATGTTGATCCTCACCAGCGCCAGCGACCGCCTGTTGGGGCTCTATGGCGCCCGCCGCATCCGCGACGGGGTCAAGCGCTCGACCTATGTCGAAATCCCGTCGGACATGGGCCACCGCGGGCTCGGGACGGCAACCGAACCGGGGGAGGCGGCGACGATCGACCGCGTGCTGCGCGGCTTTCTTTCGGCGCGCACCAATTAGCGCAGGCGGGTCAGCCGCAGCATCGCGTCGACGCCCTCGCGGTAAAGGCGGGTATTGAGATCGATCGCCTCGGTCATCATCGCCGCCCATGATTCGCTGCCCTGGGCCATCGTATCGAACACCGCGAAGTCGCCCCGCCGGACCGGCGCCGGCACGGGCGCCGGGGCGCGCGCGGCGGCGGCCTCCACCTCGCGAACCGCCTGCTCGATTGGCGCGTCGGGCGCACGCTTGGACCTGGATTCGCTCATGGCATCCCTCGCTTCGCTGAGTGCGCTATCTTGCATCGCACAATAAAAGAATAAGCGCGCGGGTGCGTCGCTTCAATGCGGCAGTTTGCACTGCACAATAACGGGTGCGGCTGACACCCATTCGCACCCTTTTGACAGGTCAGCGGCTTTTCCCTACCCTGGCGGGGATGAATGCGCACCGGGGGGTCGCCTTCATCCGGGGTTCGGGGGGTTCAGCGTGCGGATCGAGATGTCTGATTTGCGGGAGCCAGGCTCGCTCCCGGCACGGCGCGGGACGGGATTCCGGCGTGCCGCGGTGGCGGCCGCGCTGGCCGTGGCGGGGATGGTCGGGGCGGTTCCGGCGGCCGAGGCGCGCCACCACGTCTTCGTGGCGTCGTCATCGGTAGTGTTCGAGGCGCTCGTGCTCGACGCCGATACAGGGCAGGTGCTCGGCGAGAACAACGCCGACGCGCTGACCTACCCGGCGTCCCTCGCCAAGATGATGACGCTGTACTTGACCTTCGAGGCCCTGAATTCGGGAAAGCTGCGCCTCGACCAGCCGCTGCCCGTGTCGGAGAATGCTTCGGCCAAGCCGAAATCGCATCTCGGGCTGGATGCCGGCGATTCGGTCCCGGTGCGCGACCTGATCCTGGCGATCGTCACCAAATCCGCCAACGACGCCGCCGCCGTGCTGGCGGAAGGGCTGGCCGGGAGCGAATCGGCCTTCGCCGAGCGGATGACGCAAAAGGCGCGACAGCTGGGCATGAACCACACCACCTACCGGAACGCCTCGGGCCTGCCGGACCCCGAGCAGACCACGACGGCCCGCGACATCGCGCGGCTGGCGCTGGCGCTCTACCAACATTTCCCGCGCGAATACCGCTACTTCGCGACCAAGGAATTCGAGTTTCGCGGCGAGACGGTCGTCGGGCACGACCATTTGCTCGACTGGTACCCGGGCGCGGACGGGATCAAGACCGGGTTCATCAACGCCTCGGGCTACAATCTGGCGACTTCCGCGGTGCGAAAGGGGCACCGGCTGATCGGCGTCATCATGGGCGGGCGGACGTTCCGTTCCCGCGACCGGCAGATGGCGGCGATGCTCGACAAGGCCTTTGCCGAGGTCGAGGCGGGCGACGCGTCGCGGCGCCTGGTGGCCGCGGCCCCGCAAGCCGCGCCGCCACCGCCGCAGCCCGCCGCCGCCGACGAGGTCCAACCGGCGCCGGCCCGCGCGCGCGTCGACGCGATC
>DASUIE010000247.1:0-2754 GCA_036273175.1 Allostellaceae bacterium
CGCTGGCCACCGCCCTGACCGGGGCCGGGAAGCCGTCGCCGGGGATGATCATCGGGCTCGTGTTCGTCACGGTCGGGCTTGCCTTCAAGGTCTCGGCGGTGCCGTTCCACATGTGGACCCCTGACGTCTACGAGGGCGCGCCGACGCCGGTCACGGCCTTCTTTTCGGTCGCGCCGAAGATGGCGGCGATCGCGCTGTTCATGCGTTTTCTGATCGAGCCGTTCGGGCCGATGCTGACCGAGTGGCGCCAGATCATCGTGTTCCTGTCGGTGGCCTCGATGGTGCTGGGGGCGGTCGCGGCGATTGCCCAGACCAACTTCAAACGGCTGATGGCCTACAGCTCGATCGGCCATGTCGGCTATGCGCTGATCGGCCTCGCCGCCGGGACGCAGGACGGGATCCGGGGCGTCCTGATCTACATGGCGATCTACCTGTTCATGAATGTGGGCACCTTCGCGGTGATCCTGTGCATGAAGCAGAAGGGCAAGATGGTCGAGGAGATCGCCGATCTGGCCGGGCTGTCGAAGTCGCAGCCGGCGCTGGCGCTGGCGCTCGGCATCTTCATGTTCGCGATGGCCGGAATCCCGCCGACCGCCGGGTTTTTCTCCAAGCTTTACATCTTCCTGGCAGCCATTAATGCCAATCTGACCGGGCTCGCCGTCATCGGCGTGCTCGCCAGTGTCGTCGGCGCGTTCTATTACCTGCGCATCGTCAAGCTGATGTATTTCGACGAGCCGCAGGGGGCCTTCGACCGGCCGATCTCGCCGGAACTGAAAGGCGTGCTGGTGGTCACCGCGGTGGTAACGCTGTTCTTCATCCTGCTGCCCGACCCGCTTGTGGGCAGCGCGCAGATCGCGGCCAAATCGCTGTTCGGGCAATGATCGCGGGGTTTCGGCTGCTCCGCTACGAGACCCTCGGCAGCACCAATGACGAGGCGAAGCGCCTGGCCCGCGACGGCGCGGCCGGCGGGACGATCGTCTGGGCCGGCGAGCAGACCGCCGGGCGCGGACGCCGCGGGCGCGAATGGGCCTCGCCTCCCGGTAACCTTTATATGAGCCTGCTGTGGCGGCCGGAATGCGCTGTCGCGGAAGCGGCCCAACTGGGTTTCGTCGCCGCGCTTGCTCTTGCCGAAGCCATCCACCACGCCGAATTGCGTTTCAAATGGCCCAACGACCTGCTGCTCGGCGGCAAGAAGATCGCCGGCATCCTGCTCGAATGCGAAACCGGCGCCGAGTTCGTCGTGATCGGCATGGGCGTTAACCTCGCGAGCTTCCCGGGCGGCACCGAGACGCCGGCCACCTCTCTCGTGGCCGAGGGCATCGACAGGACGCCGGAGGCCCTGCTGGAACGGTTCGCCGAAAGCTTCGCGCGGTGGGAAACGCGGTGGCGCGAAGGCGGCTTTGCCCCGATCCGGGCCGCCTGGGTGCTGCGAGCCGGCGGGCTGGGCGAGGAAATCCGGGTGCGGCTCGAAAACACGACCTTGCACGGCCGCTTCCTCGACCTGGACGAGGCCGGCGCGCTGCTCCTCGGGCAGGCGGGCGGCCAGCGGCGGATCGCGGCCGGCGACATCTTTCCCGCCACTCGACGGTGAAGCGGCGATGCTCCTGGCGATCGACTCGGGTAACACCAACGCGGTCTTCGCCGTCTATGCCGGCGACGAACTCAAGGCCTCGTGGCGCATCTCGACCAACTCGCGCCGTACCGCCGACGAATACGCGATCTGGCTTACCCAGCTTTTGTCGCTGGCCGGCTTGAAGCCGACCGACATCGACGCCGCGATCATCGGCAATGTCGTGCCCGACGCGATGTTCAACCTGATCCAGCTCTGCCAGCGCTACCTGAACTGCGATCCGCTCGTCGTCGGGCGCGAGAATTGCAGCGTCGGGATCGGCATCGATGTCGACATGCCGGCCAAGGATGTCGGCGCCGACCGGGTGGCCAACTCGGTCGCCGCGGTCCAGCGCTATAAGCCGCCGCTTGTCGTCGTGGATTTCGGCACCGCGACCAATTTCGACATCGTCGACAAAAACGGCAGCTATTGCGGCGGCGTCATCGCCCCCGGACCGAACCTGTCGCTGCAGGCGTTGGAAATGGCGGCGGCGCAGTTGCCGCATGTCGCGCTGACCCGCCCGCCCGCCGTGGTCGGCCGCAGCACTGTGCCGGCGATGCAGTCGGGCGTGTTCTGGGGCTATGTCGGCCTGATCGAGGGGCTGGTGCGGCGCATTCGCGAGGAGCGAAAGGAAACGATGGGAGTCATCGCGACCGGCGGCCTCGCGCCGCTCTTCGCCAGCGCGACCGATGTGATCGAGACGGTTGACCGCGACCTGACGCTTTGGGGACTGCGCCTCATCTATCGCCACAACACCAACAGATGAAGGCGCCGAAGCCGGCCTCGGCCTCCCATTTCTGCGACCGCGACCCGGATTCGCTGTTCTTCGTCCCGCTCGGCGGCTCGGGCGAGATCGGGATGAACCTCAATCTCTACGCCTATGGCGGGCAATGGGTGATGCTGGATTGCGGCGTCACCTTCGGCGACGACAGCCAGCCCGGGCTCGATGTCGTCATGCCCGATCCGCAATTCATCGTCGAGCGCCGCGACAAGCTGCTCGGCATCGTCGCGACGCACGCGCATGAGGACCATATCGGCGCGATCCCCTATCTGTGGCCGCTTCTCAAATGCCCGATCTGGGCGACGCCGTTTACCGCCTCGCTGTTGCGCGCAAAGCTCAAGGAGGTCGGGCTCGAGGGCAAGGC
>DASUIE010000248.1:0-5065 GCA_036273175.1 Allostellaceae bacterium
CGCGCCGAGACGATCGCCTATGCCGACTACGTCGCCTGCAACGGCGAGCAGGGCGCCAAGGATGCCGGCAAGATGCGTCTCGAAGGGTCCGAATACGTCGTCCACGATGGCGACGTGATGCACTTCCGCTTCAATTTGTGACGGCAATGTCGGCAATTGTTTCCATCAGGTTGGACGCGACCGCTCGGGCGATGCTGGAGACCGAGGCTAAGGAGCGCGGCCTGGGCCTTTCGGCCGCCATCCGCGTCCTCGCCTGCGAAGCGGCCAAAGAAGCGAAGCGCAAGCGCATCCGCGAACAAACCAAAGCCGTCGCCGAATACATTGCCGGCAATCCGGAGGCACAGGAGTTCTTCGAGTTCTGGGGAACGCCACGCGTGGAGCTTTGACGGTGGTGAGGCGGATCAGGGCCACCGATTCGCGAGTTCTGCCGGTTCAGCTCGCGGAAATTCGCAGGCAAATCGGGTTTGCGATCGGGCTTGAATAGGAGGGGAGGCGGGCATGGCGGTCGCGGGAGCGGTGGCGGCATGGGATCGGCGGTGGGGAAGCGCCGAGGGGCGGGCGGACTGGCTCGACCCCGAGCCCGAGGTGCGCGACGCGGTGCCGCTGCTCAAGGCCCGCGGGGCGAAGGCGGTGCTCGATCTCGGCTGCGGCGTCGGGCGGCATGCGCTGTTCCTGGCGGAAGCGGGGTTCGCGGTCGAGGGGATCGACGGCAGCCCGGTCGGGATCGAGGAGGCGCGAAAGAGCGCGGCGGCGCGGGGGCTGAACGTCAAACTCCAGGAGGCGCCGGCCGATCTGCTGCCTTTCGCCGACAGCGCCTTCGACTACGTGTTGTCGTGGAACGTGATCTATCACGGCAACCAGGGCGATGTCGGGCGCCGGCTCGCCGAGATTTGGCGCGTGCTAAAGCCGGGCGGGGCCTACCAGGGCACGATGCTGCCAACCCGCAACGGCAATTACGGCATCGGCCGGCGCATCGCGCCCGACACCTTCGTCAATGACGCGATCGAGGAGCGCTCGCACCCGCATTTCTATTGCGACGCCGCGGGGGTGGTCGCGCTGTTCGCCGGGTTCGAGCTCCTGTCGCTGGTCCAGCGCGAGCACAAGAAGCCGGGCTCGTGGCACTGGCACATCCTCGCGGAGCGCCGGGCCGGCTGATCACGCCGGCGCAAACACCAGCCGCGCGCCGTTCGCCTCTTCCGGCGGCACGGCGATCGCCCCGTCCGCCGTCTCGTCGAACGGGATTTGCCACTGCGCCAGATAGTCGGCGGTGCGCTCGCGGTCGGCGGTAAGCAGGTTCAGCGTCGTCCCGGCGTTCTCCACGCCCGGCGAAAACCGGATGCGGTGGCGGCCGAAACGGACGATCAGCACCGCTCCGTCCGTCTCGACCTGGGCCGCGCCGAAAAGCTGCTCATAGGCAGGGCGAAGCCGCTCTATGTCGGCGGCGAGGAGGTCGACGCCCCCGATTCCGACCGCGCCGTTCGGATGGTCGAGCCATTCCGGCCGGCGCATCAGCCCCGGCGTCAGATGGGCGCAGATAAAGCAGTCGAGCGCCGGCGTCTCTCCGGCCGGCAGGTCGATCAGGCTGAACCGCGGCACCACGGTCCCCTCGGGCAGTTCGAGCTGGCGGCCGAGCGCGCGCGGCTCGCTCGGATGGAGGCCGCGCGCCGCCAGTGCCTCGCGCGTCGCCTCGGGCGTTCCCGCGGGGGCGAATGCCGGGCCGACGAGACCCTCGCGTCGAGCGAGGAAGGCCTTGAGTTTCTCGGCCCGCGCGTCGGCGCCGATCGGGCCGAGAAGCTCGATGTAATCGCCCGGAAACATGATGCAGTAATTCGCGGTCTCCTGGCCGAGATGCCGGCCGCGCGGCGACAGCGTGAAGCCAAGCCGCGTCCACCCCATCCGAGCGCGCTCGAGGTCGCGCACCCCGACGATGACGTGGTCGATGCCGGCGAGAATCTCGGACATGGCGCAAGGCTTCCGGCGGTTTGAGGGACAAGCTTACTGCTACAATCCCGTCTGCGTACATTGGGGGGAACGATGCGGGGGTTGCTGGGGATCGCGGCATTGCTGCTGCTTGCCTGGTTGTTGAGCGAGGACCGGTTCCGGGTGCCGCTCCGCGTCGTCGCCGCCGGGCTTTTGCTGCAAGTCGGGCTGGCGGTGATGTTCCTCAAATTCCCGCCGGCGAAGACCGTGTTCCTGCTGCTCGACCGCGGGGTCGCGGCGTTGCAGGCGGCAACCGATTCCGGCACGAGCTTTGTCTTCGGCTATCTCGGCGGCGGGGCTCTGCCGTTCACCGAGAGCCATCCCGGCGCCGCCTTCATCTTCGCCTTCCGCGCGCTGCCCTTGGTTCTGGTGATCAGCGCGCTGGCGACGCTGTTGTTCTACTGGGGCGTGCTGCAGCGCATCGTCCAGGGCTTTGCCTGGGTGCTGCGCCGGGCGGCCGGGATCGGCGGGCCGCTCGGCCTCGGCGCCGCGGTGCATATCTTTGTCGGCCATATCGAGGGGCCGCTGCTGATCCGCCCCTACCTGATCAAGATGCAGCGCGGCGAGATTTTCGCGCTGATGAGCTGCGGCATGGCCGGGATCGCCGGGACGGTGATGGTGCTGTATGCCTCGCTGCTCGGCCCCGTCATCCCCGACGCGCTCGGCAACATCCTGATCGCCGCCGTGATCAGCACCCCGGCGGCGCTCGCGGTCTCGGCGCTGATGGTGCCGTTCCAGCCCGACCCGTCGGCGGCGGCCAAGCTCGACATGCCGAACCGGCCGGCGAGCGCGATGGACGCGATTGCCCGCGGCACCGCCGACGGCGTCGTGTTCCTCGCCAATATCCTGGCGATGCTGGTGGTCTTGGTGGCGCTGGTGACCCTCGTCAATATCGCGCTGGGCGCCCTGCCGGATTGGGGAGGCGCCCCGATCACCTTGCAGCGGCTCTTCGCCTACGCTTTCCGTCCGGTGATGTGGCTGATCGGCATCCCCGGCTCCGACATCGCCGCCGCGGCCGATCTGATGGGCACCAAGACCGTGCTCAACGAATTCATCGCCTATGTCGATCTCGCCAAGCTGCCCGACGGCGCGCTGAGCCCGCAATCGCGGCTGATCATGACCTACGCGCTGTGCGGCTTCGCCAATTTTGGCAGCCTCGGCATCCTGATCGGCGGGATGGGGGCGATGGTGCCCGAGCGGCGGCAGGAGATCGTTTCGCTCGGGCTTCGGTCGATTTTGGCGGGGACGATGGCGACCTGCATGAGCGGCGCGGTGGCCGGGCTGCTCTAACCGATTGTTAACCACAGTCGGACAACCATCGAGAACGCCCAGCTCCGGGAATCCCGATGGCCGCCGCCGACGCCTCACTCCTGGCCGAACTCGATTCCTCGCCCTTCACGGATGCGCGGCTCGATCAGGCATTCGCCTATTGGTGCCGCAAAGCGGCGGGCAGGGCGCTGCCGCGCCGGCGCGACATCGACCCGATCGAAATCCCCAAGCTGCTGCCCGATGTGATGCTGGTCGATGTCGAGGCGGATGGGCGCTACCGCTATCGGCTGATCGGCACCGAGAACACCCAGGCCCAGGGGGTCAAGGCGACCGGGCGTTATCTCGACGAGGTGCTGCCCGGGCCCGAATACCGCAACCACGTGATCGCGCTGTACGACGAGGCGGTGCGCGAGCGCCGCGCGCTCTATTCCGAATGCCTGTTCCTGTCGCCCGACCGGATGGCGCCCGAGCGGCACACCAAGGTGCTGTTCATGCCGTTATCCGAAGACGGCGAGCGCGTGAACATGGTCTTCGTGCTGCAGATTTTCCTCTATATCGAGCACGGGACGCGCGAGCGGCATTTCCTCGATTCGCCGCCCTACCGCGAGATCGTCCACATCCTCCTACCCGATCGGCACCAGTAGCTTCCGGGCGCGCTCGCGGAACTCGTCGCTGAGCGGCGCGGGCCGCCGCTTGTCGAGGTCGAGCTGCACCCCGTATTGGCCGAGCCGGGCATATTCGTCGCCCGTCTCCGGGTTGGTCATCACGTGCAGGAAGCGCAGCGACGAGCTGCCGAGGTGCAACAGCCCGGTTTCCACCACATAGGGCGCGCCGACACCGGGCGCGTGCTTGACTTCGAGCGCCAGCTCGAAGGTCGAGAAGCCGCGGCGCCCGGTCTTGATGAAATCCGCGGTCAGCCCGACCGCGGCGCCGGTCTGGATCGACGAGTCGGTGAATTTATGGACGAACCCGCCGATCCCGACCCGGCCGTTCTCGTCGAGGTCGCGCGGCTTGATGCGGCCCCGCGCGGTCGGGGTAAAACCGGTACGGTCGCGCGGCTGCGGCCGGGCTTCGGAGGCCGGCCCGTCCCAGGCGGCAATCCGGGCGGGATCGACCGCGACGGCCTTGTCCCAATGCTCGTCGATAAAGGTGACGGTCTCGCCGGTCACCGAATCGACGACCTTGTGACCGAGCCGGAGGCCGCCATCCGTTCCGATCGGCGCGCAGACGACGTGGAACGCGGCGCCGGCCCTGAGCTCGCGGGCGAAACGGAGTTCGTAGCGCCGCGCGAACCCGCCGGCCTTCAGCATCTCGCCGATGCCGAGCGTCGAGGCCAAGTTGGCTTCGGCCGCCTCGATCCGGTCGCAGTAATAGGCGACCGTGAAATGTTCGGTCACGTCGCATTCCCACGGGGCGACGCTACCCCGATAGGTCTCGATCCATTGGGTCATGCGGAAGCCTTCAGCCGGCGTTCGGGAAACAGGGAGAGGAGCCCGCCGCGTGAGGCCTGGCACACCCCGCGCTCGGTAACGAGCCCGGTGACGAGGCGCGCCGGGGTCACGTCGAAGGCATAGTTCGCCGCCGGGCTGCCCTCCGGCGTCAGCCGCACCTCGCGGCGCCTGCCATCTTCGCCCCAGCCGGCGATATGGGTGACCTCGCGCGGGTCGCGTTCCTCGATCGGGATGCGGTCCCCGTCGTCGAGCGACCAGTCGATCGTCGGCGATGGCAGCGCGACATAAAACGGCACGCCATTGTCGCTTGCGGCGAGCGCCTTCAGGTAGGTGCCGATCTTGTTGGCGACATCGCCGTTGGCGGC
>DASUIE010000249.1:0-14586 GCA_036273175.1 Allostellaceae bacterium
CGGTTGCCGCCCATCGAGGTTCCCTGGAGCTTGCGGTCGCGCAGGAAGTCGTAGCCGTGCAGCTCGATCTTCACGCCCAACGGCACCATGCCGATGATCGTCGCGGTGCCGCCGGCGCGAAGCATGCCGAAGGCCTGTTCGGCCGTCGCCTTGGCGCCAAGCGCCTCGAACGAGTAGTGGACGCCGCCGCTCGTCAGCTCGCGCACGGCCTTGACCGGATCGTCGATGTTGCTGACGTTCAGCGTATCGGTGGCCCCGAGCTGCCTGGCGAGTTCGAGCTTGGACGGCTGCGTGTCGATCGCGATGATCCGCTCGGCTCCGGCCAGCGCGGCGCCGTTGACCGCCGACAGCCCCACCCCGCCGCAGCCGATCACCGCGACGGTCGTGCCGGGCTCGACCTTCGCCGCGTTGAAGACGGCGCCGACCCCGGTCATCACGCCGCACCCTACCAGCGCCGCGCGGTCCATCGGGATGTCGTGGCCGATCTTAACCATCGAGTTTTCGTGCACCAGCATCTGCTCGGCGAAGGAGGAGAGGTTGATGAACTGGTTCATCTTCTCGCCGCCCTTCCAGGTCATGCGCTCGGCGACGCCGGGCAGCATCTTGACGCTGGTGTCCTCGCACAGGTTCGGGTGGCCGGTCAGGCATTGCGAGCAAGTGCCGCAGAACACCGAGAGACAAGTGATCACGTGGTCGCCCGGCTTGACATAGGTGACCCCGTCGCCGACCGCCTCGACGACCGCTGCCGACTCATGGCCGAGCACGCAGGGCACGGGATGCGGGTAGAGCCCTTCCATGAAATGCAGGTCGCTGTGACACAGCCCGGCAAAGGCGGTGCGCAGCAGCACCTCGCGCCCCTTCGGCTTTTCGAGGGTCACGTCCTCGATCGTCAGCGGCTGGTTCGGCGCGTGCAGGACGGCGGCTTTCATCGGCTGGCTCCTCGCGGTGCGGCCGAAATGCTAGCGCAGCGCCGCGGCCCCGTCACGCCGCGCCGCGTCAACGGGATGCGGCGGGCGGCTCGATGAACTCGTCGGCGTCGGGCCGGCTCGGCTGGCGCACGGGCGCGGCCTCGGGAGGCAGCGGCGGCGCGACCGGCAACGGCGCTGGCGTGGGGCTCGCCTGCAGGATCGGGGGCGGCGGCTCAGGCGGCTCCCGATGCCCGGTCGACCGGGAATGCCGCGCCGGCGGCCGGGCGCTGAGCGAGGCGAGCCGCGACAGCGCCGCCCGCGGCAGCTGGACGCCGCCGCACAGCCCGCTCAGGTTTTCGCAGGAGATCGTCGTGCCGGAGAGGTCGGCGCTTTGCCGGTAATAGCTTTCCGCCGCCAGCGGAAACCGCAGCCCCTGCGCCGCGCGGCCGAGATAATAGAGCGACAGGTCATCCTGGTAGTTGACGGTCGCGACCAGGATCGCGAGGTCGTGCCATTGCGCGCCCGCCTCGAGCGCCGCCGCGTGAGGCTGGGCCTTTCGCCACGCCTCCAGGCATTCCTGCCGGCATCGCAGCATCGGCGCGCCGGTGGCGAGCAGCGAGATCGCCCGGTCCGGCGGGATCTGCGGCCGCTCTTCCGCGCAGCCCGCCAGCAGCACGGGAATAAGCATCGCCGCCCGCAGCCATCCGTTCATCCCCACTTCCCCCGCTAACCGCCCGGAAACGCGAGGCATCCGGGACGATAAGGTCCTGAAATCGTACAAGCGGTGTTGACCACGCCGCGTCGCCGATGGAGACTCCCCTTTTTACGACAAAGGAGGGTGCCCCGGCTCGTGCCTCCAATATTTCATCTTACCGAAGCACATGGCGGTCTTTAATCCGGCAAATGGCAGAATCCAAGCGATCGCAAAATCCCAGCCCGACTCCGGTCGATCCCCCGCCGCTGCGCAAAAGGACGGCGTTCGGGGCAATCCCTACCCTTCGGCTACTGCTGATCGGGATGATTTTTGCGTTCCCGCTGCTCGGCGGGACGGCTGCGTATTTTTCTTTCCGCGATCATGAACATAGAGCGTCGGCGGCGTTGTCGGAGGCCGTCGCGGTCGGCGAGGAAAACACCGCCAAAATCCTCGATACGCACGTGCTGGTGGCGGAGCGCATCGACGACCTTCTCGAAAACCGGACCGACGCCGAGATTTCGGCCGACGAAAGCGCGCTGCACGAGCAGATCGCGCGACAGATCGCGGGCCTGCCGCAGGTCGCCGCGGCCTGGGTCATCGGCGCCGATGCGCGCGAGCAGGTGAGCGCGCGGGTCTTTCCGGTGGACCGCGAGATCGACCAGTCCCAACGCGAAGACTTCCGCGCGCTGCAGGACCCCGGCACGCGAACCTATATCCGCGCTCTGCGGGCGCGGCGGCTCGATGGCGGCGACTACCATGCGTTCTTTACCGTGAGCCTCCGGCGGCGCAGCGCCGACGACCATTTCCGCGGCATCATCGTGGTCGCGGTCTCCGGGACCTATGTCGGCTCGTTCTATAATTCGCTTCTGGCGGGATCGTCGCAGTACACGGCCAGCGTCATCCGTGAGGACGGCACGGTTCTCGGCACCTATCCGCCGCGGCCGACAGCCGCCCCGGCCGCCCTGGAGCAGGACGCGCTGGCCGCCGCGATCGCCGAGAAATCGGCGATCGGCAGCATCGAGACCGGGTCCGTGCTCGATCCCCGCGGCCGGCTCATTTCCTATGCGCGGCTGGCCGATTATCCGGTCTATGTCGCGATCATGCGAAGCCGCGCCGCGGTCTTCCACGAATGGCTGCGCTCGATTGCCGGCTATGTCGTGGTCTGCGTCCCGGCTTCGATCGCGCTGATCCTGCTGACACTCGTCGCGCTTCGCCGAGCGCGGCGCGAGCAATTGGCCCTGGCGCAGGCGCGCGACGCGGTCACCGAGCGCGCCGAGGCCGAGGCACGGCTCCACCAGGCGCAAAAGCTGGAGGCGGTCGGCCTGATCACGGCCGGCATAGCGCACGATTTCAACAACATGCTGACGGTCATCTCGGGCAACATCCTGCTGTTGCAGGGTAAGATCGAGCAGCTTAGCGGATTGCCGCAGAAATACCTCACCGCGGCGATCGCCGGCTGCGAACGCGCCAACGAGCTGACCAAGCGCCTGCTCGGCTTCACTTATCAGGAGCCGGTCGATCCCCGCCCGGTCGATATCAACCAGATCATCGGGGAGGTGCTCGACCTGCCGTGGCAATCGAACGGCAAGATCACGACGGCATTCCACCTCTCGAAGCCGATCTGGCCCACCTATGTCGACCCCGACCAGCTGGCGAACGCGCTGCTCAACCTGACCCTCAACGCCCGCGACGCGATGCCGGACGGCGGCCGGCTGACGATCGAGACGGCGAACCGTCGTGTCGACAAGGGTGCGATGCCCCGCGGGCTCGCCCTGGTCGCCGGCGACTATGTGACGGTCGCGGTGGGCGATACCGGCATCGGCATCCCCGAGGCGATCCGCGGCCGCGTGTTCGATCCCTTCTTCACCTCGAAGGAACCCGGCAAGGGCACCGGGCTCGGACTGGCGCAGGTCGAGGGCTTCGTCGCCCGCTCGGGGGGCGCTTGCGAGATCGAGAGCGAGCCGGACTGCGGAACCGTCTTCCGGCTCTACCTCCCGCGCTACGTCGGCGAAGCCGCTGGGCGGGAAAAGGCGATCCCCACGTACGACGTCGCCGCCAAATAGCCGGCTAACCCTGATACGAAAATTTCGGCCGCCAGCCGTCGTCCCCTTCCGGGATCAGGTCGAGAAAGTGATAGGTGGTGCAGAAATCGTCGCCCGGACCGAACCTCGTGTCCGAGACGCGGACGATCCCGCCAGCTTGCTTGCGGAAAACGGAGACGCCGGGCAGCCAGCCTCCCTCCGGCGAGCGGTAGCCCATCTTCTCGGCGAAATCGGTCCCCTGGTGCGAGACCATGCGAAAGCGCCAGCCGCGCCCGCCGCCGAATTCGGCCTGGGTCTTCGGATCGTCGGGGGTCGCGACGGCAAACGCCGCACGATCCTGGAGATGCGGCAGGACGCCGTTGAACCCATCCGCCCACATCGTGCAGGCAGGGCAGCTCCGCCCCATGTTGTGGATGACGATCAGCGTGTCCTTCCCATCGAACAGGTCGGATAGCGCGACCGGTCCGCTACCGCTTGCGAAGCGGTAGTCGGCCACCGGCTCGGGCTCGACCGCCTTCTGCAGCGCCCGCATCTTTTCGCGCAGCGCGCCGATCTCCTTGCGGTACTCGGCCAACTTTGCCGTCGTGTCGCGGTAGGCCATGGGGGTCCTCCTCCTTGGTTGCATCGAGCCACATCGCCAGGGTGTCGAATTGCTCCTGCCAGTAGCGGCTGTAACGGTTGATCCACAGCGCCGCCTCCAGGATCGGACCGGCATCGAGCCGGCAGCGACTGATCCGGCCAGTCCGCTCCTGGGTGACGAGCCCCGCCCGCACCAGAACCTGGATGTGCCGCGACACCGCCTGAAGCGAGATGTCGAACGGCGCGGCGAGCTCCCCGACCAGCAGGTCCTCGCCGTCGAGGCGGCTTAAAATGTCGCGTCGCACCGGATCGGCGAGCGCGGCGAAAACCTGGTCGAGAACGTGCATGCGGAGATAATAGTCAACCGACTTATTTATAGTCAACACTTGTGTTGACGATTGATCCGTCGGGCGCGGCATGGCTAAGCTACCCGGCGCGGGCATCAGGGGGTCGGGCATGAAATGGCGGATCGGCGCGGTGACGGTCACCAAGATCGTCGAGACGGAGGTGACCGGCGGCAGCCGCTTCATCCTGCCCGAGGCGACCTATGAGGAAATTCTGCCGATCGCGTGGCTACGGCCGCATTTCGCCGACGAGCGCGGCCGCCTCAAGATGAGCATCCACGCGCTGGTCGTCGAGGCGCCGGGCCGGCGCATCGTGGTCGATACCTGCCTCGGCAACGACAAGGAAGGCCGGCGCATCCCGACCTGGAACAATCTGCACGGACCGTTCCTGCAGGATCTTGCCACCGCCGGCTTCACCCGCGAGTCGATCGACACCGTGCTGTGCACGCATCTCCACGTCGACCATGTCGGGTGGAACACGATGCTGGTCGACGGGAAATGGCTCCCGACCTTTCCCAAGGCGCGCTACTTGATGGGAAATGCCGAGTTCCACCATTGGCGCGGCCATAGCGAACGCCCGGACATGCAGGCGGTGTTCGCCGACTCGGTGGCGCCGGTCTTCGAGGCCGGCCTCGTCGACCTGGTCGAGACCGATCACAAGGTATGCGACGAGATCAGCCTGATCCCAACCGTCGGACATACGCCGGGGCACGTCAGCGTCGCGATCAAGTCGCAGGGCAAGGAGGCGCTGATCACCGGCGACTTCATGCACCATCCCTGCCAGATCGCCCGGCCGCATTGGTGCTCGACGGCCGACAGCGACCCCGCGACCGCACAGGCGACGCGCGAACGCATGCTCGCCGAGCTGTCGAGCCGGCCGGTGCTGGTGATCGGAACCCATTTTGCCGGCGCGACGGCCGGGCGGATCGTCAGGGACGGCGATGTCTATCGGATGGATGTTTGACAGATGAGCGAACGCATTTTCGACGGGCTCAAGGTCATCGACTGCGCCAGCTTTATCGCCGGACCGGCGGCGGCGACGGTGATGTCGGATTTCGGCGCCGAGGTGGTCAAGATCGAGCCACCGGGGATGGGCGACCCGTATCGGAGGCGCGCGGTGCCGAACCCGGAGCGGCCGCTCAACCCGGGCTTCTTTTTCGACGCGCGCAACAAGCGGAGCCTGGCGCTCGATTTGCGCACCGAGAAAGGCCGCGAAGTACTCCACCGACTCGTCCGCGAGGCCGATGTCTTTATCACCAACTACCCGCCGCCCGCGCGCGGCCGGCTCGGCATCCGCTACGAGGATTTGAAGCACCTCAACGAGCGGCTGATCTACGCCTCGTTCACCGGCTATGGCGAGAGCGGGCCGGAAGCGAGCAAGCCCGGCTTCGACGCGACGGCGTGGTGGGCGCGGACCGGGCTGATGGACCTCGTGCGCGCCGGGGAGGAGGTCAACCCTGCGCGCTCGCTGCCCGGGATGGGCGACCATCCGTCGGCGATGGGGACCTATGGCGCGATCGTCACCGCCCTCTATCAGCGCGAGAAGACCGGAAAGGGCAACTATGTCGGCTCGTCGCTGCTGGCGAACGGGCTCTGGGCCAATGCGTGCTCGGTGCAGGCGGCGCTGTGCGGCGACGAGGTGCGGCCGCAGCCGCCGCGCCACGAGGCGCTCTCGGCGTTGCGCGTGCACTACCAGTGCCGGGACGGCCGCTGGTTGCTGCTGTCGATCGCCGCCGACGAGTGGCGCTGGGAGAAGTTCAAGACCTGTTTCGACCATGGCGGCATGCTCGACGACCCGCGCTTTGCGACGGACCCGCAGCGCAATCGGAACGCCCGGGAGCTGGTGACGATTTTCGACCGGCTATTCGCCGAGCACGACCTCGCCCATTGGCGCAAGGTGCTCGACGATGCGGGGCTGATCTTTGGCGTGGTAGGCCGCGTGGACGACGTCCGCCACGACGAGCAGGTGCTCGCGGCCGGCTTCCTGCGCCCGTACGAGGACGACCCCGAGCTGTGGACGATCGACAGCCCGTTTTTCCTCGCCGGCCAGGAAAAAATTCGGCCGCGCACGGCGCCAGCTGTCGGGCAGAACAGCGACGAGGTGCTGCGGCAGTATGGCTACGGCGAGACCGAGATCGCCGAGCTGCGCGCCTCCGGTGTGGTCGCCTGACGGATCAGTAGAGCCCCCCGGTGCCCCGACCCGGCTTTACGGGCGGGGGCGGCGGCGCCTCGGCCGTGTCGGCGGCGGCCGGCTTGTCGGGCGGCGGCGGCAGCAGCGAGACCGGATTGCCGAGGTTCGGGGCAGGCGGAGCCGGCGGCGGCAACACCGGCACCGACATCGCCTCGACCGGCTTGTCGGCCGGCTTATCGGCGGGACTGTCGGCCGGCGGCAGCGCCGAGGTCGCGGCCGGGGCCGCGGGGCTCAGCGCGGCCGGTTGCAGCGCCGGGGCCGGAAAATCCTTCGACGGCGGCAGGCGTGTCACCTCGGGGAGCGGCAAGGCCGGGACTTGCGGCAGCGCCACGGATTTCGGCTCCGGCAGCGGCTTTGCCGCCGGCGGGGTCGCGGTTGCCGGGTGCGGCGTCGGCGCGGGCTCGATCGCCCGCATCTCGGGCTTTGGCGCGATCGGGGCGGTGGCGGCATGCTCGGGCGGCAAGGCCGGCGCCGCGGTCTCGTGGGCGACGACCGAGGTCAGGTCGGGCTTGTGCAGGTATTCGAGCACCAGATTGGCGCCCGCGCCAACCGCGACCGCGTAAAAGAACGCGGCGCCCTTGGTCATCCCATGCCGGGCTATGGTGCGAAAGATAGCCACTAACCCCTGTCCCCAGCTCAACAATCGCGCCGATCCGTGGGTGATACCGGAGAACCGCGCCAGCGCCAAACTCATCGTTGGAAAAATTGACGAAACGATGACGCAGCCGTGGCTTTTTAGCCCAAGGTTGGAGCGCGGCGGGCACGGCTTGCCTGCTCGTAGGCATAGGCGATGCGCAGCAGAGTTGCCTCGCTCCAGGCGCGGCCGGTAAAGGTGACGCCGAGCGGGTAGTCCGGTGCTTCGGTTGCCCCGTCCCTGGAGGTGAGCCCGGCCGGCACCTGGACGCTCGGATAGCCGGGCTTCGCCCCGATCGCGGCGCCCGAAGAGCCGGAGAACAAGACCGCGTCGAGCCGCTGCGCGTCCATATAGGCGTCGAGCCCCAGCGTGCCCGCCGAGCGCAAATCCATCGCGCGCGCCGATTTGTATTCGAGCTCGGAAAGATCGCCCCGGGTCGCCGCGGCGGCGAGGAACAAGTCCTGGCCGAAACGCATCGCCTCGGGATGCGCGGCGTTGAACGCGACAATATCGGCGAGCGACCGCATCTCGGTCTCGGTCGCCCACTCCTGGAGATAGCGGTCGAGGTCGTGCTTCAGCTCGTAGATGAAGACGATCGGGGGAGTTGCCGGACTAAACGTCGTCGGGCTGTGGGGGTTGGTGTTAAGCACCGCCATCGTGGTGCCGGGCCCGCCCATCCAGGCAATTTGGGCGATGTCTGCGCGCACGATAATCGCGCCGGCGGCTTCGAGCGTCGCGATCACGTTCCGCATCACCGGCTGGGCGCGCGCCGTCTGCGCCCGGTAATCGCCATAGGGCGGATTGCTCGGCACGCCGATCCGGGCGCCTTTGAGGCCGTCGGCATCGAGGCTGTCGGTGTAGTCGGCCGGCCGCTGGTGGTGCCGGGTCGCCGGGTCCTTGGGGTCGCGCGCAGCCAGGACGTTGAGCAGGATCGCCGCGTCGCGCACCGTGCGGGTCAGCGGCCCGGCCGTGTCCTGGCTGTGCGAGATCGGCAGAATGCCGGAGCGGCTGATGAGCCCGACCGTCGGCTTGACCGTCACGAGCCCGTTCTGCGTCGCCGGGTTCAACAGCGAGCCCGAAGTCTCGGTGCCGATCGCCGCCGCACATAGCCCCGCCGCCACCGCGACTGCCGAGCCCGACGACGACCCGCCAGGCGTCACCACCGGCACGCCCTTGTCGTCGAGCAGCGGGACATAGGGGTTCTTCACCTGGCCGCCCAGCGACGAGTATCCCGAGGGCATGCCGATCGCGAGAATATTGGCGAACTCGGTCAGGTTGGCCTTGCCGAGGATCACCGCGCCGGCGGCCCGCAGCCGCGCGACGAGCGGCGCGTCGGCCTCGGCGCGCGCATTGGCGAGAGCGAGCGAGCCGGCGGTGGTGTGCTGCCGGTCGCCGGTGGCGATGTTGTCCTTGACGAGGATCGGGATGCCAGCCAGCGGCCGCCGCTTGGTCGGCCGCTTGCCATCGAGCGACGCCGCGATGGCCAGCGCGTCGGGATTGACCTCGCGAACCGAGTTGAGCGCGGGCCCGGCCCGGTCGATCGCGTCGATCCGGTCGAGATAGGCGCGTGTCAGCTCGCTCGCGCCCAGTTTTCGCGCGGCGAGCGCGGCCTGAAGCTCGGCGAGCGAGGCATCGGCGATGTCCACAACCGTCCCCTCTCCCCTGCCGTTCATGTGTTTACCACGCGGAACGCGAACCCGCGCCGTTGCGTTTGCTTGACAATTCGCAAGTCTGATCGGTTACGCATACATGAGTGACGGCGCCGGGAGCGGCATCTATTTCATCGTCGGCGCGCTGGTCGCGGCGGTCGTGGCGATGTTCGTGTTGCTGAGCGTCCCGCACCTCTTTTTCGGCGACGACAGCGACACGATGCGGGTCGAGACGCCACACGCGGCGCTCGAGCGGCATCATCCGCCGGTGGTCAGGGTCAAGTACCAGTCGAGGACCTGCTCGCCGGTCCAGAACAAGACGCCGGGATGCCTCGCCGCGTGAGCGAGGGCGGCGCGGAAATACTTGAGCCGGTGCGGCGCGCCCATGATGTAGGGATGGACGACGAGCGCCATGACCCGCGCAGAACTCACCGCGTCGGCATAGAGTTGGTCGAACTGGTCGATCGTGCGGTCGAGGTACTCGCTCGCCTTGTGGTGCTGGATCAGCATCATTGCAACGTCGTTGCATTCTTGCGTGTAAGGCAGGTTCACGATCGGCTTTGACCGCGTCTTGAGCACGACCGGCTGGTCGTCGAGAACCCAATCGCAGACATAATCGTATCCCTCCTCGGCGAGGAGGTCGGGGGTCTCCCAGGTCTCGGTCAGGCCGGGGCCCAGCCAGCCGCGGGGATGGCGGCCGGTGACGGAGCAGATCGCGGCGGCGGTCTTGCGGATGTCCTCGCGTTCGTTGGCGACCTTTTGCATGTTCTTCTGGCTGAAGCCGTGGCCGATGAACTCCCATTGCCGTTCCTTGGCGGCATCGACGATCGCGCCGTAGCGGGCGATCGCGGAACCGTTGATCGCGAGCACGGCCGGAACGCGAAACTCGTCGAATACTTCGAGCATGCGCCAGAAGCCGACGCGGTTGCCGTATTCGTGCCAGGCCCAGTTCGGGATGTCGGGCATCGGCGACCCGCCGGCTGGCGGGGTGAGCACCGTGCGCGGCATCGTCTCATTGATGTCCCACTCCTCGACATTGACGATGACCCACACCGCGAGCCGCGCGCCGCCCGGCAATTCGAGCTTCGGGCGCCGGAAGATCGGGGAATAGTCGAGGCGTTCCGTCGGCAGCATCGCGGCGCTCCTCATTTGACCGATCGGTACCAGTCGAGCATCTCGACACCGTTCCAGTGCAATACGCCCGAGTGCTTGGCGATGGTGTCGTAGACCTCCTCCAGGTATTTGATCCGGTGCGGCTGGCCAGAGATGTAGGGGTGGATCGCGATCGCCATGATCTTCGCCCGCTCCGCCCCCTCCTGGTAGAGCCGGTCGAAGGTATCGAGGCAGCGGCGGGTGAAGTATTCCGACTCGTGGTGCTGCACCAGCATCATCGGGATGTCGTTGAGCTCGACCGTATAGGGGAGCGTGACGAGCGGGCCGTTTTCGGTGGCGATCTCGGTCGGCTCGTCGTCGTAGACCCAGTCGCCGATGTATTTGATCCCGGCGGCGGCCAGCAGCTCCGGCGTCTCGTAAGTCTGGGTAAGCCCGGGACCGAGCCAGCCCACCGGCTTCGACCCCGTGAACTTCTCGATAACCGCGACCGATTGCTCGATCATCGCCTTCTGATCCTCGATCAAATGCATCGGCCCTTGCTCGTAGGCATGACCCATGAACTCCCAGCCCGCCTCATGCGCCGCCTGGGAGACGCGCGGATAGGCCTCGCAAACCTTGGCGTTGATCGACAAGGTCGGGCGGATCGAGAGCCGCTTAAACAGGTCGAAGAAGCGCCACACGCCGACCCGCATCCCATATTCGTGCCACGACCAGTTCGGCACGTCGGGCAGCAGCACCTGCCCGGTCGGCGCCGGCAAAACCTGTCGCGCCATCGGCCGCGAGATGTCCCAGAATTCGAGATTGACGATGGTCCAGACGACGATGCGGTTGCCGTCCGGGAGCTTCAGCGGCGGACGGTCGACGATCGCCGAATACGGGGTGCGGTCTCGCGGGATCATGCGCCCTGTCCTTTCGCCATGGCCGCGACGCGGCGGTCGATCTCGTCGGGCGGCACGTCCTCGATATGGGTCGAGACGTACCAGCGATGGCCGAACGGGTCTTCGATCGTGCCGCTGCGGTCGCCGTAAAATTTGTCTTCGAGCGGGCTGACCAGCTTGGCGCCGGCGGCGGCGGCCTTTCGCGCGACCGCGTCGGCATCGGCGACATAGACGTGAAGGCCGACTGGCGAGCCGCCATACGCGCCGGGCCCGCGCGCGCCGATCTCGGGGTGCTCGTCGGCGAGCATGATCAGCGAATCGCCGATCTCCAGTTCGGCGTGCCCGACCCGGCCGCCGGGGGCGCCGAGCCGCATCCGCTCGGTCGCGCCGAACACCGCTTTATAAAACTCGATCGCGCGCGAGGCGCCGTCGACGATCAGGTACGGGGTCAGGCTGCGATAGCCGTCGGGGATCGGTTTGGCGCCGGCCATAGAGGTCTCCTCGAATAATGCGGGCCGTTTCGGATGCTTGCGCGTTCACTCGCAAAGCGCAATCCCGGCCCGCGCGAATTCGCGCGCCGCTTATGATGCAATGCAGCATTGCAGCACCGCTCGGTTCGTTTGGTTGACGGCACGGGGGGCGCGGGCGCAGGTTTTCGGCGTTTCGCGAACAGCGGAAAGGCCCAGGGGATGCGCGGCCGGCGTAACCACGGAAACTTGTTCATCGCCAATTTGCCAGCCGACCTGCCCGAGGCGCGGCTGGCCGAGGCGTTCGACCCCTACGGCATCGTGTTGAGCGCCGAGATCGCCCGCGACCCGAATACCGGCGCGCGGCTGCGCCACGGCTGGGTCGATATCGCCACCGAGCGCGCCGCCAACGCCGCGATCGCCGGGCTGCACGGCACCAAGCTCGAAGGCTCGCGCATCGAGGTCCGGCCGAGCGAAAAGCCGGTCAAGAAGCCCGGCGCCGTTCCTGCCCGCCCCTCTCCTGCGCGCCGCCCGATCCCTGCCCTGCCGACGATGGACACGGGGGCGGGAGCGGTTCCCGCGCCAGCCCGGCAATTCGTCGTCGAGAAGCGGCCGCTTCGCCGCCGGGTCGAGCCGCCGGCTAGATAAGCTCGACCCCGGCGGCGCGCATCGCCGCCAGCGCCTTTTCGACCGAACCGTCGATGTCGATGCCGCGGCATGCGCCGAGCGCGACCCGCACCCCGAACCCGGCCTCGCGCCCGTCGAGCGCCGAGTAGAGCACGCAGAAATCGGTCGCGAGGCCGCACAAGGTCACCGTGTCGAAGCCGCGCTCGCGCAGATAGCCGGCGAGGCCGGTCGGCGTCTTGCGGTCGTTTTCGCGAAACGCCGAGTACGAGTCGATCGCCGGATGGAAGCCCTTGCGGATCACCAGCTCGGCGCCGGGCAGGTCGAGCTCCGGGTGGAACGCGGCGCCCGGCGTATCCTGGACGCAATGATCCGGCCACAAGATTTGCGGCCCGTAATCGAGCGCGACGGTCTCGTAAGGCTGCCGGCCCGGATGCGCGCTGGCGAAGGAGGCGTGCCCAGGCGGGTGCCAGTCCTGCGTCACAAGCACATGCGCGAACTCGCGCGCGAGCCGGTTCACCCGCGGCACGATCTCGTCGCCGCCCGGCACGGCAAGCGCGCCACCCGGGCAGAAATCGTTTTGCGGATCGACGACGACCAGCACGCCGTGATCGCGATGCGGCTTATTCATGCTTGTCTCCGCCCCGATAACTTGCCCCAATATCGGCATCGAAGAGAGCGCCGGCCAGACCCGGCGCATCGGGGGAGATAGCCATGTTGGGTTGGTTCCGGGATCTGACGAAGAAGGAGCGCAGCACGATGCTCGCCTGCTTTGGCGGGTGGTCGCTCGATGCGTTCGACGTGCAGATGTACAGCTTCGTCATCCCGACCGTGATCGCGCTGTGGAGCCTGAGCAAGGGCGAGGCCGGGCTGATCGGCACGGTTACGCTGTTGATCTCGTCGTTCGGCGGCTGGTTCAGCGGCACCCTCGCCGACCGCTACGGCCGCGTGAGGATGCTGCAGATCACGATCCTGTGGTACTCGGTCTTCACCTTCCTTTGCGCCTTCGCCCAGAATTTCGAGCAGCTCTTCATCCTGCGCGCGATGCACGGTTTCGGCTTTGGCGGCGAATGGGCGGCGGGCGCGGTGCTGATGGGCGAGGTCATCCGCGACAAGTATCGCGGCCGCGCGGTCGGCCTCGTGCAGACCGGCTGGGCGATCGGCTGGGGCGCCTCGGCGCTGGTCTACACGGCAGTCTTCTGGCTGCTGCCGGAATGGCTGGCCTGGCGCGTGCTGTTCGGCATCGGCCTGGTGCCGGCGGTGTTCGTGATCTGGGTGCGACGGCATATCGAGGATTCCGATGTCTTCAAGTCGCATAGCGAGACGCGCGAGCGGGTCGGCTTCTCGCATCTGTTCTCCGCCTTCCGCGGACCGCATCTGGCGACGACGCTCAAGGTGTCGCTGATGGTCGCGGGCGCCCAAGGCAGCGGCTATGCGATCGGCATCTGGATGCCGACCTACCTGCGCACGGTGCGCCATTTCTCGGCCACGGCGACCGGCGGCGTGTTGCTGCTGCAAATCCTTGGCGCGCTATGCGGATTCCTGCTGGGCTCGTATCTGAGCGACGCGATCGGCCGCAAGTGGACCTTTTTGCTGTCGGCGATCCTGTCGCTGCTCTTCATCGCCGGGTTCATCTGGATCCCGATGAACGACACCTGGCTGTTGATAGCCGGCGTGCCGCTCAACGTCGCGCTCTTGATCAAGTTCCCACCGATGGGGCCGTTCATGACCGAGCTGTTCCCGACCGAGCTGCGCGGAAACGCCCAGGGGTTCTGCTACAATTCCGGGCGGGCGATCGGCTCTTTCTTCCCCACGCTCGTCGGTTTCCTCAGCCAGTCATGGGGTCTCGGCAACGCCATCGCGACCTGCAGCGTGATCGCCTCTGGGATCATGATCGTGATGCTGACGCTGCTCCCGGAGACGCGCGGCCGGACCATCAGCACCATCGGCCAGGAGGCCGCCGCCGAATAGATTTCCGCCGCGTGTGCGGTCATGGTTTATACAATGTTAACGTGTACCGGGTAACACGTTGACATAAACAACGAGTCCCGGTTCGTGCCATGACCGCAGACATCGAAGCCGATCGCATCGGGCTGGTCGCCGGCGATCTGCTGGAGCCGGCGAGCGTCGCCAGCGGATTGGCGGTGCGCCGGCGTCTGCTGCTGTCGAACGCCGCCGTCCAGCCGGCCGAGCGGTCTTCGGTGCTGATCGCGCTGATCGTCTCGATCGTAATCCTGGCCGCGCTCGCCCCGTTCGCAACTGTGATGTTGCCCGCGGTGCCGGCCTCCATCCCGGCTTACGAGACCGCGCTCTTAATCATCGACCTGATCGCGGCCGTCCTGATGTTCGGCCAGTTCGCGCAGCTCAGGACCGCGCCCGTGCTGGCGCTGGCTTGCGGCTACCTGTTCGACGCGCTGATGACCATGGCGCATGCCCTCACCTTTCCAGGTCTGTTCGCGCCCG
>DASUIE010000250.1:0-13146 GCA_036273175.1 Allostellaceae bacterium
TCGTAAACGGCTAATTCCACCAAGGCGAAGGTAAATCGGTGGCCCGCATGAGATTGCAGCAGCTCGGCGAGAGGCATGATGTCCTCGCGGATGCCGTCTCCAACGACGGCAATTATGGCCCGACCCCGTTGTAGATTGCGGGACACTGCATCCACGAACGAGGCCTCATCGAGGTCGCTGTCTATAGAGATAAGTTCAAACAAAGACTTGGGATTTTCGCCCGCCACCTTTCGTGCACGGATGACCGCGCTTTCCAGTTCATCGAACGAGAGACGGAAAATGCTTGCGGCATATTCCATCGCCTGCGCAACCACGGCGCGCCGCGCTTCGGGATTCCTCCATAGTTTCGCCTCGACCAGCAGGAGTCCCCCGCTTCGAGTTACGAAGAGGTTGTCGAGGGTACCAGTGCGCCCGGCCCCGAACTCTAGGGGGAGCTCACGGCACACGGGAACGAGAGGTCCGAACCCGGGCTCAATCTGCTCGATCGGGAGGCATTCAGGTCTCTCATGTAGCAACGTCTGAAGCCAGGCTTCGCTGTAAACGCTTTCACCGCCACGTCGAATATCGACACGTTTGAGAGGTGTCGCCGTCCCAGTTTGGCCGGGAATCCAAATCGGGATTCCGTCGCGTCTTTTACGTGTGGCGCTGTTCATGTGACCCAATCAAGATATTTACGCCGAAGATCGCAGGATAATTGGCCATTTTCTAGAAAGCCCGTTACACGGTTTTCTAGAATGTGGCTTATGCGCGCATGATCGCTGTGGCCAACCGGCCGTCGCCGTTCACGGCTTACGCCAGCTAAACCACCGCCTCCGCGCCGACCGGCAGCCGCCACAGGACGCGGCGCTGGCCGTGGTAGTCGTTGATCGCGAAATGCTGGACGCAGCGGTTGTCCCAGATCGTGATCGTGCCCTTTTCCCAGCGGATGCGGGCGGTGAACTCGGGCCGGGTGCAATGGGCCTGGAGGAAGTCGATCAGCGGCTTCGACTCCTCCTCGGTCATGTTCTTGAAGCGGATCGTGTGGCGGCTCGACACGTAGAGCGCCTTGCGGCCGGTCTCGGGATGGGTGCGGACGACCGGGTGCTCCGCCTCGACCCGGTCGGCATCGGCCACCGAGTCCTTCATCTTCATGTACTTGTTCTCGTCGCGCCCGCCGCGGCCGCCATTCATCCGCGCGCTGTAGACGCCGGTGAGGCCGGCGAGCATCTTCCGCATCCCCGGCGACAGCGCCTCGTAGGCGAGATACTGGTTCGCCACCATCGTGTCGCCGCCGTATTCCGGCACCTCGCGCGCGTAAAGCATCGTGCCGATCGGCGGCTTGTCGAGATAGGTCGTGTCGGAGTGCCAGGCGCCACCGACATTCACCTTCATCTCGGGCTCCTTGCGCAGCTCGAAGATTTGCGGAAATTCGGGGATGCCCTCGACAAACGGGTAGAAGGCCGGCTCGGCGAAATAGCGGGCGTAGCGCAGCATGTCGGCGCCACCGAGCTCCTGGCCGCGGATATAGATCGCGCAGTGGTCGAGAAAGGCCTGGTGAATCTCGGTCCACTGCCGGTTGCTCAACGGCTGGCGCAGATCGACGCCGGCGATCTCGGCGCCGAGCGCGCCGGCGAGCGGACGGACCGCGATGGTTTCGGTGTTCATCGACCCAGGCCTCTTGCTGTCGTGCCCTATCGTACGCGGAGTTGCGTTAGGATGGTCCGCAATTCGGGGAGATCGAGCATGCGTTTTGTCGGAGTTCTTGCGCTGGCGGTTCTGATGGCGGGGGCCGCATCGGCCGCGGAGACGCCGAAACATGGCGGCATCCTGACCTACATGATCCCGGCCGATGCGCCGCCGAGCTTCGACGGGCACCGCGAGAGCACCTACGCGACGGTGCATACCGCGGCGCCGTTCTACAGCCTCCTGATCAAGGTGAACCCGGACAACCCGACCGATTTCGTCTGCGATCTGTGCACCGAGATGCCGAAGCCGACCGACGACGGCAAGACCTACACCTTCAAGCTGCGCCCGGGGGTCAAGTTCCACGACGGGAACCCGATGACCTCGGCCGATGTGGTGGCGAGCTGGGAGTCGATCGTCTTTCCGCGGCAGGGCGTCATCAGCCCGCGCCAGAATTATTTCCTGATGGTCGACAAGATCGAGGCGCCCGACCCGCTGACCGTGGTCTTTCACCTCAAATTCGCGACCGCCGCGTTCATCCCGGCGCTCGCCGACCCGTTCGCCTGGATTTACGAAAAGGCGATCCTCGACAAGGACCCGCACTGGTACGAGAAGAACGTGATGGGCACCGGCCCGTTCAAGTTCGCCGGGTATGAGACCGGGCAATCGATCAAGGGCGAGCGCAACCCGGACTATTTCATCAAGGGCCTGCCCTATCTCGACGGGTTTGTCGGGATTTACGCCGTGAAGCAGGCGACGCAGGTCGACGCCATCCGCTCCGACCGCGCCGCGATCCAGTTCCGCGGCATGCCGCCCGCCGCCGCGGACGAGATCAAGAAGGCGCTCGGCGACAAGGTGACGGTCGGCACCAGCAATTGGAATGTCGGCTCGTCCTTCACGCCGAACCATAAGAAAAAGCCGTTCGACGACGTGCGGGTACGCCGCGCGCTGACCCTCGCGATCGACCGCTGGCATGACGCACAGGCGCTGTCGAATGTCGCGATCGTCAAGACCGTCGGCACCTTTGCCTTCCCCGACTCGCCGCTCGCGCCGACCAAGGCCGAGCTGGAAACGATCGCCGGATATTGGCCCGATATCGAGAAATCGCGCGCCGAGGCGAAGCGCCTGTTGAAAGAGGCGGGGGCCGAAAACCTCAGCTTCGAATTGCTCAACCGGAACGTCGAGCAGCCGTACAAATACGTCGCGCTCGCGCTGATCGACGACTGGGCCAAGATTGGGCTCAAGGTGACGCAGAAGGTCGTGCCCAGCGGTCCGTGGTACGAGGCCCTGCGCGCCGGCAATTTCGACGTGGCGGTCGAGGCGCCGGGGCACGGCATCGTCAACCCGCTCCTCGACGTGCAGAAGGAGCTGGGAGCGTCGTCGGAGAATTACGGCGGCTATGACGACAAGGCGGCCGACGCGCTCTACGACAAGATGCTGCACGAGCCCGACCCGGCAAAGCAGCACCAGCTGATGTTCGAGTTCGAAAAGCACAATCTCGGCGAAGAGGCGCACCAGCCGTATGTGGTCTGGTGGTACCGGATCGTGCCGTACCATTCCTACGTCAAGGGCTGGTCGATCGGCCCCAGCCACCTCGCGAACCAGGATTTGGCGACGGTCTGGCTCGACAAGTGACGGCTGCCGGCGACCCGCTGATCCGCCCGAGAAATATCGGGGCGCGGGTCCGACGGGTGGAGGATCCGCGCCTGTTGACCGGCGCGGGCCAGTTCACCGCCGACCGGATCGTTTCCGGCGCCCTGCACATGGCCTTCCGGCGCAGCGACGAGGCCCATGCCCGGATTGCAGCCATCCGCGCCGAGGCCGCCGCGACGATGCCTGGGGTGGCCGCGATCTTCACGGCCGCCGAATTGGAGGGGCTGGCCGGCCCGGTGCGGGCGACCTCGCGGATGGCGGGTTACCACGCGACCGACAACTACCCGCTCGCCCACGGCAAGGTCCGCTATGTCGGCGAGCCGGTCGCCGCGGTTCTGGCGGAGAGCCGCGCCCTCGCCGAGGATGCGGCCGAGCGGATCGAGATCGACTTCGAGCCGCTTTCCCCGCTTATCGACCCCGAGGCCGCCGCCGCGGAGGACGCGCCGCTGCTGCACGACGAGGCCGGCACGAATGTGCTGGCCGTCCGCGAATTCGCCCGCGGCGATGCGGCGGCGGCGATGGCGGAAGCGGCGGTAAGGGTCGGCGGCCGGTTCCGGTTTCACCGCAAGGCGCCGGCGGCGATGGAACCGCGCGCCTATCTCGCCGAGTGGGACCGCGGGCGGCGTGCGATCACGCTGACGGGATCGACGCAGGTGCCGGGGATCATCCGCGACCTCCTTGCGGACCTGCTGGACATGCCGGGGTCTCGCATCCGCGTCGTCGCCTCGCAGGTCGGCGGCGGGTTCGGCGGCAAGGCGTCGCTGTACCCGGAGGAAATCCTCTGCGCCGTGCTGGCGCGCCATCTCGGCCGCGCGGTGCGCTGGACCGGAACGCGGCTCGAAGACATCGCGACGACCAGTCACGGTTTCGACGAGATCGTCGAGGCCGAGCTCGGGCTCGACGCCGATGGCCGCATCCTGGCGCTCGAGGCCGAGGCGATCGGCGATGTCGGGGCCTATTCGATCTATCCCTGGACCGCCGCGCTGGAGCCGGTTCAGGTCGTGAGCTTTCTGCCCGGCCCCTATCGCGTCCCGGCGTATCGCGGCCGGGTGCGGGCCGTCGCGACCGACAAGGCGCCGATGGGTCCCTATCGCGGGGTCGGGCGTCCGATCGCCGCCTTCGTCACCGAGCGGCTGATCGACATGGCCGCCCGGAAGCTCGGCCTCGATCCCGTCGAATTGCGTCGCCGCAACCTGGTGACGGAAGCGGAATTTCCGTACCGGGCCGCCTCGGGGATCGTCTGGGACCGCTCCGGCTTTGTCGAAGGTCTCGACACGGCCTGCGCCGCGATCGGCTACGCGGGCTTGCGCGCGGCGCAGAAGAAGGCTCGGGCCGAGGGTCGGCTCTACGGCATCGGCGTCGCCAGCTATGCCGAGCTGACCGGGATCGGCTCGCGCATCTCGGCGGCGCCCGGGATGCCGATCAACACCGGCACCGAGACCGCCACGGTGCGGCTCGACTCGACCGGCGCCGTCACCGCCAGCTTTGGCATCGCCTCGCACGGGCAGGGGCTGGAGACGACGCTGGCGCAGGTAATCGCCGACGAGCTCGGCGCGCGGTTCGCGGATATCGAGATCGTCCAAGGCGACAGCGCCGCGGTCGCGCACGGCACCGGCACCTATGCGAGCCGCAGCGCGGTGCTCGCCGGCGGCGCGGCGACCGCGGCGGCGCGGCTGCTGAAGGAGCGGGTGATCCGCGCCGCCTCGCACCTGCTCGAAGCCGCGGTCGAGGACATCGAGGCGGCGGACGGCCGGGTCTTCGTGGCGGGCACCGACCGGTCGATGAATTTTCGCGAGGTGGCAAAGGCGGTCTATTCCGAGATGGGCCGGCTGCCCCGCGACGCGCGCGAGGAGCTGGAAGTCACCAAGGTCTACGACCCGTTCTTCGGCACGACCACCTCGGCGACGCATATCGCGGCGCTGGAGGTCGACCCGGAGACATGGCGGGTGACGATCCACCGCTACGTCGTCGCCGAGGATTGCGGCCGGGTCATCAACCCGATGATCGTCGAGGGCCAGGTGCACGGCGCGGTCGCGCAAGGGATCGGGGCGGCGCTGTCCGAGGAGATCGTCTACGACGACACGGGGCAGCTCCTGACCGCGAGCCTCGCCGACTATGCGATCCCGATCGCCGGGGAGGTGCCGGCGATCGAGACGGTGCACATAGAAACCCAATTGCCGGCGACGCTCGGCGGGTTTCGCGGCATGGGAGAAGGCGGCACGATCGGCGCGCCGGCGGCGATCGCCAATGCGCTGGCGGATGCGCTCGGCGCCGATATTCTCGAACTGCCGATGACGCCGGAGCGCATCTTCCGGCTGATGGGAGAGAAGACATGAACCTGAACCTGGCGGGGAAGACCGCGCTCGTCACCGGCGGCGCCAATGGTGTCGGGCGCGAGATCGCGCTGGCCCTGGCGGCCGAGGGAGCGGCGGTCGCGGTCAACTACCGCAGCTCGCGCGACGACGCGCAGGCCGTCGCCGCCGAGATCGTGGCCGCCGGCGGCAAGGCGGAAGCGATCCGCGCCGATGTCTCGGATTTCGCCGCGGTGCAGGCGATGGTCGCGCGCGTCGCGGCCGAATTCGGCGGGCTCGACATCCTCGTCAACAATGCCGGGGCCGCAAAGCGGCAGCGCTTTACCGAGACGACACCGGAAGACTGGCGCCGCCAGATCGACACCTGCCTCTACGGCGCGATCCATTGCTGCCACGCCGCCGCGCCGCATCTCGAAAAAAGCGGTGCGGGACGCATCGTCTCCTTGATCGGCGATTCGTCGCGGATCGGCGAAAGCGGCTTGTCGATCGTCGCGGCGGCACGAGCCGGGGTGATCGGGCTGACCAAATCGCTCGCCAAGGAGTTCGGCCGGTTTGGCACCACCGCCAACGTGATCTCGCTCGGCCTTGTCGAGACCGCCCATGACCGCGATTGGGTCGAGGCCAACCGCGACAAGCTCGTGCGGCTCTACCCCCTGCGCCGGCTTGGACAAGCCGTTGACGTCGCGCCGATGGTGGCCCTGCTCGCCTCCGCCGGCGGCGGCTGGATCACCGGCCAGGTCATCAGCATCAGCGGCGGGTTCAGCATGGTTTAGCGCGCGAACGGGTCGCACCGGCCCGTGCGAAATCGCACCAAATCTTAATAGGACTTAAACCACGTTGGGGTCATAACGGGACGGATCGAGCGTTGGGCGATCTGATGACCCGTTTCTTCAGCCACAAATTGCGACTGCGGCCGACAATCCTGAGTCTGTTCGTGCTGTTGACCGTGCCGGTCTTCTTCACGATGGTGACGGTAACCTATCTTTCGAACGACTCGATCGCCCGCTCCAACGCCGACGAGCTGATCGAACGGTTCCGCGTCGAAGCGGTCGCGAACATCCAGAATACGCTCGACGCGATCAAGTCGCTGGTCCGCAGCGCCGCGGCCGTCGGCAGCCAGCAGCCCGATTTCTACTCCGACAACCGCTCGCTCAAATACCTGTTCAGCATCCTCCTCCACAGCGACAAGCTGATCAGCATGTATGTCGGCATGTCGGACGGTTCGTTCCGCCAGGCGCGCCGGATCAACCCGACTGTCGAGGTCCAGGGCAAGCTGCCGCCCAAAGGCGTCAAGTTCGCCTATCGCTGGATCGAACCGCCGCGCGGCGCCGGACCGGTCGATCACTATGTGTTTCTCGATGCCGACCGGCACGAGATCGGCAGCACCGACCACGCGACGACTTACGACCCGCGGCCCCGGCATTGGTACCGCAAGACGGTGCAGGAGGGTGCGCTCTACATCACCGACCCCGACGTCTTCGCCGCGCTCGGGCTGATCGGCTTCACCGTCGCCGCGCCCATCGTCGCCGACGGCAAGGTCACCGGGGTCGCGGCCGCCGACCTGACCCTCGACGGGCTCTCCGAATATCTCGCCGAAGACAAGATCAGCCCGAACACGCTGAGCTATATCCTCGATGCGCAGGACGGGGTCATCGCCAATTCGCAGCGCGAGCGGACCTACACGGACTCCGACGGCCGGGTGAACCTGAAGCACATCACCTCGCTCGGCAACGAGCTGCCGGCGGTTGCCTTCAGCCTGCGCCCGCGCAACAGCGAGGAGCTTTATTCCTTTGCCTATGACGGCAAGCAATACGTCGCGAGCTATACGACGCTGCCGCTGCAGTTCGGCAACAAGTGGCAGCTGTTCATCATCACCCCGCTCGACGATTTCACCCGCACCTTCAAGAAGCACAACAACCGCCTGCTGGTCATGGGGGTGCTGGCGATCGTGCTGGAGATCGTCGTCATCTACTTCCTGTCGGCCGCGCTCTCCGCGCCGCTCGAACAGCTCTCCCGCAGGGTCGGGCAGATCGAGGATTTCACCGAGCACGAGGTGAAGCCGCTCGACTCGGTGATCCGCGAAGTCTCGGTCCTGGCGAAGGCGATCGGCACCCTCGACGCGACGGTCAAATCGTTCTCCTCCTATGTGCCGGTCGGGCTGGTCAAGCAGCTGATCGGCTCCGACCGCCGGCTGGAGCTCGGCGGGCATAGCCGGTTTCTGACCATCTTCTTCTCGGATTTGGAGGCGTTCTCGACGCTGTCGGAGGCAATCCCGTCGCAGGAGCTGCTGATGCGGGTCTCGGCCTATCTCGAAGCCGTGACCAACGCGGTCAACGACGAGGCCGGCACGATCGACAAGTTCATCGGCGACGGCGTCATGGCGTTCTGGGGCGCCCCGGCGCTGCTCGACGATCATGCCTGGCACGCCAGCATCGCCGCGCTGCGCATCCAGCAGGCGATGCACGAGCTCAACAAGGGCTGGGAGGCCGAGGGGCTGAAGCCGCTCAACATCCGCATCGGCATCCACAGCGACGCGGTATTGGTCGGCAATATCGGCTCCCTCTCCCGCATGGCCTATACGGTGATGGGAGACGGCGTGAACGTCGCCTCGCGCCTCGAAGGCATCAACAAGAATTTCGGCACCAATATCTGCATCAGCCAGAGCGTGTACCGCGAGGCGGGGGAGCGGCTCTGCGTCCGGCCGATCGACGACGTTCTGGTCAAGGGGCGGCGCAGCAAAATCCCGATCTACGAGCTGATGGGCGCCTATGGCTCCGATCCGCAATTCGAACCCGATGCGGCGACGCTGCGCCTGTGCAAGCTGACCCAGCCGGCCTACGAGGCCCTGGTCCGCGAGGATTTCGCGCGGGCGGTCGCCCTGTACAAGGCGGTTCTGGCCGAGTTCCCGGACGATCCGGTTTCGCTGGAAATCGTGCGGCGGCTGGCGGCGATGGAAATGCCGCACCGGCTTCCGAAACCGGCGTCAGCCGGATGAGCGCGAGCCCCGCCGCCCGGTACCGCGAGGCCGCACCGGTCGCGGCGCTGCGTCCGAGCGAGTACACCGCGGCCCTGATCCAGGGGTTGAAAGGGCGCGCCGGATGGGTCCGCGGGGCCGATGTTCTGGAGATCGGCTCGGGCAGCGGGGTCGTCCTCGCCGCGCTGGGAGAACTCGGGGCTGCCTCGCTCTGCGGTGTCGACATCGAGGCCGACGCGGTCAGGTCGGGGCTCGACCTGCTTGACGAGCTCGGCTACGGCGGCGTCGCGGAATGTCATCACGGCGATATGTGGCGACCCGTCGCCGGACGGCGGTTTGGCCTGATCGCCGCCAACCTGCCGCATTTTCCGATGGTGCGCGCCGATTTCACCGGGCGCCTGCCGAGCTGGAGCTTTGGCGGGCCGGACGGACGCATGCTGCTCGACCGGTTTCTCAAGGGGCTGCCCGAGCACCTGGCGCCGGGCGGACGCGCGATCGTCACCCATAACGCGTTCGTCAACCTCGAACTGTCGCGGACGATCATCGAGCCGCTCGGTCTTACGCTGCGGGTCGCGGCGACCGTGATGGTGCACATTCCGGCGGAAAAGGCCGAGTTGATGACCCGCGCGATCCTGCAGCTCGAAGACGGGCGGTCGATCCACCGCTACGGCCCCTACACTTTCGCCGATATGCATATCGTCGAGATCGCGGCGCCCGGAGCGCTCGGTTGCCCGGTCGCCTGCTGACCCTGTGCCTCGCCCTCGCGGCGGGGATGGCCCTGGCGGCCGGAGCCGAGGCGCAGCAGCATTCACCCGACGCGGCGCTCGACCGCGTCATCCAGGAAGCGCGCGCGGCCGGATGCGCCGAACCCGACAGCGGCGGGCTGGTCCGCATCCTGTGCTCGGGAAAGCTTCGCGTCGGTGTCCATAATTCATACCCGCTCTTCGGAAGGCTCAAGAACGGCAAGCACCGCGGATACGAGATCGACGTGGCCCGGGCCATCGCGAAGCGGCTCGGCGTCGAGCCCGAATTCACCAAGGTCAACGCGGCAAGCCGGATCCCGATGCTGGCCGACAACCGCATCGACCTGGCGATCGCGACGATGGGACACAACACCCAGCGCGACGGGCAGGCGCGGTTTATCCGGCCGCATTACTACCGGTCCGAGACGATCCTGGTCGGCCGGCGCGACCTCCGCATCGCCGGCTGGGACGAGCTCCGCGGGCGCACCGTCTGCGTGTCGATCGGCAACGGGTCCAATTCGGAGCTGGTGTCGCACGGCGCCCACCTGATGCTGTTCGCCGACAGCGCCATGCTTCCGGACCGGCTCAGAGACGGGACCTGCTCGCTGGCGGCGCAGGACGACAGCTTTTTCGCCTATTACTTCACCGACCCCGATTTCGCCGGCCGGTTCGACGCCAAGTTCGGCTTTACCCCGGTGCCCTGGGGCATCGGCGCCGCCCGCAACGGAAGCGACAAGCTCGCCCGCGCGCTCGACTTGATGAGCCAGATTTTCCATCGCGACGGCGTCTTTCTGGAGGCGGCGAAGGCGAACCATGTCGGCACCGCCTTTCTCGAACGGCAGCAGGCGGTGTGGGCGCGCGCCGATTGCAACACCGATACCGGCAGCGGCAATCCGGCCTGCATCCTGCCGCCTTTCGACAACGCGCTGGAGCCTACCGCGATCGCCGCCCCGGTGACGGCATTCGAGCGCTGGTACAACCGGCTGACCGGGTCCGACCTCCAGCTGCCGATGCTGAAGACCGTGCCGGCCCGGTCGATGTTCATGAGCGGCGTCGCCAACTCGCTGATGCTGATCGCCGGCGCCCTGGCCGCGACGCTGGGGTTCGCGCTGTTGTTCGGAGCGATGGCCGGCTCGCGCTATCGGCTGCTGCACTGGCCGGTGCGCGCCATCACGATCGCGGTGCAATCCTCGCCGATCGTGCTGACGCTGGTGATCGTCTCCGCGGTCATGCACTCGGTCATCACCTATTCGTCGAACGGGGCGCTTTGCGCGGCGATCCTGGCGCTGGGGTTGGCCAATGGCGCCAATGCCGGCCAGGCGATCGCCGAGGCTCTGCTGACGCTCAGGGCAGAACGGTCGGGCCGGCCGCTCGATCTCTTCGCGCGCGCGCTGAGCCGGGCGGCGACGCAGATCGCCGCGTTTCTGATCAACGCGGCCAAGGGTACGCCAATCGCCAGCTTTATCGGTGCGCCCGAGCTGTTGAGCGCGCTGACCGATATCACGTCGTTTTCGAGCGGCCGGACCACGACCTATACGCTGCTGCTGGTCTTTTACACGGCCGTGGTGATGCTGGTCGTATGGCTGTGCCGCCGGCTCCAGGCGCATTTAGAGCGGCGCCAGGCCGCGGCATGAGTTCCGTTCCGCCGTCGCTGTTCGGTTTCGTGCCGCATTTCCTCGCCGGGATGACGGTCAATTTCGAGATCGCCGGCATCGCCCTCGCGCTCGGTCTGCTCCTCGGCGGGCTGCTCGCTTTCGCACGGCTGCCGGGCGGGTTTGCCGGCGCCGCCGCCACGACGGTAACCGGGCTCATGCGGGCGGCGCCGACGTTTGTCGTTATGTTCTTTCTGCTCAACGCGATCCCGCGCGGCGCCGGGCTTTCCGGAATGATGATCGTCGCGGTCTCGCTGGTGCCGTATGCGGCGGCCTATATCGCCGATAGCGGGGTGGATGCGCTCCGCCATTTGCGGCGGGGTTCGCCGCTCGCGAGCCTGCTGCTGTTCCCCAACATCGCCCGCGCCTTTTTCGTGATGGTGATGTCGTCGGGCTCGGGCGCCGCGATCGGCGTCAACGAGGGAATCACGGTGCTGCTGCGCCAGGCCGAGCTGCTGCCCTCCCTTGGCGACAAGCTGCTGGTCTTCGCGATCGGCGTCGCCTGCTTCGGGATCCCGCTGCAGGCCGCGTTCGCCATCGTCCGCCTTGTCCAACGCCGGCTCGGGCGGATCGCCATCCGCAACGGGCTGGGCCTGGCCGGCCCCGCGACGCCGTAGACCCAGGCTGGCCCGACAAGACCCGATCGCGTAAGAATCGTCCCCGTGAATTTGGAGGGGGCGAGGGGCCATGTCTGAACGCGGGCCGGGCGAGATGATCGGAAACGCCGGCCCCGGCATGCTGGCCGGGCTGCGCGTGATCGAAATCGCCGACGAGCGGGCCGAGTATTGCGGGCTGCTGCTCGCGGGGCTCGGCGCCGAGGTCATCAAGATCGAGCCGCCCGAAGGCAACGCGACGCGGCGCATCGGCCCGTTCCTGAACGACGAGCCGGGGCTCGAACGGTCGCTGTTCTTCTGGAACTACAACCGCAACAAGAAATCCGTGACGCTCGACCTGCGTGAGAAACCGGCGCAGGAGCATCTGCTGGGCCTCCTCGGCGGCGCCGACATCCTCTTGGACGCGAGCTGCGGCGCGCTCAACGAGGTGCTGGGCCTCGATCACGCGGCGCTCAACGCGCGCTTTCCGGCGCTGGTGACGGCGAGGATGACGCCGTTCGGCGATGACGGGCCCTGGAAGGACTTCAAGGGGTCGGACCTCATTCATCTCGCGCTCGGCGGCCCGATGATGAATTGCGGCTACGACCCCGACCCCGGGTTCGAATACGACACGCCGCCGATCGCGCCGCAGATCTGGCACGCCTATCACATCGCCGGCGAGCAGATGGCCACCGGCATCATCGGCGCGCTGATCCATCGCGAGCGCAGCGGCGAGGGACAGGATGTCTCGCTCGCGATCCACGAGGCGGTGTCGAAAAACCCGGAGCAGGATTTGATGTACTGGGTGTGCCGGCGGGTGCCGCTGTGGCGGCTCACCTGCCGCCATGCCTCCGAAGGTCCCAATCACAGCCCCAGCATCTGCCATACGAAAGACGGGCGCTGGTTCATCACCCATGGCATGGGCGCCCGCGACCTCGCGAACCTCGTGCCGCTGCTGGGCAAGTACAACGCGCAGGCCGACCTCCAGCCGCCAGCCCCCGAGGTGAATTTGCGGGCGCGGCAAGTTCCCGGAACGGCCGGGGCCGACGAGGCGCGCTCGCACATGCTCGACATCGTGCAGCGGTTTGTCCGAGCCTGGACCTATAAGGACATGCCGTGGCTCGAGGCGCAGAATGCCGGGCTGCTCTGGGCGCCGCTCAGAAAGCCGCACGAGAACGCGCTCGACGAGCACTGGTGGGTGCGCAAGACCTTTGCCGAGGTCGAGCATCCCGAGCTCGGCCGCTCGTTCCCCTACCCGACCAGCAAATGGCTCAGCAACAAGACGAGCTGGCAGGTCGGGCGGCGCGCCCCGCTGCTCGGCGAGGACAGCGAGGCGATACTCGGCGAGGCCGCGCGCCGGCCGAGCGTGCCGGCGCAGCCCCGCAAGGTCGAGAACCCGCGCCTGTCGGCGCGGCACAACAAGCCGTTCCCGCTGCAGGGCATCAAAATCTTCGATTTCGCGTGGTTTCTCGCCTCGGCAGGGGGCACGCGCTTCCTCGCGGCGATGGGCGCGGAAAGCTACAAGGTCGAGTGGAAGGACAATCCCGACACGCGGCT
>DASUIE010000251.1:0-8029 GCA_036273175.1 Allostellaceae bacterium
GTCGGTCGGGTGCGCGTCGAGGATATCGCCCCAGATCGCGAAGGCGCGGTCGAGCCCGCCGCCGGCCCAGGCCTACAGGGCGGCGGCATGCAGCCGCTCGCGCTCGCTCGCACCCTCTGCGCCGGCCTCGGCCGCCGCCAGGGAGGCCGCGATCTCGGCGCGAAAGGCGGGGTTCGCCGCGCTCAGCATCAGGTAGCCCTTGAGGCAATGCGGCAGCGCGAAATGTGGGTCCGCGGCGATCGCCTGGCCGATCAGCGGCATCGCGTCGATGTGAAAGCGAAGATATTGCTCGACCGCCCGATCGAACAGGGAAGTTGCCTCCGCGCTGTCGGTGGAGAGCGGCAAACCGCGCTTGTCATGGTTCATCGGTCGTGCTCCACGAAGGTGCGTCAGGATAGACCGGCTTCGAGCGCCTCGCGCAGGATTTCGAGGTCGAGCCACCGCTCCTCGGCCGCGTCCATCTCCGCCCGCGCCGCCGCCAGCCTCGCCGTCGCCTCGCCGAATTTTCGCGGGTCGCGCGCGTAAAGCCCCGGATCGCCCAGTTCCTCGCCATACGCAGCGACCCGCGCCTGCAATTCCTCGATCCGCGCCGGCAAAGTCTCCAGCGCGTGCCGGTCCGCAAAGCTCATCCGGCGCGGGCGCGGCGGCGGGGCCGGGGCAATCGGGCGCGCCTCCTTTCGCGGAGCCGGCGCGGCTGGACGCGGCGCGCCGCGCTGCGCCAGCATATCGGTGTAGCCGCCGGCATATTCGGTCCAGCGCCCGTCGCCGTCTCCGGCGATCGCCGAGGTCACGACGCGGTCGAGGAAATCGCGGTCGTGGCTGACCAGCAGCACGGTGCCGGGATAATCGGCGAGACGTTCCTGCAAGAGGTCGAGGGTTTCGAGGTCGAGGTCGTTGGTCGGCTCGTCGAGCACCAGCAGGTTCGATTCGCGGGCAAAGGCGCGCGCCAGGGTCAGCCGCGCCCGCTCGCCGCCGGACAGCACCCCGACCGGCGTTTTCGCCTGCTCGGGACGGAACAGGAAATCCTTCATGTAGCCGACGACATGCCGGCCGTTGACCGTGTCGCCGCCACCGGTCAGCGCGTCGGCGAGAGCCTGTTCGGGGTCGAGGCTCTCGCGCCGCTGGTCGAGCGTGACCTGGGCGAGGTTGGTGCCGAGCCGCACCGTGCCCTCGTCCGGTTCCAGCGCCCCGGTCAAGAGGTTGAGCAGCGTCGTCTTGCCGGCGCCGTTCGGCCCGACAATGCCGACCCGGTCGCCGCGCAGGATGCGGGTCGAGAAGCCGCGCACGATCGGCCGGCCACCGTAGGACTTGCCGACCCCCTCGGCGACCGCGACGAGCCGGCCCGAGAGGTCGGCCTGCGCCGCGTTCATCCGCACATTGCCCTGCGCGGCCCGCCGCTCGCGCCGTTTGCGGCGCAGCTCGTGCAATTCGCCGAGGCGGCGCTCGTTGCGGGTGCGGCGCGCGGTGACCCCGTAGCGCAGCCAATCCTCCTCCATCGCGATCTTGCGGCCGAGCTTGTGGAACTCGCTCTCCTCCTGCGCCAGCACCGTGTCGCGCCAGGCCTCGAACCCGGCGAAGCCGTCGTCGAGCACGCGGGTTGCGCCGCGGTCGAGCCACACGGTCTGCCGCGACAGCCGCTCCAGGAGCCGCCGGTCGTGGCTGATCAGCACGATGCCGGAGCGCATCCCGGCGAGCTCGCGCTCCAGCCATTCGATGCCGGGAAGGTCGAGATGGTTGGTCGGCTCGTCGAGGAGCAGGATGTCGGGCGATGGCGCCAAAGCGCGGGCCAGGGCGGTGCGGCGCATCTCGCCGCCGGAAAGCGCGGCCGGGTCCTCCTCGCCGGAAAGCCCCAGCTCCTTGAGGAGATAGAGGGCGCGGTGGCGGCCATCATCGAGCCCTGCGGCGGCGTAGTCGAGGGTCGTCGCGAACCCGGCGAGGTCGGGTTCCTGCGGCAGGTAGCGGATCGTCGCGCCAGGCTGGGCGAAGCGGCTCCCGGCATCGGGCTCTATGAGGCCGGCGGCGATGCGCAGCAACGTCGACTTGCCCGAGCCGTTTCTCCCGACAAGGCACACGCGGTCGCCGGCGCCGACGCTCAGCCCCGCCCCCGAGAGGAGCGGCGTCGCGCCGAAACGGAGGCTGATGTCCTGCAAGAGGAGGAGCGGCGGCGGCATTGCCGTGTCGAAATATCACGGGACTGACGCCGCCGGTGAGATAGTCTGAGGCCAATAACGAGGTGATGCATGAACGACGCTATCGATCCCAGCATTCTGGGCCCCGAGGAGCGCTTCGCGATCGGCCAGCCGGTGCCGCGCACCGAAGACCCGATCCTCGTGCGCGGCGAGGGGCATTACAGCGACGATTTCAACGTGCCCGGCCAGGCCTACTGCGTGATCGTGCGCAGCCCCTACGCGCATGGCGTGATCCGCGGCGTCGACATCGAGGCGGCGCGCGCGATGCCGGGGGTGCTCGCGGTCTACACCGCGGACGATCTGAAGGCCGGCGGCGTCGGTCCGCTCCCGGCGCGGCAGGTCATGAACAACCGCGACGGCACGCCGATGCCGCAACCGATCCGGTACGCGCTCGCGACCGACAAGGTGCGCCATGTCGGCGAGGCGGTCGCCGCCGTCATCGCCGAGACCATTGCCGCGGGCAAGGACGCCGCCGAGGCGGTCGTCGTCGATATCGAACCCCTGCCCGCCGTGACCGAGCCGGGCCTCGCGGACGCGCCCGACGCGCCGCTGGTCTATGACGACGTACCCGGCAATGTCGGGGTCGATTTCCATTTCGGCGACAGCGAGAAAGTCTCGGCCGCCTTTGCCAGCGCCGCGCACGTGACGCGCCTGCACCTCAGGAACAACCGCATCGTCGTCAACGCGATGGAGCCGCGCGCGGCGCTCGCCGAATACGATGCGAAGACCGAACGCTGGACGCTCCATATCGGCTGCCAGGGCGTATTCGGCTTTCGCAACTACATCGCCCAGATCATGGGGGTCGGGCGCGACAAGATGCGGGTGTTGACCGACCGGGTCGGCGGCTCGTTCGGCATGAAGCAGCCGGACATGTCGGAGCATTTCTGCATCCTCTTCGCGGCGCGCGCGCTCGGCCGCCCGGTCAAGTGGACCGACGAACGCTCGGGCAGCTTCGTGTCGGACACGCACGGCCGCGACGCCGACACGACCGCCGAATTGGCGCTCGACAAGGACGGAAATTTCCTCGCGGTGCGGCTCGACATTCACGGCAATATCGGTGCCCGCTACGGGGCGGCCGGCCCGCCGACCCGCAACGCGGTCAGGAACACGCTCGGCGTCTACAAGACGCCGCTGATCGAGGTAAGCACCAAGGTCGTGTTCACCAACACGACCCCGGTCGGCGCCTATCGCGGCGCCGGGCGGCCGGAGGCGAATTACTACATGGAGCGGCTGGTCGATGCCGCCGCGGCCGAGATGGGGATCGACCCGGTCGAGCTGCGGCGGCGCAACCACATCCCGCGCGAGGCGATGCCGTACAAGGCGCCGAACGGCACCACCTACGACAGCGGCGACTTCACCGGCCTGTTGAACCAGGCGGTGACGCTGGCCGACTGGAACGGCTTTGCCGCGCGCAAGGCGGAAAGCAAAAAGCGCGGCAAGCTGCGGGGCCGCGGCATCAGCGACTACCTCGAACTGACCGGCCCGCCGGGCCGCGAGATGGGCGGCATCCGCTTCGAGGAAGACGGCACCGTCACGATCATCACCGGCACGCTCGACTATGGCCAAGGGCATGCCTCGCCGTTCGCCCAGGTGCTGGCGGCGCGACTCGGCATCCCGTTCCAGCGCATCCGCCTCTTGCAGGGCGACAGCGACGAGCTGATCGCCGGCGGCGGCACCGGCGGCTCGAAATCGATGATCGTCAGCGGCAACGCGATCGTCGGCGCCGCCGAAAAGGTTGTGGAGGCGGGCCGGCAGATCGCCGCGCATGTCCTGGAGGCTGCAGCGGCCGATATCGAGTTCCGTGCCGGGCGTTATGTGATCGCCGGCACCGACCGCTCGGTCGGGGTGATGGAGCTGGCGGCGCAGATCCGCGCCGGGCTCGAACTGCCGCCGGAACTGCCACAGAGCCTCGATGTCGCCGACATCTACGACGGTCCGCCCTCGGCCTTCCCGAACGGGTGTCACATCGCCGAGGTCGAGGTCGATCCCGATACCGGAACGGTCGATGTGGTGAAGTACACCTTCGTCAACGATTTCGGCGTCGTCATCAACCCGCTGCTGGTCGACGGCCAGGCGCATGGCGGCATCGTCCAGGGGATCGGCCAAGCCCTTCGCGAGCGCGTCGTCTACGACGAGGACGGGCAGCTCCTCACCGGCTCGTACATGGACTATGCGATGCCGCGCGCCGACGACGCGCCGAGCTTTGTCCATGCCAGCCACCCGGTGCCGTGCACGACCAACCCGCTCGGCGCGAAAGGCTGCGGCGAGGCCGGGTGCGCCGGGGCGCTGCCATCGGTGATGAACGCGCTCGTCGACGCGCTCAGAGAGCACGGCATCGGCCACATCGACATGCCGGCCACGCCGGAACGGGTATGGCGGGCGATCCACGAAAGGGCATGACCATGCGCGCGATGCAGATCATCGAATGGGGCAAGACCCTGGAGATGCGCGAATACCCCGATCCCGAACCGCGGGGCGAGGAGGTGCTGCTCAAGGTCGAGGCGGCCGGGGTGTGTCACAGCGACGTGCATATCTGGGACGGACATTTCGACCTCGGCGATGGCAAGCAGATCTCGCTCGAAGCGCGCGGGGTCAAGCTGCCCTTCACGATGGGGCACGAGATCGCCGGCACCGTCGCTGCGCTCGGGCCGCAGGCAACGGGCGTCGAGGTCGGCGACAAGGTCGTCGCCTATCCGTGGATCGGCTGCGGCGAATGCGCGGTGTGCCAGAAGGGCGAGGAGCTGCTGTGCCTGCGGCCGCGCACGCTCGGCACCCGCGTCGCCGGCGGCTATGGCAGCCACGTGATCGTGCCGCACGGGCGGTACCTCCTGCCGCATGACGGCATCCCGCAGGGCCTCGCCGCGACCTATACCTGCTCGGGCATCACCGCGTTCTCGGCGCTGAAGAAGACGCGCGATCATCTGACCGAGGACGACCATCTCGTCATCATCGGCGCCGGCGGGGTCGGCGGCAGCGCCATCCACATCGCGCCGGCCGCGGTCGAGGGCAAGGTGATCGTCGCCGATATCGACGCGCAGAAGCGTGCCCAGGCGCGGCAGATGGGCGCCGTCGCGACGATCGACAACGCCGCCCCGGACGCGGTCAAGCAGGTCATGGAGGCGACCGGCGGCGGGGCCGCGGCGGCGATCGACTTCGTCGGCTCGCCAAAGACGATGCAGTTCGGCGTCGATGTGCTGCGCAAGGGCGGGAAGCTGGTGATGGTCGGGCTCTACGGCGGCGCCAACCCGATCTCGACGGTGCTATTCCCGTTCAAGATGATGACCATCGAAGGCTCCTATGTCGGCACGCTCGAGGATTTGCGCGAGCTCCTGGCTCTGGTGAAGGCTGGCAAGGTGCCGCCGATCCCGACCGAGACGCGGCCGGCCGACCAGGCGAGCCAGGCGCTGAGCGACCTCAAGACCGGCGGCAAGGTGCGCGGCCGTGTGGTGCTGCACCATGAGTAGCATCGCCCGCGTCACCGCCCCGGAAGTGCCGGAGCCGCCGCCCGGTACCTGGTCGAACTGCCTCGTGGTCGATGGCGTCGCCTATTTCGCCGGCATGGTCGGCCGCGGCGAGCCGGACGAATACACGCAGGCGAAGGCGATCTTCACCAAGATCGGTCACTTCTTGAAGGCGGCGGGCGGCGCGCCGTCCGACATCGTCAAGGTGACGATCTTCGTCACCGACATCAAACGCCGCGAGGAGGTGTGGAAGGCCCGCCGCGAGTTCTTCGGCACCGGCAACTTCCCGGCCTCGACGCTGGTGCAGGTGGCGGCGCTGGCCGAGCCCTCGCTCAAGGTCGAGATCGAGGCGGTCGCCCATATCGGCGCGAGCAAGCGGTGACGGTGGTGGATCGCCGCGTTCCGCACAGCTCGCATTGGGGCGCGTTTTCGGTGGTGATGCACGATTGCGATGTCGAGATCGTGCCGCATCCGCGCGACCGGGCGCCCTCGGCGCTGCTCGCCAACATCCCGGCCTCGCTGTCGCATCCGGCGCGGGTCGCGCGGCCGATGATCCGGCGCGGCTGGCTGGAGCACGGACCCGGCCCCGACGACAGGCGCGGCAACGACGGGTTCGTGCCGGTGTCGTGGGATGACGCGCTCGACCACCTCTCGGCGGAGCTGCGGCGGGTCTATGCAACGCACGGACCGCGCGCGGTGTTCGGCGGGTCGTATGGATGGGCGAGCGCCGGCCGCTTCCACGACGCGCAGCACCAGCTTCACCGCTTTCTCAACATGGCGGGCGGCTATGTCCGCTCGGTGAACAGCTACAGCTCGGGGGCGGCGAGCGTGATCCTGCCGCATGTGATCGGCCCGCAAGCCGCGGTCGCCGGCAACAATGTGAGCTGGGCCGAGCTCGCCGCCGAAAGCGCGCTGGTCCTCGCGTTTGGCGGGATGGCGCTGAAGAACAACGATGTCGGCGGCGGCGGCACAAGCCAACACATCGCCCGCGACCGCCTGGGGCAGGCCCGCTCCCGCGGCGCCGAGTTTCACCTGATCGGCCCGCTGCGCGACGACCTGCCGCCCGAGCTCGACGCAACCTGGCACCCGATCCGCCCCGGCACCGATGTCGCGCTGATGCTCGGCCTCGCCCATACGCTGGTCGCCGAGGGACTGCACGACCGCGCCTTTCTCGACCGCTACTGCACCGGCTGGGCCGAGTTCGAGCGCACTCTCGATGGCAAGGATGCCGCCTGGGCCGCCTCGCTCTGCGGCATCCCCGCGGCCGACATCGTCGCGCTGGCGCGGCGCTGCGCCGGCCGCCGCACGCTGATCACCTGCTCGCAATCGCTGCAGCGCTCCCGGTACGGCGAGCAGCCGGTGTGGATGGGCGTCGTCCTCGCCGCGATGCTGGGCCAGATCGGGCTGTGCGGCGGCGGCTTCGCCTATGCCCTGGGCTCGACCTCGAACACCGGCAAGCCGCCGCTGGCGGTGCCGCTCGCGAGCATTCCGACCGGCCGCAACCCGGTCGCCGAGTTCATCCCGGTCGCGCGCATCGCCGACATGCTGCTGCACCCCGGCGAGGACTTCGATTACGACGGGCGGCGCCTCGCCTATCCCGATATCCGCCTCGTTTATTGGGCCGGCGGTAACCCGTTCCATCACCACCAGGATCTCGGCCGGTTGCGCCGCGCCTTTGCCCGGCCGGAGACGGTGGTGGTGCATGAATCGGCCTGGACCGCGACCGCCCGCCACGCCGATATCGTGTTGCCGGCGACGATCACGCTGGAGCGCGAGGACATCGGCGGCACCGCCGGCGACCCGCTGCTGGTGACGATGCACCGCGCCGTGCCGCCCTATCGCGAGGCGTACGACGACTACGACATCTTCGCCGGGCTCGCCGAGCGGCTCGGCTTTGGCGGCGCCTTCACCGAGGGCCGCACGGCGCGCGAGTGGCTTGCGGAAATCTACGAGCCGACCCGCCGCGCGATGGCCGAGCGCGGGATCAACGCGCCGAGCTTCGACCAGTTCTGGGAAGACGGCGAGCTTGTCCTGCCGGTGCAGGATTGGGATGGCGGCATCGTCCGCGAATTCCGCCGCGACCCCGAGGGCGCGAAGCTGCCGACGCCGAGCGGCAAGATCGAGATCGTCTCCGAAACGATCGCCGGGTTCGGCTACGAAGACTGCCCCGGTCACCCGACATGGCTGCCACCGGAAGCCTCGCCGTACCCGCTGACCCTCGTCGCCAACCAGCCGGCGACCCGACTCCACAGCCAGCTCGATTTCGGCGCGACCAGCCTCGCCGCGAAAGTGGTTGGCCGCGAGCGGGTGCGCCTTCATCCCGATGACGCTGCCGCGCGCGGCATCGCCGGTGGCGACATCGTCCGCCTTTATAACCAG